>NZ_CP093340.1:1833000-2138500 GCF_022637415.1 Luteimonas sp. S4-F44
GCAAGGTCGTCGAGGTGCTGGAGAAGAACGGCCTGAAACAGGGCGAGAACGGCCTGAAGATCATCATGATGTGCGAGGTGCCGTCCAACGCGCTGCTGGCCGACGAATTCCTCGAGATCTTCGACGGCTTCTCGATCGGCTCCAACGATCTCACCCAGCTCACGCTGGGCCTGGATCGCGATTCGTCGATCGTCGCGCACCTGTTCGACGAGCGTGATCCGGCGGTCAAGAAGCTGCTGTCGATGGCGATCAAGGCCGCCCGCGCGAAGGGCAAGTACGTCGGCATCTGCGGCCAGGGGCCGTCGGATCATCCGGATCTGGCGCAGTGGCTGATGGAAGAAGGCATCGAGTCGGTGTCGCTCAACCCCGACACCGTGGTCGATACCTGGCTGAGGCTGGCCAAGTCCAAGGCACGCGCGAGCTGACTGCCCTGCTCCACGAAAAGCCCGGGATGTTCCCGGGCTTTTTTGTAGCTTCCGCGCGAGAAAGGCGCTCACTTCGGGCGGGCATCGGCCTGCCGGGCGGTAGCCGCTTTTCCCTCGGTCAAGGCATCCTGCCTTGACTCGGGCGCGCGCCATCCTTGGCGCGCTCGACGCGGCCACCGCCCGCCAGTCCGCTGCCGAGGTCGTTCGAAGAGTGACTTCGATTGAAGTGCGCATGTTCTGCCGGTCGGGAAGGCCTGCCGGTTCGCTCCGACCACTCCGCCTCACGGAGCCGGATTGCGCGGCATGTCGCACACATACAGCTTGCGCTCGCCACCGCCCGGCAAGCAGGCTCTACGCCCCTAGGGTGCGCTATCGCACCCCCCAACCAGCCCGACGCACTGAGCCTGCCAGTGCGCGATTTCTCCCAGCATGCGACGTTGCGTGTACTCGAAGCCGGGGCGCACACGTCTGCAGCAGCGGACTGGCGGCCGGTGGCCGCGCCAAACGCGCCAAGGATGGCGCGCGCCCGAGTCAAGGCAGGATGCCTTGACCGAGGGAAGAGCGGCCACCGGCCGGCAGGCCGATGCCTATCCGAAGACGGAATCCACGGCCCCGTTCTCGCGAGAACTCAAGGCTGCGCCAGCGCCGCCATGTGGCGCCGGTAGTGCCGGAGCTCGTCGATCGAATCGTGCACATCGCTCAGCGCGGTATGCGCCGAATGCTTGGTGAAGCCCGACAGGATCTGCGGCGCCCAGCGACGCGCCAGCTCCTTGAGCGTGCTCACGTCCAGATTGCGGTAATGGAAGAACTTCTCCAGCGCCGGCATCTGCCGATGCAGGAAGCGCCGATCCTGGCAGATCGAATTGCCGCACATCGGCGAGCGACCCGGCTCGACCCACTGCTGCAGGAACGCCAGCGTGCGCGCCTGCGCCTCGGCCAGACCGACCCCCTGCTCCAGCGAGCGCGCCCACAGCCCCGAACGCGTGTGCTGATTGCGATTCCAGTCGTCCATCGCCTCGAGCACATCGAGCGGCTGCACGATCGCCAATTCAGGACCTTCGGCCAGCACGTTGAGATCGCCGTCGGTGATCACGGTGGCGATCTCGAGAATCTGATCGTGGTCGGTGTCCAGACCGGTCATCTCCAGATCGATCCAGATCAACCGGGTATCGCTGTGCCTGTCGGCATTCATGGGCAGGTCGCCATCGCTGTCGTGGCGCGCATGATATCGCAGCGGTCCATATCCCTCGCCCGCGTTCAGCGCAGCGGGCGGCCGCGCTTGCGACGGAAGTAATTCGTCAGCATCGGCCCGGCGATCTCGGCCAGCACCCCGGCGGTCACCGCCACCCGGTGGTTGTGCCGTGGATCGCCCAGCACGTCGAACACGCTGCCCGCCGCGCCGGTCTTGGGGTCGAACGCCCCGAACACCACGCGCGCGATGCGCGCATGGATCATCGCCATCGCGCACATCGCGCAGGGCTCGAGCGTGACCACCAGCGTGCAGCCCACCAGCCGGTGGTTGCCCAAGGCCCGCCCCGCGCGGCGCATCGCCACGACCTCCGCATGCGCGCTGGGATCGTGCTCGGCGATATTGCGGTTCCAGCCCTCGCCGATCACCTCGCCCTCCGGCGAGACGATCAGCGCCCCGACCGGAATTTCGTCGTCCTCGATCATCGCCTGTTCGGCGAGCAGCAGCGCCCGGCGCATCCACGCCGCGTCGGCGGCGGCATCGATCGCAATGGGCGCGCGCGGTTCCGGCATGCCGACATTATGGCCCGTGGCGGTCAGCACGTCCCCTGCCCTGCGTGCGCACGCACGGCAAGGCAGGGCCACGCTGAGCTCAGAGGCTGCCTTCCTGCTCGTGCAGGGTGATCAGCGATTCCATCAGGTCTTCGTCCGCGCTCGAACACACGCCGAGCAGCAGTGCTTCCTCGCAGCCGGTATCGACGATGTAGGCATGTCCCATCTGGCTGTCGATGTAGATGCCCTCGCCTTCGCTGAGCACCACCGGGTCGTAGAACTCGCTGTGCACCTGGACCCGGCCTTCGAGCACGTGGATGTACTCCTCGCCGGGATGGCGCACCAGATCGCCGAACTCGGCCGTCGTCTTGGCGCGGACCCTGGTGACGATCGGGATCATGCGTTTGCGCCGCAATTCGGTGCACAGATAGAAGTAGTCGTAATTGTCGGTCTTGACCCGCAACGCCTTGTCCAGCGTGCCAATGCTGCGGCGGGCGGTCACCGCCTGCGGCGCGGCGCCGGGCTCGGGCTCGGCGAACAGCTCCGACACGCGCATGTTCAAGCGCTGCGCCAGGTGCTGGAGCTTGTCGTAGGTCAGCGTCAGTCGGTCGTGCTCGATCTTCGACAGGGTGGACAGCGGGATGGCGGTGTGTTCGCTCATCTCCCTGAGCGTCCAGCCCCGGCGCGTGCGCAAGCCGCGCAGCAGGGTTCCGAGCGTGGGGCTCTTCGGACTCATCGACAGGCCTTGTCCTTTGCAATGAAGGTGTGCGCACGATACTACGCGCGGATGAACACCATCCTGATCAGGATGTTTTCTTGGTGCGGGCGACGCGATCGCCTTGTACCGCTCGATCGCGTCCAGGCCAGCCGGACGCAGACACCACGACGGACCAGGTGGCGGGTGCCCCGTATCGCAATCGACACCACGCAATGTTTGACATTTCTCTGATCAGGAATAATGTAGCCTGATTGAGATATCTTCGGCGGTGCCGGGCTCACCTGCATCGCTCTCGGATTGCCGTCGAGGGGGTCATCGCATGCGTCTGTGGACGTGGCTTGTCGTGTTGTGTTGTGCCACCGCCGCGAGCGTTCCAGCCTTCGCCCGGCAATCGGGGGCGGCGATCGTGCCGCCGCCGGTCGAAGCACCTGCATTGATCGAGGCCGATGTCGGCACCTGGCTGGACGGCTTCCTGCCGTACGCGATCGAGCGCGGCGATATCGCCGGCGCGGTCGTCACGGTGGTCAAGAACGGCCGGATTCTGGTGCGCCGCGGCTACGGCTTCGCCGACGTCGAGCAGCGGATCCCGGTCGATCCGGACACCACCCTGTTCCGGGTGGCGTCGGTCTCCAAGTTGTTCACCTGGACGGCGGTGATGCAACTGGTCGAGGCCGGACAGCTGGACCTGGACGCGGACATCAACCGCTATCTGGACTTCGACGTTCCCGGGCGCGGCGCGCCGATCACGCTGCGGCACCTGATGACGCATACCGCCGGGTTCGAAGCCAACATCAAGAACATGTGGACCAGCGAGGCTGTCGCCGAGGCCGACGGCCTCGCGCTCGGCCCCTATCTCGCGCACTGGGTCCCGAAGCGGATTTTCGCGCCCGGCACCACGCCCGCCTACTCGAACTACGGCACGAGCCTGGCCGGTTACATCGTCGAGCGCGTCTCCGGCCTGCCCTTCCCCGAGTACGTCGAGCGCAGGATCTATGCGCCGCTGCAGATGCATCACGCCAGCTTCCGGCAGCCGCTGCCGCCGGCGCTGCGCGGCCACGCGTCGCAGGCATACGCACGCGGCTCGGGCCAGGCGCGCGCGTTCGAGGTCACGCCGTCGGTTCCGGCCGGCGGCATGTCGGCCAGCGGCTCGGACATGGCGCGATTCATGATCGCCCACCTGTCCGCGGCCGGTGGCCACGACACCCCGATCCTGCGCGCGTCGACCAGCGCACAGATGCTGACCCCGCAGACACGCTTCGCGCCGCCGCTGCACACGATGGCGCTGGGGTTCTACGAGGTCGATGTCAACGGCCAACGGGTGGTCTCGCATGCCGGCGATACCTTCTCCTTCCACTCGCAGCTGTTCCTGTTCCGCGACCACGACGTGGGTCTGTTCGTGTCCTTCAACAGCGCGGGAGTTGGCGGCGTCACAGGGCCGATCCGCCGTGAACTGCTGGAACGTTTCGCCGACCGTTATTTCCCCGCCACCGCGCCGGCGCCGGCGCCTGCCGTCGATGTGGCCCTGGCCGCCGAGCAGGCGCGTCGTCTGGCCGCGCCCGCCTATCGCGAGGCGCGACGCACCGAGACAGGACTGGGACGGATCACGGTCCTGTCGCAGGCACGCCTGCAGGCGCTCGACGATGGCAGCCTGCGCTTCGAGCGCATGAAGCAGCCCAACGGACAGCCGACGCTGTTCAAGCCGGTCGGCCCCTGGCTGTGGCAGGCGGCACACAACGAAGTGCGTCTGGCGGCGATCCTCAAGGAGGGTCGGCCGGTCGGCTTCGCCGTCGATTCGGCGGCACCCTTCAATGTCTTCCTGCAGATCGAAGGCTACCGCTCGGTGACCTGGCTCAAGCCACTGCTGATCGCTGCGGTCATCGTGCTGGTGTCCACCGTGCTGGCCTGGCCGATCGCGGCGATCGTCCGACGCCGCTACGGCCGCCACCTGGATTGGTCGCCGGTCTCATTGCGCGCCTATCGCCTGAGCCGCGTGTCCTGCGCCTGGCTGCTGCTGATGCCGGCCGCCGGACTGGCCGTGATGGCCTGGGGTTCGGCGGATTTCGCACGCTTCGACGGCCGCCTCGACCCGATCGTGATCCTGCTGGGTATCGGCAGCGTCATCGCCATCGTCGGCGGCATCGCGGCGACGGCCTGGCATCTGTTGCAGACCCTGCGCAGCCGACGCGGCGTGTTCGCGATCCTGCGGGCCGCACTGCTGCTGGCGTCGGCCTGCGTGCTCGCCTACGTCCTGGTCCTGATCGGCCTAACCGATTTCGCCCTCGATTACTGACCCCTCGCCGCACGTCGGCTGGAGACCGCCATGAGATTGACTCTGCAGATCGACAAGCTGCGCATGCTCGCCCCGTTCCGGATCAGCGGCTATGTCTTCGAGCACGCGCCGGTGCTGCGCGTGGAACTGGAAGACCAGGGCCACCGCGGTCGCGGCGAGGCCAGCGGCGTCTACTATCTCGACGACACGCCCGAGCAGATGCAGGCGACGCTCGAAGGTCTGCGCGACCAGATCGAGGCCGGCGTCACCCGCGCCGACCTGCAGCAACTGCTGCCGCGCGGCGGCGCCCGCAATGCGCTGGACTGCGCCCTGTGGGATCTGGAGGCCAGTCGCGCAGGCAAGCCGGCGTGGGCGCTGGCGGGTCTGCAACAGGTCCGTCCGCTGCTGACCACCTGGACACTCGGCGCCGACGACCCGGCGACGATGCAATCGATCGCGATCAACCGGTATGCGCCGGCCAAGGCGCTCAAGCTCAAGCTCAGCGGCGAACTGGAAGTCGATATCGAGCGCGTCCGCGTGGTGCGTCAGGCGCGCCCGGATGTCTGGATCGGCGTGGACGCCAACCAGGGCTACACCGTCGACGTGCTCGACGCGCTCATTCCTGTGCTGATGGACCACGATGTCCGGCTGCTCGAGCAGCCGCTGCGACGCGGGCGCGAGGCCGATCTCAAGGGCTTCGCCAGGCCGCTGCCGTTCGCCGCCGACGAAAGCGTGCAGGACGTGTCCGAGATTGGCGCGCTCGAAGGCCTGTTCGACGTCATCAACATCAAGCTCGACAAGTCCGGCGGCCTGACCGAAGGCCTGGCGATGGTCGAAACGGCACGCGCGCTGGGCATGCGGGTCATGGTCGGCAACATGATGGGCAGCAGCTGGGCGATGGCCCCGGCGTTCATCGTCGGGCAGCACTGCGACGTGGTCGATCTCGACGGTCCGCTGGTGCTGGCCGAAGACCGGGTGCCCGGCGTCCGCTACGACGACGGCCTGATCCATTGCGACGACAGTGTCTGGGGAACAGGAGTGCAGTCATGACGGTGTTGAACACCACGATCCGCCGCTGGTCGCGATTTGCATCCGGGCTGCTGCTCGCGAGCGCCGCCCTGTGTGTGCCGTTGCAGGCACAGGTGCCGGCGCCGGAGCCGGCATCGCCCGCTGCCCAAGCGCCCGCTGTCCCGCAGGACGGCCCGCCCGCAGGCGATGGCGCGCTCGATGCGGCGCGTGTCGACACCTTCCTCGACGGACTGGTGCCCTACCTGATGGCGCAGGGCGATCTCGCCGGTGCAGTGGTGACCGTGGTCGAGAACGGTCGCGTCGTCACCGAGCGCGGGTTCGGCTTCGCCGATGTCGCCAAGCGCACGCCGGTCGATCCACAGACCACGCTGTTCCGCCCCGGCTCGATCTCCAAGCTGTTCGTCTGGACGGCGGTGATGCAGCTTGTCGAACAGGGCCGTCTCGATCTCGACACCGACATCAACACCTATCTCGACTTCCAGGTCCCGACCAAGGGCCAGCCGATCACGCTGCGCCAGGTGATGACGCATACCACGGGCCTGGAAGAACGCATGCGCCATCTCATCGTGCTGGGCCCCGACCATCCAGACACCGACGAGCAGTACCTCAAGGACTGGGTGCCCGAGCAGATCTTCGCGCCGGGCACCAAGCCGGCGTACTCCAACTACGCCACCGGCGTGGCGGCCTACATCGTCGCGCGCATCAGCGGGCAGTCGTTCGAGGACTACGCGCAGGCGCACATTCTCGGCCCGCTGGGCATGCAGTACGCCAGCTTCCAGCAACAACTGCCCGCCGAGCTCCTGCCGCATGTGGCCAATGGCTACCGGCTCGGCTCCGGCGACGCCTGGCTGGCGGAGAAGACCACCGCACCCGGCATCGGCGGCCTGTACGCGTCGGGCGGGTCGATGGCGCGCTTCATGCTGGCGATGCTCAACCACGGCGAACTCGACGGCCAGCGCATCCTGCGCCCCGAAAGCGTCGCGCAGATGTTCGCGCCCCAACCGGCGATCCTGCCCCACCTGCCGCGGATGGCGCTGGGCTGGATGACCTCCGACACCGGCGGCTACGACACGCGCTCGCACGGCGGCACCACGCTGTTCTTCTATTCGTGGCTGTACCTGGTGCCCGAACGCAACATCGGCCTGTTCGTGTCCACCAACAGTGCCGGCCGCGATGCCGCGGGGTCGGCATTGCGTGCGCAGGTCTGGGAGCGCTTCGTCGCCGAATTCCTGCCGCAGCGCCCGATCGTCGCCGCCGGCCCGGGCGTCGATGCCGACACCGCCCGCGCCCACGCGGCTGCACTGGCGAGGGTGAGCTGGCAGAGCACACGCCGCTCCGATAGCTCCTACCTGCGCGTGGTGAACCTGCTGTCGCCGGTGCGGATACATCCGCAGGCCGACGGCACGATCACCGTCGATGGCCAGAAGGGGCTCAACGGCCAGCTGCTGCGGTGGCGGGAAGTGGCGCCGTGGCTGTGGCAGGAAGCGCACGGCCGCGGCCTGCTCGAAGTGAAGATCGAGGACGGCAAGCCCGTCTACTTCTCGGCCGGCCCCTTCGCCTCGGTGTTCGGCTACGAGCCCTTCCCCGCCTGGCGCTCGCCCGGTTGGCTGCGCCCTGCCCTGCTGGTGTCGCTCGCGTTGCTGGTGCTGTCGGCGCTCCTGCGCGTCGGTGGCGTGTTCGTGCGGCGCCATTACGGCGTGGCGGCACCTGTCGACGCCCGCGGTCTGCGCGCTGCGCAGACACTGTCGATCACCGTGCTGCTGGCAGGCGTCCTGGCATGGGCGCTGTATGCCCAGGCGATCTCGGCGCCGGGCGGCGTGGCGGACTATCGCGACCTGCCGCTGCTGCTGGTGCAGGCGCTGTCGTGGCTGGGCGTGTTGGCCGCGTTGGTCCTGGTCTGGGTGGCGGTCCGCAAGCCTGCGACGTGGCCGCGCTTGCGTCGCTTCGGCAGCTGGGTCGTGGCGCTGGCCGGGCTGGTGCTCGCCTTCGTCAGCTGGACGCAAGGGCTGCTGACCACTGGCGTGCAGGTGTAGACAGCGGCGGGGACCCACCATGCACAACCAGTCCCCGCGGTCCTGGTTCGGGCAACCGCCCGGCCTGACCATCCTGTTCCTGACCGAGATGTGGGAGAAGTTCTCCTACTTCGGGATGCGGGCGCTGCTGGTCTATTACATGACCAAGCAGTTGCTGTTCTCGCAGGAACAGGCCTCGCTGGTCTACGGGCTGTACACCGCCCTGGCGTATCTGACGCCTGTGTTCGGCGGGCTGGTGGCCGACCGCTGGCTGGGCAAGCGCCGCGCGGTGATCGCGGGCGGCGCGGTGATGGCGTTCGGCCATTTTCTGATGGCCTTCGACGCCCTGCTGTATCCGGCGCTGCTGGCGATCGTGCTCGGCAATGGTCTGTTCCTGCCGACCCTGCCCGGCCAGGTCGGCGATCTGTACCGGCGCGAGGACCCGCGTCGCGGTTCGGCGTTCAATGTCTACTACGTTGGCATCAACCTCGGCGCGTTCCTCGCGCCACTGGTGTGCGGCACCCTCGGCGAGGTCTACGGCTGGCACGTGGGCTTCGCCGCGGCCGGCATCGGCATGCTCCTCGGTCTGGCGATCTATGTCGGCGGGCGCCGGCACCTGCCGCCGGATCCGCCGCGCACCGTCGGCACGACCCTGCCGCTGTCGACACTGTGGCAACCGGCCTATCGCCCGGTGCTGCAGCTGATGGCGATGGTTGCCGGGCTGGTGGTGGTGTTCCGGCTGGCCTACGAGCAGATCGGTAACACCATCGCGATCTGGCTCGACACCGGCGTCGACCGGGTGGTCACGGCGGACTTCACCATTCCAATGACCTGGTTCTTCTCGCTCAACCCGTTGCTGGTGTTCCTGATCACGCCATGGCTGGTCCGGGCCTGGACCCGACAAGCGCGGATCGGCCGTGAGCCGCCGCCGTTGACCAAGATGGCGATCGGGGCGGCCGTGGTCGGTGGCGCCTTCGCCCTCGTCGCGGTGCTCGGCGGCACACCCGCCGCGCAGGTCGGCTGGCTGTGGGCCGCACTGTTCTTCGCGGTGTTCACCTTCGGCGAACTCTTCATCCTGCCGGTCGGACTCGGCCTGTTCGCACGGCTGGCGCCCGTCGGCTTCGGCGCGACGATCATCGCTGCGTGGTTCCTGGCCTCGTTCGGCGGCAACCTGCTGGCGGGTGCGGCCGGCACGCTGTGGTCGCGCACCTCCGCGCATGTGTTCTTCGCCGCGATGGCCGGCGTCTGCGCAGTCGTCGCCCTGCTGCTGTGGCGACTGGAACGCCGCGCCCGCCCGCTGCTCGCCGGGCAGACCGCCGACCCGGGCGCGCATTGAACGCCGGCCTGCGGGCGACGCGATCGCCGTGCATCGATCTGCGCAGCGCATGCTGCGACGCAACACAGAATCAGGACAATGCGTCCTGATAGTCCTTGACAATTTTCTGATCAGGATAAATATTCCCGTAACGGGATTATCGGAAAGGACTGTCATGTCGACCGCACCGCGGACCCCTACTGTGACCCGCCGCCGCCTGCTCGGCGGCGTGGCCGCCCTGGCCGCAGGCGCGATCGCGTTTCCCGTCATCGCACGCGGCCGCCATGCCGTGGTGCCCGGCGTCGCGACCGCCTACTCCACGCGTGCGATCGACCTGGTCCGCGAGTCCCTGGTCATCGACATGCTCGGCGTGATCAAGCTCGACTTCCGCCCCGAGTACCCGGCGATCCGGATCAGTGAGCAGGACGCGGCCGACATGCGCGCCAGCGGCATTACCGCGCTCCATCACGCGGTCGGTCTCGGCGGTCCGGACGCATTCCAGGACACGCTCAAGTACATGGCCGCATGGAACGGCTTCGTCGGCCGCAACAGCCATGTGTTCACGCTGGTCGGCGAGGCGGACGACCTCGACCGGGCCAAGGCCGATGGCAAGGTCGCGGTGATGATCGGTGTGCAGAACGCCGAGCATTTCCGCACGCCGGCCGATGTCGCGATGTTCTACGGCCTGGGCATGCGCTGCGCCCAGCTCACCTATAACGCCCAGAACCTGCTCGGGTCGGGCGCCACCGACCGGGTCGACGGTGGGGTCAGCGATTTCGGCGTGCAGATCATCGAGGCGATGAACGCATCGGGCATGCTGATCGACGTCTCCCACTGCGGGGAACGCACCACACTCGACACGATCGAGCTGTCGCCGCGCCCGGTCGCGATCACCCATTCCAACTGCCGCGCGCTCAACGACCACCCGCGGGTCAAGACCGACGAGGCGATCCGCAAGCTCGCGGCCAAGGGCGGTGTCATGGGCATCACCGGCGTGCGCATGTTCGTGCGCGACCGCGAGCCCACGACGATCGAGCACATGGTCGACCACATCGACCATGTCGTGAAGCTGGTGGGCATCGACCATGTCGGCATCGGCTCGGACGCCGATCTGCACGGCTACGACGACATGCCCGGCGACCAGGGCGCGGCGTTGCGCGCCGGCTACAAGGCCAGCTACGCCTTCCGCGAGCGGATCGACACCGACGGCTTCGACCATCCCCGCAAGACCTACGACCTCGTCGAGGTCCTGATCCGTCGCGGCTACAGCGATGGCCATATCCGCCAGATCCTCGGCGGCAATTTCCGGCGTCTGCTCGGCCAGACCTGGAAACCGATCGTTCTTCCCACCTGATCACACCCATTGCGGAGCCCGGCATGCGCACGATGAAACGTTCGATTCTCGCCTCCACGCTGGCCATGTGTTGTGCCGGCCAGCTCCCCCAGGCGTTCGCGCAGGACGCACAGGATGAGGGCGGTCGCACGGTGCCCGATGCGGTGGAGCTCGACCGCGTGGTCGCCACTGCGCAGAAGCGCAGCGAGAGCATCATGGACGTGCCGATGGGCATCAGCGTGATCGGCGAGAGCCGGCTCGAATCGATCAACGCCAGCAGCCTGACCGACTACGCCGCCTACGTGCCCGGCTTCCAGGTCGACAGCGGCGGTGCCCCTGGCATCACCTCGATCGCGTTGCGCGGCATGGCGCCGCTGGGGACCGGCGCGATCATCGGCACCTACATCGACGACAGCCCGATCAACGCCAGCGGCAACAAACAGCGCACCGGCAGCTACGCGCTTGATCTGCTGCCCTACGACGTGGAGAGCGTGGAAGTTCTGCGCGGCCCGCAGGGCACGCTGTATGGCGCATCGGCGATGGGCGGTCTGCTCAAGTACATCACGCGTTCGGCCGATCCCGATCATTTCGAGTTCCGGGCCGGCATGGACGTCAACCACGTCGGTGCGGCCGACGACCTGGGCACCGGCGTGCGCATGGCCGCGAACGTCCCGCTGAGCGAAGGACGGGCGGGTATGCGCGTGAGTTTCGCGCGGCAGGCCACGCCCGGCTATGTCGACGAGTCCAAGCTCGGCTTGACTGACACCAACGACTACGAACAGCTGGCTGCGCGCCTGGCCTTCACCTTCAATCTGTCGGAGGCCGTGCAACTGCGCCTGCAGGGCCTGTGGCAGAAGGTCGATGCCGATTCGGTGGCCGAGGTCGGCCTTGACCCGGACACCCTGCGTCCCGAGCGAGGCATGCTCGATGGCACGTCCGCGTTGCTGCAGCCCTATCGCAACGAGATCGATTTCTACTCGGCCACGCTGGACTGGGATCTGGGATGGGCCGACTTCGTCTCCGCCAGCTCGTTCGTGTCGACCCGTCTGGCGGTCACCCAGGACGCCTCCCCATCCTACGGCGTTGCCTGGCCACTGTTCGGTGCCAGCGCCGGCACCGCGGCGTTCGATCTGGACATGGAGAACCGCAAGTTTACCCAGGAGATCCGCCTGACCTCGAAGACGGGCGACCGGCTGGACTGGCTGGTCGGTGCGTTCTATACCGACGAGGACAACGACAATGCGCAGTCGGTCCTCGGCTGGGACGGCGACGGCGACGCGCTGCCGTTCAATCCGGCCGCCGTCATCGCGCTGCCCAATACCTACGAGGAGACGGCGGCGTTCGCCGATGTGACCTGGAAGTTGTCGCCGCGCTTCGACCTATCCGGCGGCGCACGCGTGGCGCGCAATACGCAGTGGTACAACCAGCTCACGACGGGCGCGCTGGTCGGCGAGGCCGACGAGGTTGGCAATTCAAGCGAGACGGTCAAGACCTGGAAGCTCGCCTCGCGCTGGCATCTCAATCCCGACGCCATGCTCTATGCGCGCGTGGCCACCGGCTACCGCGCCGGTGGGCCGAACCTCGCGCTGCCGGGCGTGCCTTCGATGGTGGCCTCGGACACCTCGCGCAACTACGAACTGGGCTTCAAGACCCAGTTCTGGCAGCGGCGGGCGATGCTCGACGTGGCGCTGTTCCGCATCGACTGGTCCGGCCTGCAGGTCGGCGCGGTCACCGATACCGGTCTCAACTATCTGGCCAATGCCGGCGACGCGCGCAGCGAAGGCGCGGAACTGAGTTTCCTGCTACAGGCGACACAGGGGCTGACCTGGGGCGTCAATGCGGCCTATACCGATTCGAACATCGGTGAACAGGTGCCACCGGAGAGCGGATTGATACCGGGTGGTCGTATGCCGCTCACGCCACGGCGCAGCTGGTCGACGACGCTCGACTACGATTTCGACGTCACCGCCGGCTGGCGCGGCAAGGTCGGCGGGGGATATCGCTACACCGGCGATCGTACCGGGATCAACGGCTATCCGATCGAGGCCTACGAGTCGGTCGACCTGCATGCCGAACTCAGCAACATGACCTGGACCTGGCGGCTGTACGTGCGCAACGCCACCGACGAGCAGAGCTACCTGTCGATCAGCGAGTGGCCGAGCGCGTTGACCGGTGAAGTCGCGCAGCTGCGCGGCGTGCCGCTGCAGCCACGCACGGTCGGCGTCTCGATCGACTACCGCTTCTGAGGTCCGCTGCACGCAGCGCCCGCCGCTGCGTACATGCCGCTCCCCCCTGCAATCTGCGGGCGCGTCGTCGCGCCTGCTCTCCCCTGCTGTCCACGCCCCACTGGAGCTTCACCCCATGACACCTTCTTCGAACGGCGCGGCGCACGCGGTCATCGCGTTGCCGCAGCCGTACCTGCTCTTCCTCGGCGATGTGACCGAGCCGGGCTTTGCCAAGACCGCGATCGGTCTGCGCGACTGGGCGCCGGAGCACTGCATCGGCGAATGGGCCCTGCCCGCGGCGACCGTCAGTACCGGCCTGCCGTCGATGACGCCTGCGCAGGCCTACGCCGCCGGCGCACGTTCGCTGGTGATCGGCATCGCCAACCAGGGCGGCGCGATCCTGCCGGGCTGGATCCCGTCGCTGCTCGAGGCCATGGAGCAGGGCCTGGACTTGGTCAGCGGCATGCACCAGGTGCTCGCCAACATTCCAGAGCTGGCCGAGGCTGCGGCCCGGCTCGATCGCCGATTGATCAGCGTGCGCGTCCCGCCGCCGGGCATTCCGGTCGCCAATGGCCGCAAGCGCAGCGGCAAGCGCGTGCTGACCGTCGGCACCGATTGCGCGCTGGGCAAGAAGTACACCGCGCTGGGGCTGGTCAAAGGCCTGCGCGAGCGCGGTGTCGATGCCGATTTCCGTGCTACCGGGCAGACCGGCATCCTGATCGCCGGGGGCGGTCTGCCGATGGATGCGATGGTCGCGGACTTCTCGGCCGGCGCCGCCGAGCAGCTCAGTCCCGACGCCGCGCATGACCATTGGGACGTGATCGAAGGCCAGGGCTCGTTGTTCCATCCTGCCTATGCAGGCGTAACCCTGGGCTTGCTGCATGGCAGCCAGCCGGATGTGTTCGTCGTCTGCCACCAACCAGGCCGCGCCCACGTGCTCGGCTACCCCGACTACCCCCTGCCCTCGATCGAGGACGTGATCGACCTGACGGTGCGCCTGGGCAGCCGCACCAACCCTGCGATCCGCTGTGTGGGCGTCAGTTTGAACACGCATGGCATGAGTCCGGAGGCCGCCCTGGCGGCCTGCGCTGAAGTGTCCTCGCGTCTCGGCCTGCCTGCGGGCGACCCGATGCGCGCTAACACCGGTTTTGAACGCATTGTGGAGGCATGCATCGCATGAAACGTCTGAAAAACACCCTGGTCGTCGGTCTGGCGTTCGCGCTGGGCATCGCATCGCTGTCGGCATCGGCGGACAGCCGCGTGGTCGAGCAGGAGATCGCGCGCCTGGCCTCGTCGATCGATGGCACTGTTGGCGTCTCGGCATGGCGCCTGGACGGCAGAGGCACGCCGGTCCACCTCAACGCCGATCAGCGCTACCCGATGGCGAGCACGTTCAAGATCGCGGTCGCCGCGGCGATCCTGTCCAAGGTCGATGCCGGCGAGCTCCAACTGGACACGATGGTCGCAGTGGCCCCGGAGAAGTACGTCGATTCGCTGGTGATCGCCGAGCACTTCATCCATCCGGGCGTCAGCCTGTCGATCCATAACCTGATCGAAGTGATGATGACCAACAGCGACAACACCGCGACCGACGTGTTGGTCGAGCAGGCCGGCGGGCCTGCGGCGGTGACCGCCTGGCTGCGCGGTCAGGGTATCGAGGACCAGCGCCTGGATCGCGACACCCGCACCCTGCTCAAGGAGTTCTTCGGCGTCGATACCTCCGGCCTGAGCAAGGCCGAGGTGGTGGAACTGGTGACGGCCAATCCCGAACTCGCCAAGCGCGGCGCCGGTGCCTACGCGCCGTACGACAACGACCCGCGCGACACCTCAACGCCGCCGGCGATGGCCACGCTGCTGCAGCGCATCTTCACCGGCCAGGCGCTGAGCGAGGCGAGCACCCGCGTGCTGACCAGCGTGATGGAACGCTGCCGGACATGCGATGCGCGCCTGCGCGGGCGCATGCCGGCAGGCACCGTCGTCGCCGACAAGAGCGGCACCGTCGGCGGCACGGTCAACGACGTCGGCGTGGTCACCCTGCCCGACGGCAGCCAGTTCGTCATCGCCGCGTTCGTCAAGGCCAGCAACGCGCCCCGGCCGGACCGCGAACGCGTGATTGCCGAGATCGCACGCACCGTACGCGACTTCTACCTGTTCGACTCGGCGGACGCCGCGCGATGACGACGCAGGCCAGCCGGTTCCAGCGCTATCTGTTGCCCGGTCTGGCCTTCAAGTCGGCGGTCATCGGCGGCGGCTACGCCACCGGGCGCGAACTGGCGGAGTTCTTCCTGCCATCGGGCCCATGGGGCGGGCTGGCCGCCATGACCCTGTCGATGGTCGTATGGAGCGTCGTGTGCATCCTGACGTTCCTGCTAGCGCGGGCGATCCGCGCCTACGACTACCGCAGTTTCTTTCAGCATCTGCTCGGCCGCGGCTGGTGGACGTTCGAGGTCGCCTATCTGGCGCTGATCGTCGTCGTGTTGGCGGTGTTCGGGGCCGCGGCCGGTGAACTGGCCTCGACCATGTTCGACTGGCCGCGCCTGGTCGGCACCTTGCTGCTGGTGGTGGTGATCACGGCGGTCGTCCGGGCGGGCACGACGGCCGTCGAGCGGCTGTTCAAGCTGATGTCGCTGTTCATGTACGTGGTCTACGCGCTGGCGGCATGCCTGATCCTGTTTCGCTTCGGCGATGACGCAATGGCGCGCATGTCCAGCAGCAGTGGCCTTGGGCCGCGCTGGGCGCTCGATGGGCTGACCTACGCCGGCTACAACGTGTTCGCGGCGGTTTCGACGCTGATCGTGGTCCGCCACCTGCTGTGCCGGCGCGACGCCGTCGTCGCCGGCGCGCTCGCCGGCCCGCTGGCGATCGTCCCGGCGATGGTGTTCTACGTCTGCATGTTGGCCTTCCTGCCCGACATCGCCGACGCGCCGCTGCCGTCGGACGTGATGCTCGGCAAGCTGGGGCTGCCGTGGTTCCAGTGGCTGTTCCGTCTGATGATTATGGTCGCGTTGCTGGAGACCGGCGTGGCGCTGATGGCCTCGGTCGATGCGCGTATCCGCAGCAACTGGCGCGAGCGCACCGGCACCGAACCGGGCACGGCCCTGCGCACGGCGCTCGTCGCCGCAATCCTGCTCGGCGCGGTGTTCCTGGCCGATGCGATCGGACTCGTCGCGCTCATCGCCAAGGGCTACCGCCTGCTGGCCTACGCGGTGCTGGCGACCTATGTGGTGCCCTTGCTGCTGTACGCGTCGAAGCAACTCTGGACGCGTCGCGGCGATGCCTTCGGGCCGGCCGTCGCGCCATCAACTGCGCGGAGCGTGGGCTGATACGGAAGGGCCCCGCCGTCGCCAGTCCATAATCCCCGGCTATGGACCGGGGGCGTTTATTCACTAGCCCGCCCCGCACACGCCAACGAAGATGGACGCCGTCCCGGTGTGGGCCGAGCCCAGGTCTTCGCATGTCGTCCGATCCCGCCTGCTCCGCGCTGTGGCCGCCGCCCTTCCTGCTGTACCTGGGCGATGCGCAGGACGCACTCGCGGCCAAGACCGCGCGCGGTCTGGCCCGTTTCCGGCCGCACTGGTGCCGGGCCCAGTTCCGCGGACCGCACTGCCGCACCAGTGTGGATCTGGCGGACATGGGCTTTGCCCAAGCCCGGGCCGCCGGCGTCAACACCCTCATCGTGGGCGTCGCCAATGCCGGCGGCCAGCTTGGACCCGCGATCGTCGCCGATGTCATCGCCGCGCTGGACGCCGGCCTCCACGTCGCATCGGGCCTGCATGAGCGACTCACCGCACACCCGGCGATCGTCGACGCCGCACGGCGCAACGGCCGCCATCTGTTCGATGCCCGCACGCCGCCCGAGGTGCCGGTCGGCACCGGTCTGAAACGTGCGGGCCTGCGGTTGCTCACGGTCGGCACCGATTGCTCGAGCGGCAAGATGTACACCGCGCTGGCGCTCACCCAGGCGCTGCGCGCGCGCGGCCTGCGCGCCGACTTCCGCGCGACCGGCCAGACCGGGATCTTCATCGCTGGCGGCGGGCTGCCGCTGGATGCGCTGGTGGCGGACTTCATCTCCGGCGGCGTCGAATGGCTATCGCCGGCCCGCAGCGATGGCGGCTGGGACGTCATCGAGGGCCAGGGATCGCTGTTCCACGCATCCTTCGCCGGCGTCTCGCTGGGGCTGCTGCACGGCGCCCAGCCCGATGCCCTCGTGCTGT
Organism: Luteimonas sp. S4-F44; assembly: GCF_022637415.1. Classification (NCBI taxonomy): domain Bacteria; kingdom Pseudomonadati; phylum Pseudomonadota; class Gammaproteobacteria; order Lysobacterales; family Lysobacteraceae; genus Luteimonas; species Luteimonas sp. S4-F44. The sequence continues at coordinate 1,850,281 of NZ_CP093340.1, forward strand.
GCCACGAACCGGGACGCGCGCATATGCGCGGGTTGCCGCATGTCCCGCTGCCGGATCTGCGCACCACGCTGGACGCCAACCTCACAGCGGCGCGTCTGACCAATCCCGGCGTGCAGGCGGTCGGAATCGCCCTCAATACCTGCGATCTGCCCGACGCCGATGCGCTGCGTCTGTGCCGGGAGATCGAGCAGCGCTTCGGCCTTCCCACGCAGGACCCTCTGCGCCACGGCACTGACGCCATCATCGACAGGATGCTTGCATGCTTCCCTGGTTGAGCGCCTTTCCGCGCTCGTGGCCGCTGGCCACCCCGTTCCGCATCTCGCGCGGCGTGCGCACCACCGCCGAGGTGGTCGAAGTCCATATCCGCGACGGCCGCTGCATCGGACGCGGCGAATCGACGCCCTATGCACGCTACGGCGAGACGGTCGCGTCGGTGATCGCGCAGATCGACGCCCCCGCCCGCATCCAAATGGACGCACTCGACCACGCGCAGTTGCAGCAGCTGCTGCCGGCCGGCGCGGCCCGCAATGCAGTCGACAGCGCATTGTGGGACCTGGAGTCGCAGCGCCGCGGCGTGCCGGTCGCCACGCTGCTCGGGCAGACCGGCCTGCCCTGCCTGCCGACGGCCCAGACCATCGGTCTGGACACGGCCGAGCGCATGGCCGAAGCGGCGCGCGGACAGGCGCATCTGGACCTGCTCAAGATCAAGGTCGGCGCCGACGATCCGGCGCGGCTGATCCAGGCCGTCCGCGATGCCGCGCCGCAGGCCCGGCTGATGGTCGACCCCAACGAAAGCTGGACACTCGAACTGCTGCAGGCCATGCAGCCGGTGCTGGCGGCCACGCGTGTGGAATTGGTCGAACAGCCTTTGCCCGCAGGCGAGGACGAGCAGTTGCGTGGCTTCCGCTCGGTCACCCTGCTGTGTGCCGACGAGTCTTGCCATGTCGCCGAAGACCTGCCGCGCCTGCAGGGGCTCTACGACGTCGTCAACATCAAGCTCGACAAGACCGGCGGCCTGACGGGGGCGTTGACGCTGCTGGACGCCGCGCGCGCACAGGGCTTCGAGATCATGGTCGGGTGCATGGGCTGCTCGTCGCTGGCGATCGCGCCAGCGTTGCACGTCGGCCGGCACGCGCGCTTCGTGGATCTGGACGGCCCGCTGTGGCTGCGTGATGATCACCCCGGTGGCGTGCGCCTGGTCGGCGGCCTGCTGCAGCCGCCCGCGCCCACGCTGTGGGGCGGCGGCCGCCGCACCGATGTGGACACCGCCAAGCCTGCATCCATCGCCTGTGCGCAGCCGCTCAAGGCCGCGCCCGCCCCCCTGTCCATCTGAGCCGCCACGGCCGCCGCCGCGATCGGCGCGGCGGGCCGATCGTCATCCGGAGCCGACCATGCGTTTCCGCCAGATAGAAGTCTTCCATGCGATCTACACCACCGGGTCGATCAGCGGTGCGGCGCGGATCCTGCATGTCTCGCAGCCGGCGCTGAGCAAGGTGCTGGCGCATACCGAGCAGCGGCTCGGCATGGCGCTGTTCCGGCGCGTGCGCGGCCGCCTGGTGCCGACCGACGAAGCGCATGCACTGGCCAACGAAGCTGCGGAAGTCTTCCGGCGCCTGACCTCGCTGCAGAAGACCGCCAGCAACCTGCGCTTCATGACCGACGGCCACATCCGCCTGGCGGTGGTGCCCTCGCTCGGTCTGCAGGTGGCGCCATTGGCGATCGCCCGCTTCCGCGACCGCCATCCGCACACCACCTTCGAAGTGCAGACCCTGCACCACGACGACCTGTTCCGCGCGCTCTACGAACGCAGTTGCGACATCGCCATCGGCTATGACGCGCCCACGCATCCGCGCCTCAAGCGCCGCGACCTCGCCGACGGCGAGCTGGTGCTGATGTTCCGCGAACAGGACCTGCCCGACCCCGGCGCGCGGATTCCCCTGCAGGACCTGCAGGACCGCGAACTGCTCGGGATGACGACCGGAGGACCGCTGGGCGACCTGTTCAACCGCGAGCTGCAACGCTTGGAGGTACGCGTGCGCGAGGTCGTCTCCAACCAGACCTTCTACATCGCCGCCGGGCTGACCCGGTGTGGTGCGGGCATGTCGATCGTCGACGAATTCACCGCCCAGGCCTTCGCCGCGCCCGGCCTGACATCGCGCCCCCTGTCTCCGGCCCTCGGATTCAAGGTGCAGTGCATGTTCCTCGAAGAACGTCCGCCATCAGGGCTGATCGAGGGGTTCCTCAAGCAGTTCTCGATCGCGCTCGGGGCGCGCGGTCCCACCCCCGGCAGCTGAGTCGCTGTGCGGCGCCCGGGCACCGTCCCGTGCAGGCAAGGCGTCGACGAACGCGCCGACCAGCCGGACGAAACGCGCCGGGTCCTGCACATGCAGGAAATGCGAGCTGCCCTCGAAGGTGATCTGCTCGGCGCCGTAGCGCGACGCAAGCCCGCGCTGGCTGTCCAGCCAGACCGCCAGGACATCGTCGCCGAGCCGCAGCACGCCGGCCGACAGCACCAGCGCGGGGACGCCGGAGACAGGCGTCAGGCTGCGCACCTGGGCTTCGCTGTCGGGCAGCGCGGCGAATTCGCGCGACTGGATCGGCGCGAGCGTCAGCAGTGGCGCCACCCACCAGGGATCGGCGCACCGCGCCTCGCCCAGTGTGTCCAGGCAGCGCAGCATGAAATCGGAGGCGCGGGCATCGTCGAACACCAGGCCGGCGATCTGATCGGGATAGCGCGCGGCGTAGGCCTCGGCCACCAGCCCACCGAGCGAATGGCCGACCAGCACGTACGGCGGCGCGACCTGCGTTTCTGCGAGCAGCCCGTGCAGTTCGTCGGCCATCGTCCCCACATCGCGCGGCCCCGGGGGCGCGGCATCGCTCTCGCAGTAGCCGGGTCGGTCGTAGGTGAAGACGCGGCCATGCCACAGCAGGCCCTCGAGCACGGGCGCCCATGTGCTCTGGCCGCTGCCCAGCCCCGTGATCATCACCAGCGTCGGACGTCGGTCGTCAGGATCGCCGCTGAGGGACCAGCGCATGCGCACCCCGTCGAGGTCGGCATCGCGCAATGTCGCCGCAAACGGCACCGACGCGCTGCAGCTGCCTTTGCGGATCAGCAGGTGCAAGCTCAGCACCGCGCCGACCAGCAGCAGGGGAACAACCACGAGCACGATGCGCAGCCAACGCCTGCGACGCCTGGGCTGTGTGACGTCTGTCATTCGCTCACCCGCAGCAGGCGGACAACGGCGTCGCCCATCGCCATCTGCAGTGCGGCGCCCTCGGGCTGGAAGCGCAGCCGAATCGGCCGGACCGGATCCTCGGCCATGTAGCCGCCGGCATCGTCGGGCCGAAACACCTGTGGTTCGCCGGCTGCCGGTGTCAGCGGCGAGAAGACCGTCGCACGCAGGCGGTCGCCCGCTTCGATCGCGTCGATCCGATAGCGCAGGGACAGCGCCGCATTGGTGTAGTCACCGGCCCGGACAGCCGCTTGCGCGGTCGGCGACCAGAGCGTGTCGCCTTCCAGCATGGCCGCGACCGTATCGGCGAGCGGAACCGGATCGCGGTCGCCGCGGTTGCACAACACCGCGACCGCGAGCCCACGATCGGGCAGTCGCAAGTACTGCAGACGGAAGGCTTCGGCGCCGCCGGCGTGCTGGATGACGCGCTGGCCCAGGCGCTGACCGATGCGCAGGCCTCCTGCATAGCCCAGGCCGTCGGACGCACCGGCCAGACCACCGTCGGACAACCGCGCGGGCGTCCACATCAGCGCGCGCACCGGTGCGGTCCAGACCCGGTGACCGACCTCGATGTCGTGCTCGTACCGCGCAAGATCCTCGACACTGAGCATCACCCCGCCCGATCCGGAGACCAGCGGATAGGTGTCGCGCCGCTCGAAGCCGTCCCCGACCGGGACGTAGCCGTGCGCGACGTTCGGGCCTGTCGGCCGAGCACCGTCCAGGACGAAGGCGTCGCGCATGCCCAGCGGCTCGAACACATGGGTGCGGACGCGCTCGGCGAACGCCGTACCGGTGACCCGTTCGACGAGCATGGCGAGCAGCCGGTAGCCGCTGTTGGAATAGGCGTAACGGCTCCCCGGCACGAACGCCGTCTGCGGCTGCGCGGTGATCAGCCCCATGATCTGGCGCGCATCGAGCGTGCCCCAATCCGACGCACCCGACAGCGCGGCGAGCATCAGCCAGTCCGGCACGCCGGCGGTGTGGTGCAGCAACATCCGTGGGGTCACGCTGTGGGCATAGGCGGGCAACTCGGGCAGATAGCGCCGCACGTCGGCGTCGAGATCGATCGTGCCGTCGACCGCGAGTTGCGCGACCACCAGTGCGGTGAACTGTTTGGACACCGAAGCCGCGTAGAACACCGTGCGGCCGTCGATCGGACGCGCCTGCTCAAGGTCGGCCAGGCCTGCGGAGACCGACAGGACCGGCGCGCCGCCGCGGAATGCGGCGACCGCACAGCCGGGCGCCACCACGTGCGCAGGGTCGGTCACCAGCGCACGCACCGCGTCCGGATCCACCGCTTGCGCCTGCGCGGCGAGCAGCAGTCCGCCCGTCAGCACCGCCCTCGCCCACCGCACGCTCGTGCGCGACATCGTCATGTTCAGAACCGGTAATCGAACGAGACGCCGATCGTACGCGGTTGCAGCATCACGCCGTTCCAGCGCGTCAGACGCGCGCCACCGAACAGCGTCCGGCTGGCCGAGGTGAAGGTGTCTTCGTTGGTGACGTTGTTGACGAAGAAGCGGAACGAGGCATCGGTGCTGCCCAGCTCGGCGCTCAGATCGAGCAGGCGGTAGCTCGACAGCTCGATCGACTGCGACGCCGCGACCGACAGCGGACGGCTGCCGTAGTAGCGCAAGGCGCCGGCCAGGCTCCAGGCCCACGCGCCGCGCGTGGGGAACTGGTAGTGCGCCTGCGCGCTGCCGCTCCACTCGGGGACCTGCGGCAGCGGCGTGCCCGCCGGTGCCTGCCCCGGAATCGCCGCGGTCAGCTCGGCATCGGTATAGGTCAGTGCGCCGCTCAGGCGCAGGCCGTCGGTCGCGGCGACCGAACCGCTCAATTCGACGCCCTGGCTGCGTGCGGTGCCGCCGTTGAGGCCATAGGAAATGCCGCTTGGCGTCACCAGGTTGAGGCGGATGTCCTCCCAGTCGATGCGGAAAACAGCGGCTTCAACCAGCGCACGCCGATCCCACAGATGGCGTTTGATCCCCAGTTCGTAGTTGACCAGCGTGTCGGCGCCGACCTGGCGCGGCACGTTCAGTGCATTGGCGATCAGCGGATTGGGACTGCCGGCGCGATAGCCGCTGGCCGCCCGCAGATAGGCCATGCTGTCCTGCCCGAAGATCAGGCGCGGACTGACGCTCCAGGTGGTCACGCTTTCCGACGAGGTGCCGGTATAGGCCTGTCCGCCGCCCAGCAGACCGCCCAGGCTCTGGTCGAACACCTGATCGTTCTGCGCGTGGCGCACGCCCAGGGCCAGGTCGAAGCGGTCGTTGAACTTCCAGGTCGTGTTGCCGAACAGCGCCTTTTCGCGATAGGTGGTCAGCACGTCGGCGGTGAACAGCGAGGCCACCGGCGTCATGTCCGCGCGCATGATGGCGCCGAACTCGATGTAGTCGGCGTCCTCATCGGTGTAGAACGCGCCGATCTGCCAGGCCAGCCTGCCCGTGGTCTTGGAGGTCAGGCGGACTTCCTGGGTGAACTTGCGCAGGCCGATCCTGGTGTCGAGCGCCGCATAGGCCATCGGCCCGCGACCGGGTGTGCCACCGAGCAGCGGCACGTACTCGGCCGACAGGTCCTGCACACGCCAGGTGTCGGAGTCGAGCCAGCTGCTCGATGCACTGAAATCGGCCCAGCCCAGATCCCAGTCGATGCTCAGCCCGTAGACGTCGGCCTCGATGGTGCTCGGCTGCGCCAGCAGATAGTCGCTGGCGTGCCCCGGCAGCGAACGCTCGAGCGTCACCGGATCGATCGACACCACGCCGAGGTTGTCGGCGCGGTTCTGCTGGGTGATCGCGCTGAGCACCACTTCGAGCGTATCGGTCGGTTGCCACAGCAGCGACACACGCCCCGCTTTCTGGCGCACATCGTTGCTGTCACGGCGCTGGAGCTCGGGGTTGTCGATCCAGCCAGGCGTCGCCTGCTCGGCGTAGCTGGCGCGCATCGCCAGCGTGCCTTCGGCCAAGGGCGCATTGATCGACGCGCGTCCGGCGTAGCCCACGTGGCCGCCGTCATCGATGACACTGACCGTGCCCCCGACCCGACCTTCGAAGTAGTCCAGCTCGGGACGCCGGGTGACGTACTTGACCAGACCGCCCAGCGCACTGGCGCCATACAGCGTGCCCTGCGGACCGCGCAGCACTTCGACGTGCTGCAGATCGTAGGGCAGCAGGTCGAACATGCCGGACGTGCCGCCGGACAGCGATCCGTTGGGGGTCAGCGGGATGTCGTCGACGTAGATCGCGGTCGAGGCCGTGTTGCCCATCGGCACGATGCCGCGAAGCGACACCTGCGTGCGACCGGGCCAGCCGAGGTTGTTGACCTGCAGGCCGGGAATCACGCCGGCCAGGTTGTTGACGTTGTTGATCTGCAGACGATCGAGCGCTTCCTCGCCCAGCACGCTGATCGACATCGGGATTTCAGTGGGCGATTCCACGCGCTTCTGCGCGGTGACCTGCACGACCTCGAGAGTCTGCGTGCTGCGGGCGATGGCCGCAGATTCGGGCGCATCCTGTGCGATGGACAGGACCGGCGCGCCAGCGGCGAACAGGCCGACGGTACAGGCCAACGACAACAGTGAGGGACGGGCGACGCGATTGCGCATGGTGTTCGGTCTCGGCAAGTGGGGGTGACCCCTGTAAGGACGGACAGAACCCGGTCTTTGGGGAGGCGCGGGGCACTGGGCAAAGCAGCGACGGTCCGGTCCCTGGCTCCGATGTATGGCGCGATCAGGCGCGGGCTGCAGACGCGTCACCCGGATACACCGTCTCGTGACTCCGATCGGAGAAATCGCGTTCGTATTTCTCGCAATCGAGCATACCCAAGCCTCTCTGCGCGGTTCCATTGCGGATTGCGCAGTGATGCATAACCCGACGCTATAGCATTGGCGACGTGCCTCAGGTCTCGCAGGCAAACACCAAAAACTGGTGAAGAGCGTTCGCAGGTGCCGATAACGGATCGTCGGGGCGCCAGACCAGGCCCACTTCCATCGGCGGCACCGCCACATCGAGCGTGCGCACGTCGATCCGTCGCCCCTCCAGCGACCAGGGCCGGTAGACCATGTCCGACAGGATGCTGACGCCGAATCCATAGGCGACCAGGCCGCGCAAGGCTTCCAGCGACGAGGTCCGGAACGCGACGTTCGGTGTGTACCCCACCGAGCGCCAGTAGCGCATCGCCGACGCCTCGCCCTCGTCCACCTTCAGCATGATGTAGGGATACGGCGCCACATCGGCCGGTCCGATCGTCGGCAACTGGGCCAGCGGATGCGATTCGGCCAGCCACAACTGACGGCGCGAGCGGATCAGGGTCTGTCGCCTGAGCACGTGCGGCGCGACCATGTTGGAAATGATGCACAGCCCCAGATCGAGCGCACCGTCGCCAACCCCACGCTCGATCTCGGCGCGATCCATGTCGATCAGGTCGATCTCCACCAACGGATACGAGCGCTTGAACCGGGCCAGCAGGCTGGGCAAGAAGTAGCCCAGCACCGTGTACGATGCGCCGACCCGGACGGTGCCGGCCAGCGCATTGGCCAGCAGCGTCGGCTCGCTGAGCGCATCCTGCAGCGTGTCCAGCACGTGGCGGACGTGCTGGTGGAACCGATGGCCCTCGGCGGTCAGGGCGACGCCGTGCGGCATCCGGTCGAACAGCCGCAGCCCCAGCATCGTCTCCAGCTGCGCGACCGCGGTGGTGATCACCGACTGGGAGACGTGCAGCTTGCGCGCGGCCTGGGAGAACTGGCCCAGTTCGGCGGCCTCGGCGAAGTAGCGCAACTGCCGCAACGACAGGTTGGCCGGGATCTGCATCTCATGCTCCGAAGGCGGTTCGGTATCGGATTGGACGATACCTCATAAAGAATTAAACAAATTTACGATAGCCGACCGGCACCGTAGACTTCACGACTGGCGGAATGCGGCGCGCCGCGCCCGCCTGAGTGCCGCGGGCCGAGCCCGCCCCGACCGGGAGAAGCGTGTCTTGCCCTGTGCCCCGTCCTGGCACGCGCCCCGCGCGTGCCCACTCGCGTCGATCGCCCGTCCCGGCGTCGACCGCGCCCTCGCCGACGCCCCCCGCCGCCGGCACGCCCGTTCTTCCATGTCCCATGTCCAGCGAGGCTCCTGACATGTCCACAGCCCAAACCCCGGCCACGAGCGCCCCGTTGCGGTTGCACGTGCCCGAACCCAGTGCCCGCCCGGGCCAGGCCACCGATTTCTCCTATCTGCAGCTCAGCCCGGCGGGTACGGTCGACAAGCCCGCACTCGACGTGACCGCCGGCCAGACCGCGCCGCTGACCACGCAACTGGTCCGCGTGCTCGATGACAACGACGACGCGGTCGGTCCGTGGGCGGCCGACATCGACGACGCCGTGCTGCTGCGCGCGATGCACGCGATGCTCAAGACCCGTGCCTTCGATGCGCGCATGCTGATCGCCCAGCGCCAGAAGAAGACCTCGTTCTACATCCAGTGCCTGGGCGAGGAAGCCATCGCGGTCGGCCAGACGCTGGCGCTGCGCGACGGCGACATGCAATTTCCGACCTACCGCCAGCAAGGCATCCTGATCACCAAGGAGGTCTCCCTGGTCGAGATGATGTGCCAGGTCCTGTCGAACGCCGCCGACCCGCTCAAGGGCCGCCAGCTGCCGATCATGTACTCGTACAAGGACGCGGGCTTCTTCTCGATCTCCGGCAACCTGACCACGCAGTACATCCAGGCCGTGGGCTGGGCGATGGCGTCGGCGATCAAGGGCGACACCAAGATCGCAACCGCCTGGGTCGGCGACGGCGCGACCGCCGAGGGCGATTTCCACGCCGCGCTGGTGTTCGCCCACGTCTATCGCGCGCCGGTGATCCTCAACGTCGTCAACAACCAGTGGGCGATCTCGACCTTCCAGGCGATCGCCGGCGGCGAGAACACCACCTTCGCCGCGCGCGGCGCCGCCTACGGCATTCCGTCGTTGCGCGTGGACGGCAACGACCTGCTGGCCGTCTACGCCGCCTCGCGCTGGGCCGCCGAGCGCGCGCGCAGCAACCTGGGCTCGACGCTGATCGAATGGGTCACCTATCGCGCCGGCCCGCATTCGACCTCCGACGATCCGTCCAAGTACCGCCCCGCCGATGACGCCCAGCATTTCCCGCTCGGCGATCCGATCGAACGCCTAAAGCGGCACCTGATCAAGCGCGGGCTGTGGAGCGAGGAACAGCACGAACAACTGCGCAGCGAACTCGATGCCGAGATCTCGCGCGCACTCAAGGAGGCCGAGTCCCATGGGTTGCTCGGCAGCGACAACCGTCCCGGCGCGGCCGACATGTTCAACGACGTCTACAAGGACATGCCCGACCACCTTCGCCGCCAGCGCCAGCAGTTGGGAGTGTGAGATGAGCGAAACCGAACTCCAGACCACCGGCAGCGCGCCGATGACGATGATCCAGGCGCTGCGCTCGGCGATGGACGTCATGCTCGAGCGCGACGACAACGTGGTGATCTTCGGCGAGGACGTCGGCTATTTCGGCGGCGTGTTCCGCTGCACCGACGGCCTGCAGGCCAAGTACGGCAAGCAGCGTGTGTTCGACGCACCGATCTCCGAAAGCGGCATCGCCGGGGCGGCGATCGGCATGGCCGCCTACGGCCTGCGCCCGGTCGCCGAGATCCAGTTCGCCGACTACATCTATCCGGCGTACGATCAGATCGTCTCCGAAGCGGCGCGCCTGCGCTATCGCTCCAACGGCATGTTCACCTCGCCACTGGTGTTCCGCACGCCCTGCGGCGGCGGCATCTACGGCGGCCAGACCCACAGCCAGAGCCCGGAAGCGATCTTCGCCCACGTCGCCGGCCTGCGCACGGTGATGCCGTCCAACCCCTATGACGCCAAGGGCCTGCTGATCGCCTCGATCGAGAACGACGATCCGGTGATCTTCCTCGAGCCCAAGCGCCTGTACAACGGCCCGTTCGACGGCCATCACGACCGCCCGGTCGTCGCCTGGTCCAAGCATGCCGACAACCAGGTACCCGAAGGCTACTACTCGGTGCCGCTGGACAAGGCTGCCGTCGTGCGCGAAGGCCAGGCCGTCACCGTCCTGACCTACGGCACCACCGTCTGGGTGGCACAGGCCGCGGCCGAGGATGCCGGCATCGACGCAGAGGTCATCGACCTGCGCAGCCTGTGGCCGTTGGATCTCGAGACGATCGTCGCCTCCGTCAAGAAGACCGGCCGCTGCATTGTGCTGCACGAGGCCACCCGCACCTGCGGTTTCGGCGCCGAGCTCGTCGCCCTGGTCCAGGAGCACTGCTTCTACCACCTGCAGGCGCCGGTGGAGCGCGTGACCGGCTGGGATACCCCCTACCCGCACGCGCAGGAATGGGACTACTTCCCGGGCCCGGCCCGGGTCATTGACGCGATGCATCGCGTGCTGGAGGACTGAGCGATGGGACACCACGTCATCAAGATGCCGGACATCGGCGAAGGCATCGCCGAAGTCGAGCTGATCGCCTGGAAGGTCGAGGTCGGCGGCACCGTGGCCGAGGACGAAGTCGTGGCCGAGGTCATGACCGACAAAGCGATGGTCGAGATCCCCTCGCCCGTCGCCGGCACCGTGGTTTCGCTGGGCGGCCAGCCCGGCGAGATGATGGCCGTCGGCAGCGAACTGATTCGACTCGAAGTCGAAGGCGCCGGCAATGTGAAAGCAGGCTCGGCGGCCCCCGAGGCGCCGGCCGCCAAGCCGGCCGAGCCGAAAGCGGACACGCCGAAGGTCGAGCCACCGAAGCCCGCGCCGGCTGCCGAGCCCAAGCCTGCGGCGCCTGCGAAGCAGGCCGCGCCGGCGCCGGTCGCCAAGTCCGAAACGCGCGGCGCCGTGACCAACGGCGTGCTCGCCGCCGGCGAACAGCCGCTGGCCTCGCCGGCGGTGCGTCGCCGCGCCTGGGACCTGGGCATCGAGCTGCGCTTTGTTCCCGCCACCGGCCCGGGCGGCCGCATTCTGCAGGCGGATCTCGACGCCTACGCCGCGGCCGGCGGCAAGGCGCAGCCGGTCGGCGGCGCTGGCTCGGGCGGCGGCTATGCGCGCCGCACCGGCGAGCAGCAGATCCCGATCATGGGCCTGCGCCGCAAGATCGCGCAGAAGATGCAGCAGTCCTGGTCGACCATTCCGCACATCACCTATGTGGAGGAGATCGACGTCACCGAGGTCGAGGCCTTGCGCGCCCAGCTCAACGCGCGTTGGGGCAAGGAACGCGGCAAGCTGACCCTGCTGCCGCTGCTGGCGCGTGCGGTGATCCTGGCCGCACGCGACTACCCGCAGATGAATGCCCGCTTCGACGACGAGGCCAACATCGTCACCCGCTATGAAGGCGTGCAGCTGGGCATCGCCACGCAGAGCGCGGTCGGCCTGTCGGTGCCGGTGGTCGCGCATGCCGAATCGCTGGACCTGTGGCAGACCGCCGGCGAGATCGCGCGTCTGGCCACGGCCGTGCGCGAAGGCAAGGCCACGCGCGAGGAACTGTCGGGCTCGACCATCACCATCAGCAGCCTCGGCCCGGTGGGCGGCGTGGTCTCCACGCCGATCATCAACCACCCGGAAGTGGCGATCGTCGGTGTCAACCGCATCATCGAACGGCCGATGTTCCAGAACGGCCAAGTGGTCGCGCGCAAGCTGATGAACCTGTCCTCGTCGTTCGACCATCGCATCGTCGACGGCATGGACGCGGCCGACTTCGTGCAGGCGATCCGGCGTCGTCTGGAAACCCCTGCCCTGCTGTTCGTGGAGTGAGCCCTTGATGTCGAAGACCATTGAAACCCAGCTGCTGGTCATCGGCGGCGGCCCCGGCGGCTACATCGCCGGCATCCGCGCCGGCCAGCTCGGCGTCAAGACCGTCGTCGTCGAAGGCGTGAATCCGGGCGGCACCTGCCTCAACATCGGCTGCATCCCGTCCAAGGCGCTGATCCATGCGGCAGAGGAATTCGCCAAGGTCGCCGCGTTCGCGGCCGGCACCTCGCCGCTGGGCATCACCGTGCAGGCGCCGACGATCGACCTGGCCAAGACCGTCGAATGGAAGGCGGGCATCGTCAAGAAGCTCACCGGCGGCGTCGGCGCGCTGCTGAAGAAGAACGGCGCGCAACTCATCAAGGGCTGGGCGACGATCGTCGACGGCAAGACCGTCGATGTCGCCGGCGCCGGTGAGAACGGTGGCAACCTGCGCATCAAGTGCGAGCACCTGTTGCTGGCGACCGGCTCGGTGCCGGTGGAACTGCCGTTCCTGCCGTTCGGCGGCAAGGTGATCTCCTCGACCGAGGCGCTGTCGCCGACCGCGTTGCCCAAGCATCTGATCGTCGTCGGCGGTGGCTACATCGGCCTGGAGCTCGGCATCGTCTACCGCAAGCTCGGCTGCGAGGTCACCGTGGTCGAGGCGCAGGACCGCATCCTGCCGGCCTACGACAATGAGCTGACCAAGCCGGTCGCCACCCATCTGCAGAAGTCCGGCGTCAAGGTGCTGACCGGCCACAGCGTGCTGGGCCTGTCGGAGAGTGGCGCGCTGCGCGTGCGCGATCCGGACGGCACCGAATTGAGTCTGGACGGCGATCAGATCCTGGTCGCGGTCGGCCGTCGTCCGAAGACCGACGGCTTCAACCTCGAATCGCTGGGCCTCGACCTCGCCGGCAAGGCGATCAAGATCGACGACCAGTGCAGGACCTCGATGCGCCATGTCTGGGCGATCGGCGATGTCGCCGGCGAGCCCATGCTCGCGCACCGCGCGATGGCCCAGGGCGAACTGGTGGCCGAGATCGTCAGCGGCAAGACGCGCCGGTTCGTGCCGGCCGCGATTCCGGCCGTGTGCTTCACCGATCCGGAAGTCGTCGTGGTCGGCCTGTCGCCGGACGAGGCCAATGCCCAGGGCATCGACGCCAAGACCGCGTTGTTCCCGTTCGCGGCCAACGGCCGCGCGATGTCGCTCGAATCCACCGATGGCTTCGTGCGCGTGGTCGCGCGTGCAGGCGATCACCGCATCGTCGGCTGGCAGGCCGTTGGCGTGCAGGTGTCGGAACTGTCGATCGCGTTCGTGCAGTCGATCGAGATGGGCGCCACGCTCGAGGACATCGCCGGCACCATCCATCCCCACCCGACGCTGGGCGAAGCCGTGCAGGAAGCGGCGCTGCGCGCACTCGGCCACGCTTTGCATATCTGAGTTCGCGCATGACCACCGAGCCGATCCACACCTTCCGCATCGTCCCCTCGCAACAGGTCCGCCAGCAGGCCGACCGCGAAGCAATCCTCGCCGACCCCGGTTTCGGGACCCATTTCACCGACCACATGGTCGCGATCGACTGGACCGTCGAGGACGGCTGGCACGACGCCCACGTACGGCCCTACGGCCCGCTGACGTTCTCGCCGGCCGCCGCGGTGCTGCACTACGGCCAGGAAATCTTCGAAGGCATGAAGGCGTTCCGCCATGCCGACGGCTCGATCTGGACGTTCCGGCCCGACGCCAACGGCCGCCGCCTGCAGCACTCGGCGCGCCGCATGGCCCTGCCCGAATTGCCGGTGGATCTGTTCGTCGAGTCGATCCGCCAGTTGGTGCGCACCGACCAGGCTTGGGTGCCGGGCGGCGGCGAGTCGAGCCTGTACATCCGGCCCTTCATGATCGCCAATGAGGATTTCCTCGGCGTGCGCCCGGCCCGTCGCGTGGCCTACTACGTGATCGCCAGCCCGGCCGGCGCCTACTTCAAGGGCGGCGTCAAGCCGGTCTCGATCTGGCTGTCGCGCGACTACGCCCGCGCCGGCCGCGGCGGCACCGGCTCGGCCAAGTGCGGCGGCAACTACGCCGCCTCGCTGCTGCCCCAGCGCGAGGCCTACGACAACGGTTGCGCGCAGGTGCTGTTCCTGGACGCGGAGACCAACACCTTCGTCGAGGAACTGGGCGGCATGAATGTGTTCCTGGTGCAGCGCGACGGCAGCGTGGTCACGCCGTCGCTGACCGGCAGCATCCTGGAAGGCATCACCCGCGACAGCGTGATCCAGCTGCTGCGCGACCACGGCCACACCGTGACCGAACGCCGGGTCGAGATCGCAGAATGGATCGAGGGCGTGCGCTCGGGCGAGATCGCCGAAGTGTTCGCCTGCGGCACCGCCGCCAGCATCTCACCGATCGGCGTGCTCAAGGGCCGCGACTTCGAAGTCGGCGATGCCGACGCCGATCCGGGTGCGGTCACGACCACGATCCGTCAGGCGCTGCTGGACATCCAGTACGGGCGTGCGCCCGACCGCCACGGCTGGCTGACGCGCCTGGTCTGAGCGCGTTGCGATCCGACACGGCGGGCCTGCGCTGCAGGCCCGCTCGTCGCGGCGATCTTTTCCAACCCAACGAGCGACGTCGACACGACCCGCCGGCCCCGTGGCCGGCATTCGCATGTCCGCACGCGACCCGTGACTGCCACGGGCGTCGAAGCGCCCGCGGCCACGCCGCCCTCAGGGCTCGACGCGCGTCTGCCCGAGCAGCCAGGTCATGTCGGACATGGACCAGGGCATCACATCCGGCGCGCGCGCTGGCAGCGGCTCGGCATCCTGCGGCCAACTGTCGATACCAGCAGCCGCCTCGACTTCGACCGGGCCCGCAGTGGCCGGCCAGCGCAACTCGATCCCCTGCGCGCCCGGCGCATGCCAGCGCAGGCGCGACCACGTGTCCGGCGTGTCGAGCAACGGCGCCGGTGCGCCCTGCAAGGTCACACCGGGCACGACGGCCGCGCTCCTGAGCAGCACCCGCAGGTCGCGGGTCGCGGCCGGCGGCTGCACGCGCAGTACGGTCTGGCCGGTCGCCGCATCGCGCGACTGCACGAACCGGATCGGCTCGGGCACTGCGATCGGCGCCGCAGGTGTCGCCCAGACGTTGGCCAGATCGACCGCCAGCAACGGACGCGGCGCCGGCGCCTCGCGATCGGCATGCAGCGCCGCTCGACTCCACGCCGACGACGGCGGCAACGCGCTGACCCGGTGGTACTGGCCCTGCGCCGGATCGGCGACGAACATCACCTGGGACAGCGCCGGGTAGCGGTGCCGGTCCAGCCGCGGAAACGCCGCCGCGGCCAGCACGCCGCAGGCCAGCAGCACAACGACCAGCGGCGCGACCGCGGGCCCACGCCGGCCGTCGGCGACTCGCAGCCACGGCAACGCCAGCGCCGTCAGCCAGATCGCAGGGACGGCCAGCACCTCGGGCGTGCCGAAGCCCACGGCGTCGAACACCTGCAGCGCCAGGCCGAAGACATGCGCCAGCGCGTAGGCGGTCGCCAACCCCGCGACGGCCACGCGCGCGGCCTGCAGCGGTGCGTCGGCCGGCAGGCACCAGGCGACCACGGCCAGGCCCAGCAGCGGCCACAGCAGCAACGGCGCCAGTTCCGGCGCGAGCGCCTGCACCACCGCGCCCAGCAGCGCAAAGAACACCAGCGCGCCCAGCCGCACCGCCTCGCCGCGGCGCAGGGTCCCGGCCACCGTCCAGGCCAGGCCCGCGACAACGACTCCGAGGCCCAGCGCGACCGGATCGAAGCCGCCGCGCAGCGACGCGGCCGCACCCGCGACCAGCGCGACGAGCGCGAACGTCCGCCGGCCCACGCCGCCGGCGACGAGGCCACCCAGCGCCAGCACGGTGCCGATCGACAGCAGACCCAGGCCGGCGGCCAGGGTCGGAAAGACCGCCAATAGATCGCGGTTGAGCAGCAGCGATGCGTCACCGCCGCCGAGCAGGCGATACGCCAGACGGACCGCCAACGCCACCGCCAGCACCGTCAGCGGCGTCAGCGCCAGGCCGCTGACGAGACCGCGCCAGCCGCCGTCGGCCCAGGCGGCGCGACGCGCGACGGCGACGATTGGCAGCAGCGCCATCAGCCACAGCGGCCAGCCCGACCAGGCCGGCAGTGCGATCATCCAGCCGCCCGGAAGATCGCCGTAGACCAGGTCGGCATCGGCGGCCGGCAAGGTCGGCGATATGGCCAGAGTGCGCACCAGCGGCAAGACCTGCGCGCCCATGTGCTGCACGCTGCCCGGGTCGAGATTGTCGACCGTGGAACTCGCGGCGTGGTAATCGAACAGGCCACCGAGGATCGCGAAGTTGAGGCCGGGAATGCCGCGCTCGGCCGGCACCGTGAAATCGGTCCCGTTGGGCATGTAGCGATAGACGAAACCGGTCAGCGAGTTGCCGGCCGGCAGCGGCGCGCCGGCGGCGAAGGTGCGGACCAGGCCGGCATTGCCCGGCCCGGTCTCGAACAACAGTGCGCGGCCGCGGCTGCCGCGTGCCTCGAGATTGACCACAGTGCCGATCCGCTGCGCCAGCGGGTGTTCGGCGAAGAACGCGCGCGCGCCGAGCAGCCCGGCTTCCTCGGCATCGGTGAACAGGAACACCACGTCGCGCTGGCGCGCGTCGGGCGCGATCGCGCGCGAGACCTCCAGCATCACCGCCACGCCCAGGCCGTCGTCGGCCGCGCCCGGCGAATTGGCGACGCTGTCGTAGTGCGCCATCATCATCACCGCAGGCAGGCTGCGGTCGCGGCCTGGCAGCACGGCGACGACATTCTCGACATTGCCGCCGCGCAGGTTGCGCAGGCGCGGATTCCGGTATTCGGCGAACGCGTGTGTGCGCTGCACTTCGACCTCCAGACCGGCCTGCGTCAGTTGCGCGACCAGCCGGTCGCGGACCCGCGCCGCGGCTGCCGAACCGGTGGGATGAGGTTCGGCGGCGATCCAGCGCAGATCCACCAAAGCACGCACCGCGGAAAAGTCCGAGACCGGGATGTCGGCCGGCTGCGGCGCCGGCGTCTGCGTCGCGCGCCAGGCCGCAATCCCCGCCACGGCGATGCACACCAGCAGCAGCGGTAGCGACCAACGGGCAATGCCGGACGTCGGTGCGGGCGCACTCATGCCGCGCACCGCCGACGATGCACCGAGGCCTTTTCCGAAAGGACGGGCGCCGACGTGCGGCAGACAGCGATCACAGGCATGACAACGTTCCTGGCGGAAAGGCCTGCAGGATTGCAAGCCGTTCTCTGATGTGTCAAATGATTTTCCGATCAGGCAAATCAAAGCATTCCCGATCGGCGAACGCGCGCGCCGACAGCGCTGCGCATCACCGCAGCACCGCCTGAGCGCAGCGCGGATTGCTCAGCCGGCGGCGCCGTTGGCCAGCGCAACCGCTGCGAGCTTGCTCGCGGGCCGCCGTCCCAGCGCCTCGCCGATCCACAGCGCGGTGCGGGTCACCGCGTCGCGATCGACCCCGGTCTCCAGCCCCAGCCCCTCGAGCATGTACAGCAGGTCCTCGGTCGCCAGATTGCCGCTGGCGCCCTTCGCGTACGGACAGCCCCCCAGGCCACCGACCGCGCTGTCGACCACGCGCACGCCCGCTTCCAGACACGTCAGCACATTCGCCAGCGCCTGTCCGTAGGTGTCGTGGAAGTGCACCGCCAGCTGCGCCATCGGCACGACTTGCGCGCAGGCCAGCAGCATCTCGCGGGCCTTGGCCGGCGTGCCGACGCCGATGGTGTCGCCAAGCGAGATCTCGTCGCAGCCCATCGCGTGCAAGGCGCCCGCCACACGCACCACGTCGCGCACCGGCACCGCCCCCTGGTAGGGACAGCCGAGTACCGTCGACACGTAGCCGCGCACTGACACCCCGGCCGCACGCGCCTGCTCGACCACCGGCTGGAGCCGCGCCAGCGAGCCATCGACATCGATGTTGGTGTTCTTGAGATTGAACGCATCCGACGCCGCGGTGAACACCGCGATATGGCGCTCGCCCATCGCCAAGGCACGCGCCAGGCCCTTGTCGTTGGGCACCAGCACCGGATAGGCGACGCCCTCGCGACGGGCGATGCCGGCCAGCACGTCCTCGGCGTCGGCCAGCTGCGGCACCCATTTCGGGCTGACGAAGCTGGTCGCCTCGACGACCGGGAAGCCGCAGGCCGACAGCCGGTCGATCAACGCGATCTTGGTCGCCGTCGGCACCTGCGCTTTTTCGTTCTGCAGCCCGTCGCGCGGGCCTACCTCGACGACACGGACCACATCGCGCATTACGGCTTCTCTTCGTCAGCGGTCACAAAATCTACCAGCACCGCGCCATCGGCGACCAGATCGCCGGGCTTGGCCAGGAACGCCTCGACCACGCCGTCGTGGGGCGCCTGCAGCGTGTGTTCCATCTTCATCGCCTCCATCACCAGCAGCGGCGTGCCCTTTGCGATCGGCGTGCCGAGCGGTGCCAGCAGTTCGACGATGCGCCCGGGCATCGGCGCGACCACCGCGCCGGCATGCGCTTCGGCGCCGGCGTGGCGATGCAGCGGATCGACGTGCTCGAACACGAACCGGTCCGCGCCGCGGTACAGCACGACCTGCGCACCGACCACGCGCACGTCCACGCTGCTGCGCACGCCGTCGAGCGCGACCGTCAGTGTCGGCGCTGTCCAGTCGACGCTCGCCGTCTGCGGCGAGGCCCCGTCGAAACCGATCGCGACCTGGTCGCCCTGCGGCTGCAGCGCAAGCCGGCGGGTCTCGCCGCCCGCCGACAGCTCGATCCACTGCGGCGCGGCCGCGCCGAGCCGCCAGCCATCCTGCGCCCACGGCGACGCCTCCGTCACCGACGCCGCCGTTCGGCGCTGCGCCCAGACGCCGAGCGCGGCCAGCATCCACGCCGCCTCGTCGGCCTCGGGCAATGGCGCCAGCAGGCTGTCGATCTCGCGCGCGACCAGACCGGTTTCCAGGCGCGCGGCGGAGAAATCCGCTTGCCGCGCCAGCCGCCCGAGAAACACCGCATTGGTGGTCACGCCGACGACGCGCACCGCATCGATCGCCTGACGCAGGCGCTGCAGCGCCCGCGGCCGGTCCTCGTCCCAGACGATCAGCTTGGCGATCATCGGGTCGTACCAGGGACTGATCGCGTCGCCCTGCTCCACCCCGGTGTCGATGCGCACGTGGGCGCTGGCCGCCGGGAACTGCATGACCTGCAAGGTGCCGGTCGAGGGCAGGAAGCCTTTGAGCGCATCCTCGGCGTACAGCCGCGCTTCGATCGCATGACCGCGATGGCGGATCTGATCCTGGCGCAGCGGCAGCGGCTGGCCGGCGGCGACCCGCAACTGCCATTCGACCAGATCGATGCCGGTGACCAGTTCGGTGACCGGGTGCTCGACCTGCAGACGGGTGTTCATTTCCATGAAATGGAACTCGCCGGTGCCGTCACCGGCTCCACTGCCCTCGCCGACGATGAACTCGATCGTGCCGGCGCCGACATAATCGACCGCACGCGCGGCGGCGATCGCGGCCTGCGCCATCGCCTCGCGCTGGGCATCGCCCAGCGCCGGTGCAGGGGCTTCTTCCAGCACCTTCTGGTGGCGGCGCTGCACGGAGCAGTCGCGTTCGAACAGATGCACGACGTTGCCATGGCGATCGCCGAACACCTGAATCTCCACATGCCGCGGCCGCACGATGTAGCGCTCGATCAACACCCGCGCGTCGCCGAACGCGCTCTCGGCCTCGCGCTGGCACGACTGCAACGCCGCGGCGAAGTCCTCGGGCTTGTCGACCAGGCGCATGCCCTTGCCGCCCCCGCCGGCGCTGGCTTTGATCAGCACCGGATAGCCGATGCCGTCGGCCTCGCGCTGCAGCAGCGCTGGGTCCTGATCGGCGCCGTGATAGCCGGGCGTCACCGGCACGCCGGCCGCCTGCATCAGCGCCTTGGCCTCACGCTTGTCGCCCATCGCCTGGATCGAGGCCGGGCCGGGGCCGATGAACACCACGCCGGCATCGGCGCAGGCCTGGGCGAACGCGGCGTTCTCCGACAGGAAGCCGTAGCCGGGATGGATCGCCTGGGCGCCAGTGCGGCGCGCGGCGTCCAGCAAGCGGTCGCTGCGCAGGTAGCTCTCGCGCGCGGCGGCCGGCCCGATGTGCACCGCCTCGTCGGCCAGGCGCACATGACGCGCAGTGCGGTCGGCATCCGAGTACACCGCGACGGTGCGGATGCCCAGGCGGCGACAGGTGGCGATGATCCGGCAGGCGATCTCGCCGCGGTTGGCGATCAGCACCTTGTCGAACAGCGCCGCTTCGGAAGTTCCAGTGCTCATCGAGCGTCCTTTGCGCGGCGTGCGGACAGGAAGGCGTCCAAACGGGTCCGCGCTTCGTCAGTGGCGCGGATGTCGGCGATCCGCAGTGCGGTGTCGGCAATCAGCGCATCGCCGATGGTCTGGCCATCGAGATCGCGGATCAGCCGCTTGGATTCGGCCTGCGCCTTCGGGCCGCCCTGGGCCAGCGCCTGCACCAGCGTGTCGACGGCGGCATCGAGCGCGTCGTCGGCGACGACCTCGTGCACCAGCCCGATGTCGCGGGCCTTGGCCGGCTGGATCAGTTCGGCGGTCAGGAAGTAGCGCGCCGCCTGCCGCGCGCCGATCGCGCGCAGCACGTACGGCCCGATCGTCGCCGGGATCAGGCCAAACTTGACCTCGGACGTCGCGAACACCGCTTTTTCGCTGGCGACCGCGATGTCGCAGGCAGCGACCAGCCCGAGCCCGCCGCCGATCGCCGCACCGTGCACCCGGGCAATGGTCGGCTTCGGCAGTTCGGCCAGACGCCGCAGCATGCGCGCCAATGCCTCGGCCTCGTCGCGGTTGCGCGCGACATCGTAGTCGGCGGCGCGGCGCATCCAGTCGAGGTCGGCGCCGGCCGAGAAACTGCGGCCGCGGCCGGCCAGCACGACGACCCGCACCTCGTCGTCGGCGCCCAGCGCCTGCAAGCCGCGGTCGATCGCCTCGATCAGGTGCTCGTCGAAGGCGTTGTGACGCTCGGGGCGATCCATCCACAGGGTCGCCACGGCGTCCTGACGCACGATCGCGATGTTCGGTGTGTCGGTCATTGCGTGTCCTCGTCGCGCCCGGTCACATCCGGAAGATGCCGAACGTGGTGGCTTCGTTCGGTGCGTTCATGGCTGCCGACAGCGCCAGCGCCAGCGCGCGGCGGGTCTTGGCCGGATCGATGACACCGTCGTCCCACAGCCGGGCGCTGGCGTAGTACGGATGGCCCTGCTGTTCGAACTGCGCGCGGATCGGCGCCTTGAACGCCTCTTCGTCCTCCGCCGACCAGCTGCCGCCCTTGGCCTCGATGCCGTCGCGGCGCACGGTCGCCAGCACGCCGGCGGCCTGTTCGCCGCCCATCACGCCGATCCGTGCGTTGGGCCACATCCACAGAAAACGCGGCGAGTACGCGCGCCCGCTCATGCCGTAGTTGCCGGCGCCGAAGCTGCCGCCGATCACCACGGTGAACTTGGGCACCTTTGCGCACGCGACTGCGGTCACCAGCTTGGCGCCGTCGCGGGCGATGCCGCCGTTCTCGTACTTCTTGCCGACCATGAAGCCGGTGATGTTCTGCAAA
Source organism: Luteimonas sp. S4-F44 (assembly GCF_022637415.1). NCBI lineage: Bacteria > Pseudomonadati > Pseudomonadota > Gammaproteobacteria > Lysobacterales > Lysobacteraceae > Luteimonas > Luteimonas sp. S4-F44. The sequence goes on from NZ_CP093340.1 coordinate 1,871,888, forward strand.
AACAGCAGCGGAATGCCGCGCTTGGCGCACAGCTCGACGAAGTGCGCGCCTTTGAGCGCACTTTCGGAGAACAGGATGCCGTTGTTGGCGACGATGCCGATCGGATACCCGTGCAGGTGCGCAAAGCCGGTCACCAGCGTGGTGCCGTAGCGCGCCTTGAACTCGTCGAAGCGCGAGCCGTCGACAAGCCGCGCGATGACCTCGCGCACGTCGTAGGGCTTGCGGGTGTCGGCCGGGATGACGCCGTAGAGCTCTTCGGCCGGATACAGCGGGTCTTCCGGCGGCTGCATCGCAAGCTCGCCGCGCTTGCGCCAGTTGAGCGAGGCGACGATATCGCGCACGCGCGCGAGCGCATCGAGATCGTCCTCGGCGAAATGGTCGGCCACGCCGGACACGCGCGTGTGCACGTCGGCGCCGCCCAGCGACTCGGCGTCCACTTCCTCGCCGGTCGCCGCCTTCACCAGCGGCGGGCCGCCTAGAAAGATCGTGCCCTGTTCCTTGACGATCACCGTCTCGTCGCTCATTGCCGGCACGTAAGCACCGCCCGCGGTGCACGAGCCCATGACGCAGGCGATCTGCGGGATGCCCTCGGCCGACAGATTGGCCTGGTTGTAGAAGATCCGGCCGAAGTGGTCGCGGTCGGGAAACACCTCGTCCTGCATCGGCAGGAAGGCGCCGCCCGAATCGACCAGATAGATGCACGGCAGGCGGTTCTGCTGCGCAATCTCCTGCGCCCGCAGGTGCTTCTTCACCGTGACCGGGTAGTACGTGCCGCCCTTCACCGTCGCATCGTTGGCGACGATCATGCATTCCACGCCGCTGACCAGGCCGATGCCGGCGACCACGCCGGCGCACGGCACATCGTCGCCGTACATGCCCAGCGCCGCCAGCGGCGCGACTTCCAGAAACGCTGCGCCCGGATCGATCAGCGCATCGATGCGCTCGCGCACCAGCAGCTTGCCGCGCTTGCGGTGCTTCTCGCGCGCCGCCTCGCTGCCGCCCTGGGCGATGCGCGCCTGGGTCGCGCGCAGGTCGTCGAGCGCCGCCTGCATCGCGGCCGCATTGGTCTGGAAATTCTCGCCGGCCGGATCGATCCGGCTCTGCAGCACAGCCATCGACGCGCTCCTCTTAACAGGTCTGGCGGAACAGTTCGCGGCCGATCAGCATGCGCCGGATCTCCGAGGTGCCGGCGCCGATTTCGTAAAGCTTGGCGTCGCGCCACAGCCGGGCGACCGGGTACTCGTTGATATAGCCGTTGCCACCCAGCACCTGGATCGCCTGCCCGGCCAGCCAGGTCGCCTTCTCGGCCGCGTACAGGATCACGCCCGCCGCGTCCTGACGGGTGATGCGCCCGACGTCGGCGGCCTTGGCCACCGCATAGACATAGGCGCGGCAGGCATTGAAGGCCACGTACATGTCGGCGATCTTGCCCTGCATCAGCTGGAAGTGGCCGATCGGCTCACCGAACTGGTGGCGCTCGTGCACGTACGGCAGCACGACATCGAGGCCGGCCGCCATCAGCCCGAGCGGGCCACCCGACAACACCAGGCGCTCGTAGTCCAGGCCCGACATCAGCACCTTGGCACCGCCGCCGACCTCGCCGAGCACGTTCTCCACCGGCACCTCGCAGTCCTCGAACACCAGCTCGCAGGTATCGGAGGCGCGCATGCCGAGCTTGTCGAGCTTCTGCGCGGTCGAGAACCCCTTGAAGCCCTTCTCGACGATGAAGGCGGTGATGCCCTTGGGGCCGGCCTCCGGATTGGTCTTGGCGTAGACCACCAACACGTCGGCAGTCGGGCCATTGGTGATCCACATCTTGTTGCCGTTGAGCACGTAGCAGTCGCCGCGCAGTTCGGCGCGCAGCTTCATCGCGACCACGTCCGAGCCCGCCCCCGGCTCGCTCATCGCCAGCGCGCCGACGTGCTCGCCGCTGCACAGCTTCGGCAGGTAGTGCTGCTTCTGCGCCTCGCTGGCGTTCTTGCGCAGCTGGTTGAGGCACAGGTTGGAATGCGCGCCGTAGGACAGGCCGATGCCGCCAGAGGCCCGCGAGATCTCCTCCATCGCGACCACATGTGCGAGATACCCCAGGCCGGTGCCGCCGTAGGCCTCTTCGACGGTGATGCCCAGCAGCCCCTGCGCACCGAGCTTGCGCCATAACGCGTGGGGGAACTGGTTGCGCTCGTCGGCGTGCGCGGCGATCGGCGCGATCTCCTGCGCGGCGAAGTCCTGCACTGACTCGCGGATCATCTCGATCTCTTCGCCGAGTTGGAAATCGATGGACGGAATACGCATGCTGGACTCCAAGGTTCCCCGGGGCGTGGACCGTGCGGCAAGACGCTGCAGGTCGGGTGCGGACGCACAGCCTAGCGGGTTCCGAAGAAGAATTGAACTAAGATTCACAAATTGAACAGAGGATCACAATTTGAGCTATCGGCGCTCCGACCTGATGGAAGAACGGCTGGCCCGCAACCGCGAGCGGATCGTCCAGGCTGCGCGCACCCTGGTATCGGTCGGCGGCTTCCGCGAGGCACAGATCGCCGCCGTCGCGGCCGAGGCCGGGGTCTCGACCGGGCTGATCTACCGCTACTTCCCGTCCAAGGCCGAACTGTTCGTCGAGGTGCTGACCGCCGCGATCGATGCCGAGATCGTGATCCTGCGCGCGGCCGCCGACGCCCACGCCGATGCCCGCGACCAGTTGGGCGCGGCAATCGAGGCCTTCGTGCGCCGCGCCCTCGCCGGCCCCGCGCTGGCCTATGCGTTCATCGCAGAACCAGTCGACCCGGAAGTCGATGCCGAGCGCATCCGCGGCCGTCGGCGCTTCGGCGACGTGTTCCGCGACATCCTGCGGGCCGGCATCGAGCGCGGTGAGTTTCCGGCGCAGGACGCCGACGTCACCGCAGCCTGCATCGTCGGCGCGTTCACCGAGGCGCTGGTCGGACCGGTCGCGCCGATCCTGCGCGAAAAGACCGCCGGCCCTTCGCAACTGGTCGCCTCGATCCGCCAGGTGTGTCTGCGCGCGGCGGGCGTCTCGGACCCGGCGCCATCCCCGCGCTCCTGAGCACAGGGCGCCAGGCCAACGGCGCGCCGAGCCCAGCAATCGGCCTCTCCCCCGCGCAGCCTCCCGGCCTCAGCGTGACGTGTCCGCCGAGCGCAGCGTCAGCGCCCAGACCAGCAGTGCCAGCGCGCTGACCGCAGCGCCCAGCGCGCAGACGCCGCTCCAGCCGGCACGCGCATAGGTCAGCGTCGTGGCGATCGCGCCCAGCCCGCTGCCGACCGCATAGAACAGCATGTACAGACCGACCAGCCGGCTGTGCGCGTCGGGTCGGCTGCGGAAGATCAGGCTCTGGTTGGTGACGTGCAAGGCCTGACCGCCCAGATCCAGCAGCACGATGCCGAGCACCAGCGCCCACAGCGCCCCGTCCATCGCCGACAGCGGCCACCAAGCCAGCACCAGCAGCGCGAGCGCCGCCGCACTGGTGCGCTGGGCATGGCCCCGGTCCGCCCAGCGCCCGGCGCGCGCGGCCGCGAGTGCACCGATCGCGCCGACCAGGCCGAAGGCGCCGATGGCGGTATGCGAGAACCCGTACGGCGGCGCGCGCAGAGGCAGTACCAGCGCGCTCCAGAAGATGTTCAAGGCCGCGAACATCAGCAATGCCAGTGTGCCGCGCACGTGCAACGTGCGGTCCTGCCGCAGCAGCGTCAGCATCGAGGCGAGCAGCCGCGGATAGGACGGCGCCGCGACGACCGGCGGCAACACCGGCAAGCGGCGCCACAGCGGCACCGCGATCGCCAGCATCGCCAGCGCCGCACAGACGTAGACGCCGCGCCACCCTGCGAGATCACTCACCCCGCCAGCGAACACCCGCGCCAGTAGCAAACCGATGAAGACGCCGCCCTGCGCCGTGCCCACGACGTGCCCGCGCTCGCGCGGTGCGGCGGCGCTGGCCGCGTAGGCGATCAGGCCCTGGGTCATCGCCGTGCCGAGCAACCCGACCGCCGCCATGCCCGCCAGCAACACCGGCGCGCTACGCGCCATCGCCACCGTCAGCAATGCCCCGACCAGCGCCAGCACCTGCCCGGCCATCAACCGCCGCCGATCCAGCGCATCGCCCAGCGGTACCAAGAACAACAGCGCCAGCGCGCAGCCGACCTGGGTCGCGGTGACCACGCCGCCCACCGCCGCAGGCGCGATCGCGAAGTCCCGCGCCAGCGCGTCGAGCAGCGGCTGCGCGTAATAGACATTGGCCACGCTCAGGCCGCTGGCCACGGCGAACAACAGCACCAGCCCGCGCGGCAGGTCGGCGGCGTGGGCAGACACCGGGTCGCACGTGGCCGGCGCTGGCGAAACAGAAGGGGTGGACATGGGGCGCTCGCTTCGAATCTGGTTTCGATTTGAAACTTATCGCATGCTGCGCTATGAAGTTTTAAAGTGCAACCACTCGCTCACGAAGCAGGCCGATGTCCCCACGCCCCAAAGACACCGCGGTCCCCTGCCCGGTCGCCCGCGCCGTCGATGTCATCGGCGACCGCTGGTCGTTGCTGATCGTGCGCGACGCCTTCGACGGCAGCCGCCGCTTCGGCGATTTCCAGCGCGGCTTGGGCGTGGCCCGCAACATCCTCTCCGACCGGCTGCGCCGCCTGGTCGAGGCCGGCATCCTCACCACCCAGGACGCCTCCGACGGCAGCGCCTATCGCGAGTACGTGCTCACGCCGCAGGGCGAGCGCCTGTTCCCGGTGGTGGTCGCGCTGCGCCAATGGGCCGAGCAGACCCTGTTCGCCCCCGGCGAGCCGCACTCGGTGTTGCTCGACAAGCGCAGCGGCCGGCCGGTCGCGCCGATGCAGCCGCAGGCCGAGGACGGCAGCCCGCTGTTGCCCGCGGCCACCGAGGTCCGCAAAGTCCGCTGACCGCACGTCGCGGTGGGCGCGCCGCAGGGCTCGCAACTATCGTGCTGCCGAAGCCTCCATTAGCGCGCCCGCTGCGGCTGCCGGCGTCTCGGCAATCGCGACCTCCGACCCCAGCGCTGTCTGCAGCGCGACCACCGCGTGCAGTTCGGCCAATCGGCCGAGCACCTGCGCGTCGCGCGCCTGGTGCAGCGTGCGCTGCGCGGCGAGCACGGGCAGATAGGCGCGCAGGCCCTGCGCATACAGCCGCATCGCATCGTCCAACGCCTGTTCGCTGTCGACCACGGCCGCCTGCAACGACGCCTGGCGCTCGCGTTCGCTGGTCCAGGCGATCAAGGCGTCTTCCACCTCGCGCAGCGCCACGCGGATGTCGCGCTCGTAGATCCGGCGCACCGCCTCGGCATTGGCCTGCGCTGCCGCTGTCGCCGCGCGCGTGCGTCCGGCGTCGTAGAGGACCTGGCGCCCCTGCAGGCCGACCGACCACGTCCGCGTCGCCGCCGAGAACAGGGCGCGGATCGTGTCGGCCGTGGTGCCGATGCCCAGCGGAATGCGAAACGCGGGAAAGCCCTGCGCCTGCGCCACGCCGATCTGCGCGGTGGCTTGCGCCAGGCGCCGCTCGTCCGCGCGCAGGTCCGGACGCTGGCCGATCACTTCCGAAGGCAGTGAGCGCGGCCAGTGCTCGGGGCTGCGCAACATCGGCGCAGGTCCGTGCAGCGCCGCCTGCCAGTCGCCCGGAAACCCACCGGTCAGGACGCCCAGCGCATGGCGCAAACGCGCGATGTCGGCCTCCAGCACCGGCAGCCGCGCCTGCGCCGTGGCACGTTCGGCGCGGGCCAGCGCCACGTCGGCCAAGGTGCCCAGGCCGCTGCGCTGCGCCTGCTCGGCCAACCGCTCGATGTCGTTCAGCGTGTCGACCTCATCGCGTGCAATCGACAACCGATGCTGGTTGGCACGCAATCCCGCGTAGTCGGCCACCAGTTCGGCCACCAGGCCCGCCTGCAGCGCATCGCGATCCTCCGCCAGTGCCTGGATGCCGGCATCGGCGGCCTCGACCGCCCGGCGCGTGCCGCCGAACAGGTCCAGTGTCCAACTGGCGTCGATGCCCAACTGCCACGCCTGGTCGCTGCGCCCGCCGTGGTGCGCGGCCTCGCCTGCCCCGCCAACCGAGAGCTCGGGCCGCGATGCCGACGCGACCTGCGCGCGCTCGGCCCGCGCCTGCCGCAGCCGCGCCAGCGCGATGTCGAGATCCTGGTTGTGTGCCAGCGCGTGCGCGACGAGCTGTTCGAGCAGCGGATCCTGGAACGTGCGCCACCACGGGCCCGGCGCATCGCGATCGTCGTCGTCGTCGCGCGCAGCTGCGCCAGGTGCGATCCAATCCGCCGGCACCGCCACTGCCGGCGCGCGATAGTCGGGACCGACCGTCGCGCAGCCGGACAGGCCGGCCAGCAGCGCGGCCATGACCCAGCCACGGCCGCGTGCTCGCAGCTGCATGGATGACATCGCCATGGCGCGCCTCACAACCAACGCTGCAGCCACGCGACCAGCCGGCCGCGCGAGGCCGGCGCCCCGTCCGCTGGCAGCACTTCGATGCTGCCGGTCATGCCGGCCGCCAGCACGACCTGGGGCGGCACCTGATCGAATTCGACGCGCACCGGAATGCGCTGCGCCAGGCGCACCCAGCTGAAGCTGGGCGCCACGTTCGGCAGGCCCTGCGCATCGGCCTCCTGGTTGGGGTCGGCAATGCCGCGCCCGATGCTCGCCACGCGGCCCTGGAGCTCGTCGTCGTAGCCCATCAACCGAATCCGCGCTATGGCACCCGGTCGGATACCACGCAGCTTGGTCTCCTCGAAGTAGCCAGTGATCCAGAATCCGCCGGCATCGACCAGCGCGATCGTCGGCTGGCCGGCCGCGGCGTAGTCGCCGACGCTCAGCCGCAGGCGCGTGACCACGCCATCCATCGGTGCGCGCAAGACCGTGCGCTCGAGATCCAGCTTCGCCCGGTCGACTGCGACCTGCGCCATCCGCAGATCGGCACGGGCGAGCGCCAACGCCTGCTGCGCGCGCTGAATGTCCTCGGCCGGCAGCAGACGCTCCATGCCCTGGCGCCGCCGGACCTCCTCGGCCCGCTGGCGCAGCGAGACCGTCGCCGCGGCCGCCTGCGCTTCGGCCTGCGCCAGTGCCAACGCAAACCGAGCCGGATCGATGCGGTACAGCACATCGCCCCGGGTCACGACCTGGTCGTCCACGACCGCGACTTCGGCGACCGGGCCGGACACGTCCGGCGCGACGTTCACGACCTCGGCCGCGACCCGGCCGTCTCGGGTCCATGGTGCCAGCACATAGGCGCGCCACAGCGCACCGACCAGCAGACAGGCCGCGATGACGACACTGAGCGTGAGGGCGACGCGCAGGACGCGCGCGGCGGGATGCGAACGATCAGACATGGAGGATCAACACCGAGACGAGACAGACGGACAACGCGAATTCGAACAACCCCGGATGCCAGACCCAGCGCAGCAGTCCACTGCGCACAAGCAGCAGGCGGAGCCCCAAGTAGATCGGCAAGGCGACGCAGGCGTAGATGAAGAACGGCGGCAGGTAGAGGCCGCCGACAGCCACCTCATGCAACATCGTCAGGCGCCCGCTTGCGTTGCGGCACAGCACCGGCATGGCGCTCGAGCAGCGCCGCGATGTCCAGCAGTGCGCCGATCAAGCGCCGCGTCTCGACCATCGCCGCCGCCGACGTTGCGATCGTGCGCGACAGCGACACGGCCGCGCGGCGCGCATGCCGGGCCGCCAAGATCGGTACGCCTGCGCGTCGCCGCATGCGCGCGAGCGCCACGCTGACCACGCGATGCGCGTCGGTAGTGTCCGGCGTGCGGCGCAGCCACTGGCGCAGGCGCAGCACTTCGCGGCCCAGATGCAGGCTGGCCAGCGCATCGGCGACGGCCCGGTCCATTGCCTCGGGCTGCGCCCGCAGCAAGGCGCCGAGCTGGGCGATGCGATGTTGTTGGCGCCATTGCCAGGCCTTCGTGTCCGCCCGCGCACTGGACAAGGTCGCGAGCGCGTCGCCTTGGATGCGCTGGCGCAGGCGCCCGACATCGCGCGACGCATTGCGCGGCAGCACCGTGCGGAACCCCAACAAGGTGAAGCACACCGCCAGAATCCAGGCCACCGCCCCATTGAGGAACAGCGCGATGTCCTGGCGCATCGGATTGTCCACTGCCGCCAGGCTGGTGAAGGCCACCAGATAAGCGACCCCGGCCAAGGCATGCCGCGGCATCGTGGTCGCGTAGATGCCGGGCCACCAGAACAGGCCCAGGACCACCAGCAGCAGCGGCAGCCCAGAGACCTGCGGCAACACGACGAAGGCGCAGACGAACGCCATCGCCGCAGCCGCCACCGTGCCCTGCAGGAACGCCACCGCGCCGCGCGCCGGGTCGGGCGCAGTGGACAGCAGCGCACAGGCCGCCGCCAGTCCGGCCAGCATCATGTGACCGTAGGTCCAACCGGTGACGATCCAGAACGCACCGCCGAGCACAACGGTCAGCATCGCGCGCAGCCCGTTCTCGATCGCCGCCCCGGTGTCGCGGTGGAACGGCACCGACACCCCGCCGGCGATCGGCTGTGCGCTGTGCACATGCGCGATGCTGGCGAGCGCGTCGAGATAATCGTCGAGTTGCTCGATCAAGCGATCGCCCGCGATCGTCAGCGTCGCCTGTTCGGCCGGCTCGAGCGACACCGTGGCCAGTGCATCCCGCACCCGGGTCCGCAGCCCAGACAGCAGCCACGCAGCCCGGCCCAGGCCGGGCGCGCCTGGCGCCTGCCCCAGTGCATCGGACGCCTGCCGCCAGGTCTGTTCCCAATCCGGCTGCACGGCCCGCAGCGCATCGAGCGCGGCGCCATGTCCCCCCATCGGCGGCGCACCGCCGATCAATGCGGAGAACAATGAGACCATCGCTTGGCGCACCGCACCGGCGCGGCGCGCCAGGTCCGCCGACTCCGCCTTGCCCAGCGCCAGCAGGTCGTCCACGCCGTACACCTCGAGGATGAGCGCGCGCCTGCCCGGATCCAGCGGCCGGCCGCCGGGCACATCGCGCCCGTGGATCGCCTGATGCTGCGTGGCGAGCACGTCCGCGGTGGCGGCCGCCAGCCGATGCAACTGCGCGGCCAGGCGGCTGTGCACGCTGCGGGCGCTGAACACCACCGACACCGCGGCCAGGCACACCACGCCGACCAGCACCGATGCCCCGCGCCCGATGACCTGGTCGAACGTCAATTCCGGATGCTGCATCGCGCCGTAGGCCGCCAGGCCCACGGTGTACCCCGCCAGCGTTGCGCCGTAGGCCCGGAAATGCCGCAGCAGGGTCATGCCCACCACGCACAGCCCCAGCCACAGGCCGAAGCCGAGCAGGAACAGCCACGGCATCTGCCCGAACGCGCCCATCAGCACGAACGCGGCCAGCATGCCGGCCAACGTGCCCATCACCCGCCAGGCGCCTTTTCCGATCACTGCACCCTGCACCGGGTGGATCACCAACAGCACGCTGGACGCAGCCGCGTACGGCGCGTGCAGGTCGAGCCAGTAGGCGACCACCAGCGCCAGCCCCGCGGCCAGCAGCGAGCGCATCACATAGGTCGCACGCGGCGTGGTGAGATCGAGCGCCAACAACCCGCTCGCGAGCGCATCCCGGAGCCGGACCAGCCGGGTTGGCGGCACGCCTGGCGACGTTTCGGCATTGGGGGTGGCATGCACGTTGGCGCTTCACAGTGACCGACCGGCAGGCACTGTAGAAACGCATCGCCATTTCCAAAAGTGAAATGATTGCAATCGAAGGATTGCGCCACACGCACGCATCGAGCGACAGCGCTAGGGCGTGGTCACCCGGTCCGCCTGCACCGCGTCGTCGTTGCACAGCGCATGGATCGTCTGCCGCAGCCAGCGATGGGCCGGGTCGCCGTCCAGACGCGGGTGCCAGGCCTGGGTCAGCAGTACGGTCTCCATCGGCGCCGGCAGTTCGAACACACGCAGGCGCAGGCCCGCCGCCTGCGCGGTGCGGGCGAGGTGCCGCGGCAACGGCAGCAGCAGATCCGAATCCTGCAGCGCGAACAACGCCGTGTACGGGTTGGGCACCACCAGCGCGACATGGCGACGCAGGCCCTGCGCCTGCAGCGCGTCATCGACCGGGCCGCTGTCCTTGCCGCGTCGCGAGACATGGATGTGTTCCCAGCGAGCGAACCGGGCGGCGGTGATCTCCGCATCGAAGATCGGATGCCCGGCGCGCGCCACGCCGACGAAGGTCGTGGTGAACAGCGATTGCACGCGGATCTCCGCGCTCAGCGTGCGCGAGGCACTGATGAACAGATCGATACGGCCGCTGCGCAGCGCCTCCTCGTCGATATCGTCGCCTTCCGGCGAGAACCGCAGCATCGCCCGCGGCATCTCCTTGGCCATCGCGTCGAGCAGCCGGCCAAGATGGATACTGACGAACTCGTCGGTCGCGCGGACGTTGAAGCGCCGGTCCAGCGACGCCAGGTCGACCGTCGCGTCCGAGGCGAAGACCTGCGCGGCATGATCGAGCGCGATGCGCACCTGCTCGCGCATCGCCAGCGCCTTGGGCGTGGGAACCAGCTTGCGCCCGACCTGCACGAACACCGGATCGCCGAGCGCATCGCGGATCCGGCTCAGCGTCCGGCTCATCGCCGGTGGGCTCAGATGCATGCGCCGCGCCGCGCCGACGACACTGCCCTCTTCCAGCAACGCATCCAGGGCCAGCAGCAGATTGAGGTCGGGGCGTGCCATGGGCGGTCGATGCATGAGCCAGGCGCAATCATAGGCCAGCAGCAGTGTCGAAGAAGGCAGCAATGGACGCGCTGCCGCGAGTGACCCGGCAGGGGCCGCACTGCCCGGCCGATGCCAACCTCCGATCGCGTACGGCGAGCGGACGCGCGCCGCGGCCGGGACCGCTCAGAAACCGCGCGCGAAGGCGATGTTGACGTAGAACACGCTGCTCACATTGCGCGCGAGAGCAGGCTGTCGGTGATCTCGTCGGGCAGGATCTCCCACCCCACCGAGCCCGGCAGCCGCCATTGCGCGGCCAAGCGCGCATCGTGCAGGGGCAAGCGGCGCCAAGTTGCCCACTGGAAGCGGCCGATCGGATGCTCTCGGCGTCCCGATACCTGCAACGCCAGTCAACGCAGCATCACTGCCATCAAGGTCAGCGCGCGGCCACTGGAAGTTGGGCCGACCACAGTGCCCGGCGCGACTCAGCGCACGGACACGCCCGCCGCCTGGAACAGCTGATCGCGGAACCAGACATTCGCGGCGTCGTCCCGGCTGCGCGGATGCCAGTAGGCACTGATCGTGATCGTGGGCAAGGCCAACGGCGGCGCGAACAGCTCCAACGAGGCGTCGAAGCGCTGCAGCAAGCGCCCGGGCAGCGTGCACAGCAGGTCGGTATTGGCGACCAGGGCCGGCGCCGTTGCGTAGCTCTCGGTCGACATGACGACCTGGCGGCGACGGCCCAGCTTGGCCAGCGCCGTATCCACGAAGCCCGAGAACGGATCGCCGGTGGACGAGACCACCAGATGCGTCGCTGCGCAGAACGCCGGCAGGCTCAACTTGCGGCCGCCGCGCGGGTGCCCCTTACGCTGGGCGGTGAGGAACGCATCGGTGAACAACGTCCGCCCCACCCAGCCGTGCTCGGCAACATCGCTGAGCCCGACGAACACATCCACCTCGCCCTGTTCCAGTTGTGCGGGCAAGGCCTGCATGTCCGGCAGCGCGAAGCGGATGCGCACCTGTGGTGCCTGCACCCGCACGCGGTTGACCAGGTCCGAGCCCAGCATCAGGGCGGGATTCTCGTGCAGCGCCACAACAAAGGTCCGCTGGCTGGTGCGGGGATCGAACGTCGCCGGCGCGAGCAGGTCCGCAATGCCGCTCAGGACATGACCCAACATCGGCCGCAAGGCCAGCGCCCGTGGCGTGGCCACGACGCCGCGGCCACTGGGCGCCGCCACGAACAGCCGATCGCCGAAGACCTGCCGCAGTCGCGTCAACCGGGCCGACATCGCTGGCTGGCTGATGCCGAGCCGCTGCGCGGCATGGGTGATGTTCTGCTCGGCCAGCAACGCGTCCAGCGTCAGCAGCAGGTCCATGTCCAGGCCGGGCGGCAAGGCGGCGCGCATCGACAAGGCTAGTGTTCCTGGCGATTGGTGTAGGTGACCGGCACCCAATCATAGCCGCCGTCCACACCGGCACGGACGTGACCGATGCCCGGGAACGGCAGATGCGGCGCGGCGATCAGCGTGCGCTGGCGCGCAAATGCGGCGAACTGCGCCTGGCGCACCGACTTCGCGCCCGCAGGATCCTGGTCGTAGGTGATCGTGACGCTGGGCTTAGGAAACTGCACGGCCGCCGCATGGATCAGATCGCCCACGAAGGTGATGCTCTCGCCGGCGCTGTCGAGCCGGTAGAACGCGGACCCCGGCGTGTGCCCGGGATGCACCGTGCCGGTGATGCCCGGCAGCACCGGCTGGCTTCCCGAGAACGTGGCGACCTGGTCGGCCGCGAGGTACGGCGCCAAGCTCATCCGGGCGATCTCGAAGTACCGCGCGTCATAGCCGCTCTCGCGACGGGCCTCGTCGTCGAAGAAGAAGTCCACGTCCGGCTTGCCGACGTGCACCACGGCATTGGGAAACACGCGCTCGCCATCGCGCACCAGCCCGGCGGCATGGTCGGAATGGGCGTGCGTGAGCAGCACGTCGGTCACATCCTCCGGACGCAGGCCCTGCGCGGCCAGGCTCTCGATCAGACGGCCGCCATTGCCCGGCCCGAACACCTGCCCGGCGCCGGTATCGACCAGCACGCGATGACCGGGCAGTTCGACCAGGAAGACATTGATGGACACTTCGATCGGATTGCGCTCGAAGTTGCGCGCCAGCAGATCGTCAATGGCCTGCGGCGTCGTGCCTTGCAGCAACTGGTGCAGGTCCTGCGCCACCGTGCCATCGGTCAACGCGGTCACCGTGACCTCGCCGATGCGCACACGATAGCCGCCAGCCTGCTGCTGCATCACCTGCGATGGGGGATCGGCCTGGGCGGGGGCCGCGGGAATCTGCAACAACACGGCGGCCAGCAGCGCGGCCGCAAGCGGCGTTCTAGACAGAGACATGTGCAATGCGCTCCGGGGAAGGGATGCCCCATCGTAGGCACCACCCTCGTCATCCAACCAGACAGCTGCAATCGATAGGCGTCATCCACGCCGTGGATAGCGCGTCACTGCGCTTGCGCGCGGCGCAACATCTCCGCATGGGCGAACAGGGCCTTGAGAATGCCGTCGTAGGCCTTCTCCGTCCCCTCGCCCGAGGTGTTGGTGAAGAAGACGACCCCGGTGTGCAAGTCGGGCGTGGCCAGCATTTCGGTCTTCATGCCCGGATCGCTGCCGCCATGACCGACATACCGCGTGTTGTACTTCGTCTGCCAGAACAAGCCCGAGTTCTTCTCGGCGATGTCGACATTGCCGGGCTTGTGCGTGGCGGTGAACTGCAGGCGCAGCATCTCGTCCACCGAGTTCTGCTGCAGCACGCGGTTCTCGTTCCCCTGCCCGCGATTGAGCAGCGCGATGAAGAACTTCGACAGATCCTCGACCGAAGTCCGCACGCCGCCATCCGGCCACGTGGTCACGGTATAGGGCTGGATCGCAATCGCCATCTCGTCCTGCGCGATATACAGCGTGGCGTCCGGCGTCGCGCCGGCGGGGGTCAAGTGCCAGCGCGTGCTGTGCATGCCCAGCGGCTCGAACAGGCGGCGTTGCGCGTAGCGCGCCAGTGGCTCGCCCGTGACACGCTCGACGATGTAGCCGGCCAGGCCGGCGCCGATGTTGGAATAGTCGCGGTCCGCGCCTGGCGCCGCGGACAGGAAATTCTCGGGCGCGTAGTCGGCCCCACCGGCGACCAGGTATCCCTGCAGGAATTCTCCCAGTGATTGCAGCGCGTTGCGTCCGAAGTGATAGCTGGCCGCATACACGGGCCAGCGGTCGGTGATGCTGGAGGTGTGGGTTGCCAGCTGTCGCAGCGTGATCGGCTGCTCGGGATGATGCGGGTTGCGGACCACGAATGGCAGGTAGCCGCTCACGTCCGCATCGAGCGACAACTGCCCCTCATCCTGCGCCCGCATCATCGCCGCACCCACGACGGTCTTGCTGATGGACGCGATGTTCATCACGGTGTCCGTGGTGAACGGCCGGACGGACTCCCGGTCAGCCAGCCCATAGCCGCCCCGCCACACCACCTCGCCATCCAGAATGACCGCGGCGGCGACCCCGACCAGGTGGCCCTTGGCCATCTGGCGGCGGATCTCGGCGTCGATCGGCGCGCTGTCGGCAGGCGCGGTTACGGGGACGGCGGGCGTCTGCGCCGTTGCCATTGTCGAGTGCATACCGAGCAACCCGGCAAGGATGCCGGCGAGAACTGCGTAGCGAACGGCCATGGGAGACTCCGCCTGGGAGCTCGGATTCTTCGGCCCGCCGGGGCACCTGGCAGGTGCCATTCGTCATCCCCAGCCCACTGCGGCGGCCAGGGCCGCCATTCCAGGCCGGAGCGCGGCCCTCGCCGCTGCTCGGCGCTAGTCCAGATACTTTCCCGAACCCGCACCGTCCTTGTGCCGCACCCGCAGCTGCGCCAGGAGCTCGGGCGCCAGCAACCGGGCGTTGATGCCATGTCGCATGCGGCCGGACGCGCGCGGTGCCCAATGGGTGACGCAGCCACACGTACTGCACCGATGGAAGTCGACGTGCCGCCCATTCCAGGCATAGGTGTCGGTACCCTCGCCCATCGGCAGCCCGGCGATCTCGGACGCCTCGTAGTACACCCACAGCACGCCGTACCGCCGGCACAGGCTGCAGTTGCAGTCGGTGACCTCGAGGGGGGCGCGGTTGAAGTGCATCACCACCGCGCCGCAATGGCAGCTGGCGCGCACGTCGGGGTTGGACTCGGTCATCGCGGTCTCCTTAGGGACGTCGTCAATGCAATCCCGTGTGGATCGCCGCCGGTGCGAACCCGAGCAGCGAGGCCAGGACGAGCGGGACAACACGCGCACGGTTGGATGCATCCCGTCATCGACGCGACTCCGGTTCGAACGTGCTCAGCGACGCTCGATCGCCACGATGGTGTCGAGCACACTCGCCTGCTCGCCGGAGGGACCGAACGCCGTGCGCGACAACGCACCGACGAACACCTCCCGCCACTGCACCGGGTCCAGTGCCAGCGCTTCGCGTTCGTCCTCGGCGCTCGGGTACACGGTGTCCGGCGCGCTCCACGACCACGGCGCGCGCGAGCCGTGGCTGACGAGCAGCAGCAAGCCCCCTGCCCCAACCGCCTGCGCAGCGCGGCGCAACGCCTGCGTGCGGCCAAAGGGCATCGGCGACTGCAGGAACATCGCGGTCACCAGATCGAATGTGCCTTGCGGGAAGCTTTCGCCCAGGTCGTGCCGCTCGAAACGGACCTGGTCAGCCACACCTGCGGCACCTGCCGCCGTCCGCGCCGCCTCGAGGGCCGTTTCGGAAATGTCGACGCCGGTGACCGTCCAGCCGCGCTGCGCCAGCCAGATCGCATCGTCGCCGCGGGCGCAGCCCAATTCCAAGGCGCGCCCTGGCGTGCGCCCTTCGGCAAAACGCGTCAACGCCTCAGACGGGCGCCCGCCCGACGGCGTGGTTCTGCCGGCATAGACGCGCTCCCAGAAAGCGTGCGCGGTCTCGTCGGCGTGTTCCCCTGCGGGATGAGTTGCGTGTCGGTTTGAAGAAGTCATGTAACATACGATGTACCGTAAGTACGAAGACGTCAACCCTCGTGCTTTCATTTGTTGCATAAGGAGTCATCCCGTGCGTCGAGACAGCCGCCTCCCCCGAGTGCTGCATGCCCTGCTGCATCTGGAGCAGATGGCGGGCCCGGCGACTTCCGAGCTGATCGCGCAGATGCTGGGCACCAATCCGTCCGTGGTCCGCCGCACGATGGGCGGCCTGCGCGAAGCCGGCATTGTGGTCTCGGTGAAAGGCCACGGCGGCGGCTGGTCGCTCGCCAAGCCCCTGACCGAGGTCTCGCTGCTCGAGATCTATCGCGCGCTCGGTGCGCCCACGCTGTTCGCCATCGGCATCGATGACGAGCAGACCACATGCCTGCTCGCGCGCGCGGCGAACGCGGCGACCGCACACGCGATGGCCAAGGCGCAACGGCAGTTCGAAGCCCATCTAGGCAGCGTTTCAGTCGCCGACCTGGCTGCGGATTTTCGCGCCTGGCAGGGGTAGATCTGATGGGATGTCAAGGCGCTGCCGCATGGCGAGCGGCGTGCTTCATCGCCCTTTGCATGCGCTCGTGGAGCTGGAATGGGGAATCCAATGCCGCACGCAAGTGGCAAGATTCAGCCGTGACAGCGCAACGGGATTTCAGTGACCGATATGGATCTCGTCCAGCCCCCCTCAGAGGGGCGCGACTACCAGCCACTACCCAACGATTACACCAAGCGATCGATGGACAGTTGCACCAACCCTCCCGCACACATGTCGTGCTCGGTGAGGAAGGCAGGCAGGCAGGCGCCCATGCCGACGCATGCGGACTAAGCTAGGTGACACAACGACAATGGATGGGAGGATCGGCATGGCAGCGGATCGCATTAACATCATCACACCAATCATCGCGCCGGCATTGATGCTGCTCTCCGCCGCAGCGTGCGCCACCGATGCCGTACACAGCGTCCACTTAGGGGTCGATTTGATGACGCTGGTGCGCGAGATCGACGATTCCCCAATCTCCTTGCACCAGACGTTGATTTCAAACTTCGGCAGCCAGATCGAATCGCCTGACGCCACGATCGAGCTGGGGCCCCTGCTATCCAAGGACGGATTCAGACTCAGCAACATATCGATTCGACGCGGACTTCCTCATTACTCGGGATCTTCGTCCGTCGTCATGAGCCTTGACCCGACGCCATGCTATTCGACCTCACAGGTGCGCCGCGATTTTTCGATCGCTGACACGGGAACCGTTCAACAAGTGAAGCACGGGCCATCAGGAGCATTGGAGAGCACGAAGTTCATAGATTGGATGGCGAGTAAAACACCCCATGGTGAAATCAAGTTCTTCCATGATCGCTCGGAATGCGTGGCCACCATCCAGATCAATCGACGCGCTCCCGCCAAGCACAGCAGGAACCGGCCACCCGAGTCGTGAGCATGGGCCGTTCGCTCGAACACACACACCGCCCGCGAAGTTGCAGCGCGGTTTCCGAACAGTAAGATCGGCCCAAGGAGAGGGGGAGCAAGCAGCCACGGAGGACGGCAATGATGATGGGGAACCCTTCGAAGACCTCGGACGTGTGCAGGAATATTCGCCACGCCGTGTTGAGCGGACACTTCGCGCCGGGGCAGCGTCTGGAACCGGCCACATTGGCCGATGAATTCGCGACCAGCCTCACTCCGATTCGGTTCGCGTTGCATGGGCTGGCCAGCGAAGGCCCAATCAACCACCACGAACGCGGCTATTACATGCTTCTCCCCACCGAGGCCTCCCTGCGTAGCCTTTACGGCTGAATGGAAGAGCGGCTGCTGGCGTGCCTGGACAACAGCGCCTTACCCGATGCCAAGCCGTACCCCTGCCCTGCCCCGAATGACAGTGCCGCCGTCGCCACATGGCAGCTCTTCGACACGATCGCCCGCCAAACGCGCGATGCCGAGCTGCCTGGCTGGTGGTCACACCCAAGAACGCCCCGATCCAAACATATCCGTTTTTCGGATATGTGAAAAGCAGATTTATGGTCTGCGTGGACATCAACGGGGGAAAGCCCATGACCAAGAAGTCAGTCTATCGACCCGAGTACAAGATCCTGACCAAGCTCGTTCGCAAGATGCGAGAAGAGGCCAAGCTTGATCAGGCGGACCTAGCGGTTCTGCTGGTCCGTCCCCAGTCCTACTTCAGTGACGTCGAACGAGGACAGCGCCGGCTCGACCTTCTGCAGTTGCGGGACATCTGCATGCACTGCGGCGTGGATCTGGTTGAGTTCGTCAGGCGGTTTGAGGAGGCAGTTGCTGAGGCTAACAGCAAGCTTTCATAGATGGAGCTGTCGCAACTCGGGTCGCCGCTTTTTGCCAAGTGAAAGGGGCGGCCTAGCAGGCAAAGTTGAGACCGGCAGACGCAATAGTTGTAATCTCTCAGTAGCTTGTTCATCCGGGGCGATACCGGAACTCTGTCGGTGCGAACCGAACAGCCCTCAGGAGGCCCGGATGAACGTGCATAAACATGCCGTCTTAAACGAATGGGCTTACGCGCGCTCCTACATCGAGTCATGCCAGCGAGCCGCTGCCCTCAATGACTGGCTGCACCACTACGACTGGCATCGTCCTCATGCCAGCCTGGGCTATAAACCGCCCATCTCCAGAATTCCGATGACGCTGAACAACGTGCCGGGTTTACACATCTAGCCGCAAGTTAAGCACTGCATGCCGTCATGGAATGTGCGCGCCCTGCGTACCCGGCCCGACACCGCGTCCCAAATGTGTAAAGCCGAACGCCTGGTCCAGGCACGCCTGCACCAACAGCGGCTATGCACGCCCCTAAGTGGACGCAGGCCCGCTTGGAATGGCGCATTGACCCTGAAGCCAGTCGCCGCTTCGGCAGCGCGATGCAAGAGTGCCGGCACCGAGACGCCTTGGAGGTCGTGGCGCGCTGTGCAGTGACGTTCGAGCGTCTTGGCTTCGTCGTCGGTCAGTTGGATGGACAGCACCGCGACTGCGTCGTCGATATGCTTGATCTTGAGTGCACCCACGATGGGAGCGTCAACCACGGGGTTGCAGAACAGCCAACAACGCAATCTGTGCCTGCTCGATCCCTCGCTGAGCCGCCACAGCAGCAACGGCGTCTACAATCTTCTGGTCGCTTGGCCATGCTCGTCACAAAATTTGCCGGGAAGCATTCGTGCTCCGAGCTAGACTAACTCTCGTCTAGTCAGTCTCGACTGTAAGCTCCGCGCCCCAAAAGTAGATCCATCTTGTCGGGGTCGACCTCCTCGGGTTTAGTCAAGCTCTTGGTGAGCTCGGCCTTGGCTAGATCCGACCGGGTTACAGCTGGCCTTGCCGCGATCCGGGCAGTCCAAGCGGTAAGTTGTGGATATGCCGCATCAATCTCTTCGCCTAGGAACATTCTGATAGAGCGCACCCAAGGGAAGTTTGCGATGTCGACCACGCTGTACTCCTCACCAACGATCCAGTCGCGATTACGCAGCCGATCCTCAAGAACATCCAGCACGCGCCGCACTTGCGATCGGTAGCGAGAGAGGGCGTAATCATTTCCCGGGGGAGCAAAGCGGGCGAAATGGATAAGCTGCCCCATCATTGGTCCCAACGTACTCAACTGCAGCATTAGCCACTGAATCGCCTCGCTTCGCGCATCGAGTCGAGTTGGCATGAGCAGGCCGGACTTGTCCGCGAGGTATAAGAGAATCGCGCCGGACTCAAATACTGTGTGAGGCCTCCCGCCATAGCCATTGGTATCGACTATGACTGGCACCTTGGAGTTAGGGTTCAACTTGGTCAGCACAGGCCCAAACTGCTCGCCGGCCAGTATGTCAATCGGAATTACAGAGTATGACAGGCTCGCCTCCTCCAGCGCCAAGATAATCTTCGATGAATTTGCCGTATCCGCAGCATACAATTCAATCAACTTCTAGCTCCATGACTTGTGTTCGCCTACTCGCAAAAATTTTTCGATAGTTTTATGCAAAGCCAATGCATCATCAAAATTTGGCGATTGTTTTTTGCCTTCTCGGATGTCACCTACAAACAGGCGATACATGTAGAAGACGTTCCTAGCGCAACTCGGAAGGTCACTGATGTCACCATAGTACGACCTTGGAACCTTCATCTCGGCGAAGTTGGTACTTCCACGCTCGCATGACTCAATCTTTAAAGGTGAAATATTGACCACAGGGCCTTCTCCTGGGCGCGGAGCAATCCTCAAGTCGCGCTTGGAACCGCCAATTTCCCATAAGAGTCGATCGCCGCAAGGAAGACCGCCCCTCAACTGAAACGCCAGGGGCACGCCATTTGCAAACTTTCCTGCTGCCACCATTTGGTCTGGCGTCAACATCGGTATCATCTCACCGGTCTCCTGTACGCGCGCTACAAACTGGCGTTGCGCCAGATGACCGCCGATGGACGCCAGCGGGCCCAGTACGTATTGCAGCGCCGAAAATGCATGCCCGGCCATAACGGACAAGAGTGTCGCGCCGTTCTTTGGGTCCATCGCATAGGCCTCGCTAGAGGTGACGTCGTCACCCCAGGTCTGTCCGGAACCAAGAAATGTTGCTGAACGCAAGTCTCCTAGATAGCCATCGGTGAGGAGGTCGCGCAGAAACTGGATTTCTGGCGAGACGAGCGCCTGCGTTCCGATGATGGCAACTACCTTTCGCTGCTTCGCTAAGCTGGCAAGTTCCTCCGCTTCAGCAACGCTATTGCCGAGAGGCCACTCGCAGAACACATGTTTTCCAGCCTCTAAAGCCCGTCCAACAAGATCTCGGTGGCGAGACACCTTCACTGTGACAACTACGGCGTCGACGTCGGGAGAGGCGACAAGAGTGTCGACGTCGTCGAACGCTCGCCCCATACCAAGAGCTTGCACAGCAGCTTGCGCGCTTGCATGGCTTCTGTTGGCGACGCCGACGAACTCAATTTCGTTTGATAGCGCCCGGATTGCAGGAATGTGAGCGGTGCTACCCCAACCGCGCTCGGCACTTAGTCCTATCAACCCTAGTCTTACTTTAGCTGCCACGTCTCTCTCCTATGCCAGGCGAATGTTCCGGACACTGCCGTGTTGACCAAGAGGTGATCAGCCCATAAGCGTGGCGACTAGGTTGTTGTAGCAGTGAAACGACTTTACCTTTCCGTTCTCCAGATGCCACACGTCGCAACAAGGTACATCGAACTCTTTATTGGTAGCACGAAGGACACCATCGCGGAGCGGAAGATCACCACGATGACTGCCTTGCAGTCTGAGCTCGACCACCACCACATTGTTAGGGGCGGAATAAACTTCCAGAAGCTCACGGTGCATGTCGGGATAAGCACGGATCAGACCAGTAACCGGCTCTCGAATTTCCTGACCTACCCATCTTTGTCCTGACGGCACATCGAGAAAATATCCGTCGTCAGCAAAAAGAGAAACAAATCTATCCGCATCGAGGCTACCTGACTCAGCCACCAGGTACAGTTCCTTGACGATATCTACGTTGCTCGGAAACGGCTTCGCTTCTGCGACGGTACGCCAAGCTAACGGTCCCGCAACGAGCGTTGTGAGTCCGATCAGAATCGAGCGGCGATGAAAGACTGTCATTTCGCTTCCTCGTTCAATGTTGAGATCTGCAGCCACACTTTAATCGAGCACTAGTTGCTCTACTAGTACCCACTTATTTGTAAGTGTAACGGCGCACCTTTAACTCGGCACCGAGCTAATAATTGCAGCTGATCTGCTCTCATCGGACTTAGCAGAAGCGTCGATAAAGGCCCAGCGGATGGCAACTCGACCGACTTAAGGCCGTGGTGGTCAGCATGATCGCGGCGAAGATGGACATCGCGCTGTTTGAGATGCGGAACGCCTTACGACCCACTGCCGCCTTGGCAGCGCTGTCCCGTCAAGAAGGTGCGCTAAGCGTGTAG
The DNA here is from genome assembly GCF_022637415.1 of Luteimonas sp. S4-F44. Taxonomy (NCBI): domain Bacteria; kingdom Pseudomonadati; phylum Pseudomonadota; class Gammaproteobacteria; order Lysobacterales; family Lysobacteraceae; genus Luteimonas; species Luteimonas sp. S4-F44. Next base: position 1,893,490 of record NZ_CP093340.1, read on the forward strand.
CGGAGCAGGATTGGTCGGATAGCGGCTGACGTCAGACCCACATGCATTGTTCGATCAGCCGCATCGCGCTCGGCCGGCTCTCGAACTCCGCGCGAAAGAGAGATGGGGCGCTTGCGAAGAGGCGGGGACGCCCGCCCAAGCTTCAGAATAGCGATCTGCGAAAGCGCACGCGTTCGACCGTGCGCTTTGCGGCGATGGGCAGAAAAGGACACCAGGTCGCCCTGCTATCTCCTTTCACTGGCGCGGATACTACTTAGTTCAACATCTGCATTTCGGCCTGTAACGGGCGCTTGGAAGTGTTCGCTTCGGCCGTTGAGATGCTCGATTCTTGACCCGGGCTAATTCTCGGCACGCATGCTCGCCGCCAGCCGATCGACCGGCCTATTGCTAACGGGTTCTCGGCAATTCAGCCTGTCACTGAAGCCTTTTAATCCGAATACACCTACAATCTTGCGCTATATTCTCGATAAATTCCAAGCACTTGAAAGGCGCCACTACCTTTGTGCTGCTATTTTCTCGACCCGCCTGATGTTCCTATCCCCCCACTCACAGACGGCTGAGAAGCTTTCGCAGAAGTCGTGACCGAACGCCGTCAGCTCGTACTCCACATGAGGCGGCACGGTCCTGTGATCGATCCGGCGCACCAGCCCGTCGGCCGTCATCGCCTTCAACTGTTCGCTCAAGACCTTCTCGCTGACGTCGCCTACCAGGCGCCGCAAGGCGCTGAAGCGTCGCCGTTCGCTGCGTAGATGATAAAGGATCAGCAACTTCCATTTTCCGGCGATCAGATCGAGCGCCGCCTCCAACCCACAAGCGAACCGACGATGATTCATGAGCAATCCTCTGTCAGATTTATACGATTACCTTTACATATGTACTAGACAGAAGGTGCCCTATGCAACCATATTCTTATGCATCGCCGCCTTCAAGCGATCGGCTCATGGAGCAGATGATGGAGCTTGGAACGCCAGCTGTGTTGACGCCCGGACAGGCCGTCGCCGCAGCCGTCATCCTTGAAGCTCGCGTCGTGATGCCTATTCACTACGGCATCCGGGGCGCTGAGAATTACGCGGAGGCCGAGCGTTCGCTTGAGCTGTTGTGCGAAGCGGCGGCCCGGCGCATGATCGCCGTCGACGTCCTGGAGCCAGGGAGCTAGATCGCATGGAAATGACGCGGACGCGGCGCATGATCGCGGCTGTGGCGGAACGCTCCCGCATTTGCGTTGTGCTTGGAGGCCTGTTGGCTCTTGGAGCAGGCGAAGTCGTTTCGGCCCAGAGCGCGACGCTGGACACCACGGACGTCGACCTCTTCTACCGCCTTTATGAGCAGACATCGGGAAGTCCGAGCGCGGATCAACTGCAAACGCTCTACATCGACGCCGGCTCACCCGGTTTGAGAACCTTTTTTGATGCTCGGCGGACGACCGCACCGCGTCTCGCCATGGCCATCGCGAGCAGCCCTGCCATCTACGAGGAAGCTCGCCGGTGCGCGGCCATCCTTCCCCGAGTGAAGAAACGGGTCGACGCCGCCTTGGCGAAGCTTGTCGATCTTTATCCGCAGGCGCGACTGCCGACCGTAACCGTCGCCATCGGCCGCGGTCGGCCTGTCGCCATCGCCAGCCCGATCGACGGCGTGCAGGTGGGGCTGGAGGCGCTTTGCGCAACGGACTTCATCGATCCAGACATAGAGAACCGGTTCGTGGGCGTTCTGGTGCATGAGTATGTTCACGCCCAGCAGAACCCGCTTTTGACCGAGAAGGACGCACCAACGGTGCTCGAAGCCGCTCTTCTCGAAGGCGGCGCCGAATTCATCACGTCGCTGCTGATCGGACGGCCGGCCTATCTCTACTTAGATCCCCTCGTTCAGGGCCGGGAACAGGATATCGAGGCGGCCTTCGCCGCCGAAATGCACAGCGCCGATCTCTCCAATTGGTTTTACAACTCGACCCCTGAGAAGCCGGGAGATATCGGCTATTGGGTCGGCTCTCGGATCGCAAAGGCCTATTACGAAAAGGCGACTGACAAGACGGCCGCACTGCACGACATCCTCACCGCTTCTGACGCGCCCGCCTTTCTCGCCGCCAGCGGCTGGGTGCGCTAGGCCTCATCAGGCAGCACGTCCAGTGGCGGCACGCGCGATATGCAGATAACGGCAAGCTGAATCAGAAAGCAGCGGTCGCAGCAACAAGGCGGCGGCTCGCGCGATCCGATCCTTGTCCCGGGCGTCGATCTTAATATCCAGACGGGCGGCCGCGTTTCTCATGGAAATACTCCTATGTACGGAAATCTGCCGTACACAGGCGAGCGGAGCAAATGACGCGAGCGTTCGGATATCGCTCCGTTCACTCCCACTCAATCGTCGCCGGCGGCTTCCCACTGATGTCGTACACCACGCGCGACACGCCACGCACCTCGTTGATGATCCGGTTCGAGACCCGGCCCAGGAAGTCGTACGGCAGGTGTGCCCAGTGGGCGGTCATGAAGTCGATGGTCTCCACGGCGCGCAGCGCGATCACCCATTCGTACGCGCGGGCATCGCCGACGACGCCGACGGACTTGACCGGCAGGAACACCGCGAACGCCTGGCTGGTCTTGTCGTAGAGGTCCGCGCGGCGCAGTTCCTCGATGAAGATGTGGTCGGCGCGGGCCAGGATCTCGGCGTACTCGGCCTTCACCTCGCCGAGGATGCGCACGCCCAGGCCCGGGCCCGGGAACGGGTGGCGGTAGACCATCTCGCGCGGCAGGCCCAGTTCCACGCCTAGGCGCCGCACTTCGTCCTTGAACAGCTCGCGCAGCGGTTCGACCAGGCCCAGCTTCATGTGCTCGGGCAGGCCGCCCACGTTGTGGTGGCTCTTGATGACGTGGGCCTTGCCGGTCTTGCTGCCGGCCGATTCGATCACGTCGGGGTAGATGGTGCCCTGCGCCAGCCACTTGGCGTTGCTGAGCTTGGTGGATTCCTCGTCGAAGATCTCGACGAACAGGTTGCCGATGATCTTGCGCTTGGCCTCGGGGTCGCTCACGCCGGCCAGCGCGTTGAAGTAGCGCTCGCGTGCGTCGATTCGGATGACGCGAATCCCCAAGCCATGCGCGCTGGAGGCGTCGGCGAAGGTCGCCATCACCTGGTCGCCTTCCTGGTAGCGCAACAGGCCGGTGTCGACGAACACGCAGGTCAGTTGGTCGCCGATGGCCTTGTGCAGCAGGGCCGCGACGACGGATGAGTCCACGCCGCCGGACAGGCCCAAGATCACTTCGTCCTGACCCACGGTCTCGCGCACGCGGGCGATCTGGTCGTCGATGATGTTGGCCGCGGTCCACAGCGTGGCGCAGCCGCAGATGTCGACCACGAAGCGGCGCAGCAGCGCCTGGCCCTGCTTGGTGTGGGTGACTTCGGGGTGGAACTGCACGCCGTACCAGCGCTTGGCCTCATTGGCGAACGCGGCCACCGGCACGCGGTCGGTGCTGGCGGTGACGGTGAAGTCCGGCGGCGCGGCGCTGACGTGATCGCCGTGGCTCATCCACACGTCCAGGCGCTGGGGGCCGGCGTGGTCGCTCAGGCCTTCGAACAGGCGGTCCTGGGCGACGATGGCGACTTCCGCATGGCCGTATTCGCGCGCGTCAGCGGCTTCGGTTTCGCCACCCAGTTGCTTGGCCATCGTCTGCATGCCGTAGCAGATGCCCAGCAGCGGCAGGCCGCTGTCGAACACCTGCTGCGGCGCGCGCGGCGATCCGTGCTCGGTGGTCGATTCGGGGCCACCGGAGAGGATGATGCCCTTGGGCGCGAACGCGGCGATCTGCTCCGGATCGTGGTCCCAGGCCCAGATTTCGCAGTACACGCCCAGCTCGCGGATGCGGCGGGCGATCAGCTGCGTGTACTGCGCGCCGAAGTCGAGGATCAGGATCTTGTCGCTGTGCAGGTCGGTCATCGGCGTGGGCTTGTTGGGATATAGGTGGCGCGCGAAGCGCTCGAAACAGGGTGTGCGAAGGCCGGATACGAAACGGGACCCACTTGCGCGGATCCCGCATCGGTGCGTCGTACCGCGTCCTCAGCCGGCCTGGTAGTTCGGCGGCTGCTTGGTGATAGTCACATCGTGGACGTGGCTCTCGCGCTGGCCGGCGCCGGTGATCTTCACGAACTGCGGCTTGGTGCGCATCTCTTCGATCGTCGCGCAGCCCACGTAGCCCATCGTCGCGCGCAGGCCGCCGGCGAGCTGGTGGACAATGCCGGCCAGCGGGCCGCGGTACGGCACGCGCCCTTCGATGCCTTCGGGCACCAGCTTGTCGGCGTCGGACGAATCCTGGAAGTACCGGTCCTTGCTGCCCTGCTCCATCGCGCCCAGGCTGCCCATGCCGCGGTAGCTCTTGTAGCTGCGGCCCTGGAACAGTTCGACCTCGCCGGGCGACTCCTCAGTGCCGCCGAACAGGCCGCCGATCATCACCGTCGAGGCGCCGGCCGCCAGGGCCTTGCCGATGTCGCCCGAGTAGCGGATGCCGCCGTCGGCGATCAGCGGGATGCGGTCCTGCAGCGCTTCGGCGACGAAGTCGATCGCGGTGATCTGCGGCACGCCGACGCCGGCAACGACGCGCGTGGTGCAGATCGAGCCCGGGCCCACGCCCACCTTCACCGCGTCCGCGCCAGCGTCTTCCAGCGCCTTGGCGGCGTCGCCGGTGACGATGTTGCCGCCGATGACCTGGACCTTCGGATAGGTCTTCTTGACCCAGTTCACGCGGTCGAGCACGCCCTGCGAGTGGCCGTGCGCGGTGTCGACGATGATCACGTCCACGCCCGCGGCGACCAGCGCTTCGACGCGCGCTTCGGTGTCGCCACCCACGCCGACCGCCGCGCCCACCAGCAGTTGCTCGTCGGCGTCCTTGGCGGCGTTGGGGTTGTCGTGGGCTTTCTGGATGTCCTTGACGGTGATCAGGCCGCGCAGCGCGAAGTCGTCGTTGACCACCAGCACTTTCTCGATGCGGTGCTTGTGCAGCAGCGCCAGCACTTCGTCCTCGCCCGCGCCCTCGCGCACGGTGACCAGGCGGTCGTGCTTGGTCATGACGTTGCGCACCGGATCGTCGAGCTTGGTCTCGAAGCGCAGGTCGCGCCCGGTGACGATGCCGACCAGCTTGCCGTCGTCGACGACGGGCACGCCGGAGATGTTGCGCGCACGGGTCAGCTTCATGACCTCGGCGATCGTCGCGTCGGGGCCGACGGTGAACGGCTCGCGGATGACGCCGGCTTCGAAGTTCTTGACCCGGGCCACTTCGGCCGCCTGGCGCTCGACGCTCAGGTTCTTGTGCACGATGCCGATGCCGCCCATCTGCGCCATCGCGATCGCCAGGCGCGCTTCGGTAACCGTGTCCATCGCCGCCGAGACGATCGGCAGGTTCAGACGCAGGTCGCGGGTCAGCCGCGTGGCGAGGCGGACGTCCTTGGGCAGGACGATCGAGTGGGCGGGAACGAGCGAGACGTCGTCGTAGGTGAGTGCTTCGGCCTGGATGCGCAGCATGCGGGGTGCCGGGGAGGAGGAAGCGCGCCATTCTATCGCGTTTGCCCGCCCGGCGCGCCGCGACCTGACGTCGCGGGGCCGGCTGCGCGCCCGCCATCGTCCGCTTGGCGCGGCGACGGCTGGGTGGCGCGGCGATCAGGCCTGGTCTGACTGCTCGGCCGCTTCGATGGTGTTCTGCATCAGTGTGGCCACGGTCATCGGGCCGACGCCGCCGGGCACCGGGGTGATCCAGCTGGCGCGCCGCGCGGCCTCGGTGAAGCCGACATCGCCGACCAGGCGGCCGTCGTCGAGGCGGTTGATGCCGACATCGATCACCACCGCGCCGGGCTTGACCCAGTCACCGGGAATCAACCCCGGGCGGCCCACCGCAACCACCAGGATATCGGCCTCGCCGACATGGCGGCGCAGCACATCAAACGGCGTGAAACGGTGGCAGGTGGTCACCGTGCAGCCGGCGATCATCAGTTCCAGCGCCATCGGCCGGCCGACGTGGTTGCTGACGCCGACGATCGTGGCGCTGGCGCCGCGCACCGGGCGGTCGGTGTAGGCCAGCAGCGTGGTGATGCCACGCGGCGTACACGGGCGCAGACCGAACTGGCGCAGCGCAAGATGGCCGACGTTGGCCGGGTGGAAGCCGTCGACGTCCTTGCGCGGATCGATGCGCTCGATCAGCCGGCTTGCGTCCTCGATGCCCGGCAGCGGCAGTTGCACCAGGATGCCGTGCACCGCGGGGTCGGCGTTGAGGCGGTCGATCAGCGCAACCAGCTCGGCCTCGGTCGTGCCCACCGGCAGGTCGAAGTCGAAGGCCTGGATGCCGACCTTCTGCGCGGCGCGACGCTTGTTGCGCACGTAAGACTGCGAGGCCGGGTCGCTGCCGACCAGCACCACCGCCAGGCCCGGACGCGTCCCGCCGTCGGCGATCCGTGCGTCAACGCGCACGCGCAATTCGTCGAGCAGGGTGTCGGCAATGCGCTTGCCGTCGAGGATTCGGGCCGGAACAGGGTCTGCGGCGGTCATGCGGGCGTCGTGCGGCAAAAGAGCGGCCCATTGTCCCTGATTCGGGGCCCGGCTTGCAGACGTCGGCAGCGATGCCGATGCTGTCGGCCTCCCCTGCCCCTGGAACGATCATGACCGACACGCCCGCGCCCACGCCCGCCCCGCTGTCCGACGACGCCCGCATCCGCGCCGAAGCCGCCGCGTTCCGGCGCCTGCGCGCGCATCTGCTCGAGGCGCGCCCGGACGTGCAGAACATCGACCTGATGATCCTGGCCGGCTTCTGCCGCAACTGCCTGGCCGACTGGTACGGCGATGCGGTCCGCGCCGAGGGCGTGGCCTTCGACAAGGCCGCCGCCCGCGAGGCGTTCTACGGCATGCCGTTCGACGCCTGGAAGGCGCAGCACCAGCGCGAGGCGACGCCGGAGCAGCAGGCCGCGTTCGCCGCGAGCCAACGCGCACACGCGGGCTGAGCCCGCCGCGTCAGGGGCAACGCGGCAGGCCGTCGCCGACGCTGCACTCCACGCAGCACATCGGCGCGGAGGGCTGGCCGGGCGTCGGCAGCACCGGCGTGGGCGCCCTCGGCGAGACCAACGGCATCGCTGGCTGCAACGCGGCCAGTTCCTGCGCCGGCCGCAGTTGCAGCAGCACGGCCCAGTCCTGGCGGTTGGCGCTGCAGGCGGCCGGGGTGTCGGGCGTGCACGGCACATCGTCGAGCGTGCGCATCGCCAATTCCGCGAACTGCCCGCCGGCCGACAACGGCAGCATGCGCATGGTGACGCCGTCGAGCACGTTGCCACCGACCAGGTACGCGATGTTGCCGCCCTCGGCCGCGGCGCCGACCACGACATCGCAATGCATGCCCAGCCCGCTGTCCTCGCTGCTGAGCAATGTCGCCAGGCCGGCGAAGCCGAAGACGCGGTTGGCGGCGCGCACGTAGCACAGCAGGTCGCCGCGCGCCGGTCGCGCGCTCACCGGGTTGGCGACGCGGTAGGCGCTGGTCTCGGGGTTGCGATAGGCCGCACGCACGTAGTCGACGTGGCTGGGCGAGCCCTCGAAGCCGGGCAACGCTGCGCGGCGCGCGGTCCACGACACGAACGCCGCCGACCACGGCACGTCGATCAGGAAGGCCCGGCAGCCGGGCGACGGTGCGCCGCCGTAGGCCGCGTAGGCGCACTCGCCGGCGCCCGGCCGGTGCTCGAGCCGGGACAGCAGACCCGCGCCGACCCAATAGCCCGCGACCCGGCGCCAGGCCTGCTCGCCATTGGTCAGCAGCGCGGTCTCGGCCTCGCGCACGGTGGAGCCGGCGTAGCGCCCTTCCACATCGATGAAGGGGCGGTGCCAGACCTGGTGTTCTTCGCAGGCGACCGCGGCCAGCCGCGTCGCGGGGTCCGGCGCCGCCACCTGCATCCGCAGCAATGGGCACGGATCGGCGGCGGACGCGCCCAGCGGCCATGCCAGCAGCCAGGCCAGGACGAGCAGACAGAGCCAGCGTGACGACATGCGCAACCTCGGGGGCGGGGGCAGGATGGGTCCCATCGTGCCCCGCCCCGTGTGAAGGCCGGCAGGCTGGCGCACCGCGTCGCCTACTTGGTGGTGTAGCCGCCGTTGATCAGCAGGGTCTGCCCGGTGATCCACCAGCCCTCGCTGACCAGGTGCCGGACGAACGGCACCACGTCCTCGATATCCGTCAGGCCGGTGCGGCTGCAGCCCGACAGCGCGGCCGCCGAGCGGTGGTAGGCCACGGCGTCCTTGTCCTCCTGGCCGTAGAAGAACGGCGTGTCCATCGGCCCCGGCCCGATCGCGGTCACCGAGATGCCGCGCGCGCCGAACTCCTTGGCGGCGGCGCGGGTGAAGTGCTCCACCGGGGCCTTGGCGCCGGCATAGGCCGCGTAGTTCGCAGTGAACGCGCCCAGCAGCGAGGTCACCAGGGTCAGCACCTTGCCGTGGTCGGCGACCTTGAGGCCGGCCTGCTGCAGAAAGAAGAACGCCGCCTTGGCGTTGATGTCGAACATCTTGTCGTACTCGGCCTCGCCGATCTCGGTGAGCGGCTTCTTGAGCACCATGCCGACGGTGTTGATCGCGATGTCGATGTGCCCGAAGGCCTTCACGCCGGCATCGAACAGCGCGGCGACGTTGTCCGGGCGGGTCAGGTCGCCGGCGAACAGCGCGGCCTTGGCGCCGGCCGCCTCGACGGCGCGCGCGGTTTCCTGCGCGGCCGGCAGCGAGGCGGCATCGTGGTGGTGGATCAGCACCGCGCTGGCGCCGTTCCAGGCCAGGTCGCGGGCGATCAGCCCGCCGAGGTTCTTCGCGCCGCCGGCGATCAGCACTGTCTTGCCGTGCAGCGAATGGTCGATCTTGGACATGTCGTGCTCCTGCGTTGGGGAACCCCCAGTTGACCGCAGCCCTCGGCTCGAATAAACACGATGAATCGAAGGTTTGAATTCGACCTGGCCGAATAATCATGGATCTGTTGCGCCATCTCGCGCTGTTCCGCCGGGTCGCCGACTGCGGCAGTTTCAGCCGCGCGGCCGAACTCGAGGGCCTGGCGCCCTCCTCGGTCTCCAGCGCGATCGGCCAGTTGGAGCGCCACCTGGGCGCGCGGTTGTTCCAGCGCACGACCCGGCAGGTCCGGCTCAGCAGCGATGGCGAGCGGCTCTACGCGCGCGGCGTCGAGCTGCTCGCCGACGCCGACGGCATCGCGCAATTGTTCCGGCCAGACGCGCAGCCCAGCGGCTTGCTGCGGGTCGAGGCGCCGGCGCGGATGGCCCGGTTGCTGTTGGCGCCCGCCCTGCCGGCGTTTCTGGCGGCCTATCCCGGCATCGCAGTGGAGCTCGGCGGCAGCGATCGGGTCAGCAATCTGGTGGGCGACGGCATCGACTGCGTACTGCGGGTCGGTCCGGTCGGCGATGTGGATCTGGTCGCACGCCCGCTCGGGCAGCTGCAGCAGGCCACCTGCGCCGCGCCCGCGCTGCTGGCGCGGCACGGGCCGGTCACGGACCTGGACGCGCTCGCGGCCCTGCCGGCGATCCATTTCGGCCAGTCGCCCGGCGGGCGGGCGGAGCTCTGGGAGTTCCAGACCGCGGACGGCCTCGTGACCCGCCCGATGACCGGACGGGTCGGAGTCGGCAACGCCGAGACCTACATCGCCTGCGCCCTGGCGGGCCTGGGCGCGATCCAGGTCCCGCGCTACGACGTCGCCGACCTGCTCGCGGCCGGCCAGCTGTGCGAGCTGCTGCCGGACATGCCGCCGCCGGCCCTGCCGGTGACGGCGCTCTATCCGGGCCCACAGCGCGGCTCGCGGCTGTTGCAGGTGCTGATCGACTGGCTCGACGGCGTGATCGCGCCGCTGGTGGCACCCGAAGCGGCGCCCTGAAGGCATTCAGCCGGCGCAGAACGCCGCGTAGTCGATGTAGCCGGGGAAGTCGCGCCCCGGCGCGCACAGCGGGCAATCGGGGTCGGCGCTGAGCCGGGTTTCGCGGAAGCGCATCCGCAATGCGTCGAACTGCAGCAGGCGCCCGCGCAGCGGCTCGCCGATACCGATCAGCAGTTTGAGCACCTCGGTCGCCTGCAGCAGGCCGATCACGCCCGGCAGCACGCCGAGCACGCCGACTTCCGAACAGTTGGGCGCGTCCTCGGGCGGCGGCGGTTCGGGGAACAGGCAGCGGTAGCAGGGGCAGCGGCCGCGCTCGCGGCCGGCGTCAAACACGCTGACCTGGCCTTCGAAGCGGTGCACGGCGCCATAGACCAGGGGCTTTTGATGCAGCACGCAGGCATCGTTGAGCAGATAGCGGACCGGGAAGTTGTCGGCGCCATCGAGCACGACATCGACGCGATCGATCAACCGATCGATGTTGGCGCTGGTCACGCGTTCGGCGATCGGCTCGATCCGCGTGCGCGGGTTCAGCGCGCCGAGCGTGGCCGCGGCCGAGGCGACCTTGGGCTGGCCGATGCGGTCCTCGGCATGCAGGATCTGCCGCTGCAGGTTGCTGCGGTCGACGACATCGTCGTCGGCGATGCGCAGCGTGCCCACGCCGGCCGCGGCGAGGTAATAGGCGGCGGGTGATCCGAGGCCGCCGGCGCCGGTCACCAGCACCGTCGCCTCGGCCAGCCGGCGCTGGCCCTCCAGGCCGACCTCGGGCAGGCGCAGGTGGCGCGAATAGCGGTCGTGGAAATCGAGGTCGATGTCGCCGTCGGGCAGCACGGTCGGCAGGCCCTCGGCCTGCCAGCGGCTGGTGCCACCGGCGACCGAGGCGACATCCGTGTAGCCGGCTGCGGCCAGCGCGTGGGCAGCCTGCCGCGAGCGCTGGCCGCTCTGGCAGATCAGCAACAGCGGCGCGGCGCGATCGGGCACGTGCGCCTGCGGCGCGGCTTCCAGCGTGGCGCGGTCGATCCCCTCGGCGCCTTCGGCCATGCCAGTCACGCGCTCGTGGGCCTCGCGCACATCGATCAGGCGGGCACCGGCCCGACGCCGGCGCAGGGCCTCGTCGGGAGAAATCTCGGGAATGCTCATGCGCAGATTATCGCGCTTCCGAGGCACCGCACTGCGTGCATGGACGGATCGCTCAGTACGGCACGACCTCGACCACGCTATCGGCCGGGTATTCGCGCGCGCCAGCTTCGAGCACGATCAGCACGTCCGAGTCGGCCGCCGCCTGCATCCGGTGCGAGCCGTCGGCGGGGTTGGGTTCGACCCGCGACACGCCGTCCTCATCGATCGACCAGCGCCCGCGCAGGAATTCCAGCCGCTCGTGCTGCTTGGTCCAGGCGCCGCGCAGCCGCGCGCGGCGAACCGGACGCGGGACGCGCCGCTGCATGCCGTCGACCAGGCGCCGGCCGACCGCGAGCCAGGTGGCCAGCACCGAGACCGGATTGCCCGGCAAGCACAGGAACAGCGCCGGGCCCAGCGTGTCGCCCTCGGCCAACAGCAACGGCATGCCCGGCTTCATCATCGTCTTCCACAGCCGCACCCGGCCGCGACGTTGCAGCAGTTCGGGCAGGTGGTCCTTCTCGCCGGCCGACACGCCGCCGCAGGTCAGCACCAGGTCGAAGGCCTCGCCGGCATGGCGCAGTGCAGAGGCGATCTGCGCCGGGTCGTCGGGCAACGTCGGAAACGCCACCGGCTCCAGGCCTTCGGCGCGCAGCAGGCCCATCAGCTGTTCGCGGTTGGAGTTGTAGATCTGACCGGGCTGCAGCGGCATGCCGGGCTCGATGAGTTCGTCGCCGGTCGCGAACACGGCCACCGTCGGGCGCCGCACGACCTCCAACTGCGCCAGGCCTTGGGAGGCAGCGAGTGCGACCCGGCTCGGGGTCAGCACGTCGCCGGCATGCAGCAGGTGGTCGCCGGCCTGGGCATCCTCGCCGGCGCGCCGCACGTGCTGGCCCGGCCGCGGCGGCACCAGGATCTCGACCCGATCGCCGTCCAGGCGGGTGTTTTCCTTCATCACCACCGTGTTGGCGCCTTCGGGGATCGGCGCGCCGGTGGTGATGCGCAGGCACTGCCCGCGTGCGATGCGCACGTCCGCGCGCGGGCCGGCGAACTGCTCGCCGACCAGCTGCAGCACCACTGTCCCCTCGCCCGCCAGGTCGTGGTGGTCCAGCGCGAAGCCGTCCATCGCCGAGTTGTCGAACGGCGGTTGCGGCAGCGTGGCGACAACATCACGCGCGAGCACGTGGCCATGCGCGCGGCTCAGTGACAGCGTCTGCACCTCGAGCGCGCGTTCGGCGGCGACTGCATCGATGATCGCGCAGGCCTCGTCGAACGGCACGCGGTACGGAAAGGACGGGGTGTCAGGGTGCGGCGATTCCGGCATCGATCAGATCGTCAGGCGTATTGAGGTTGCCGAAGCGTACACCCTGCAACCGGACCACCCGCATGCCGAGCCGGTGTTGCAGGGCGCGCACGGCGTAGTCGCCGCATGCCAGTGCTTCGGCGGCGCCGCGGCGCAGGGCGTCGGTCGGCCACAACGCGACCAGCGGCTGCACGCCGTCGTCGTCCTGCGCGCAAGCGCCGCGGTCGCCGGCCAGCATTGCGAGCATCGGCAACAGGCGGGCGTCGGCGTCGCACAGGTCGACCGGCAGGGTCAGCAGCCAGGGTGTGTCGACGGCGGCGGCCAGTGCGTCGAGTCCGGACATCGGCCCGGCATCGGGGGTGCGGTCGACCACGGTCTCGATGCCGTGGGCCGCGTAGCGTGCGAGATCGCGATTGGCGCTGACCAAAAACCGTGCCGCCTGCGGCGCGAAGCGTGCATGCCAGCGCAGCACCTGCGCGGTGCCGCCCTGCTCCAGCCAGGCCTTGTCGAGACCGCCCAGACGCGTGCCACGTCCGCCGGCAATCACGCCGACAGTCAACGCGGCCGCGGTGGGCGGCGCGCTCATTTGCGCTTGACGTGCCGGATCAGCCGCTTCTTCTTGGCGACCTGGCGTTCGCTGAGCACGTTCTTCTTGTCCTTGTAGGGGTTGTCGCCCTCGCGGAACACGAAGCGCACCGGTGTGCCGACCAGCTTGAAGCGCTTGCGGAAGAAGTTTTCCAGGTACCGGCGGTAACTGTCGGGCAATGTACGCAGGCGATTGCCGTGGACGACGATCGTCGGCGGGTTCTCGCCACCCGGATGGGCGAAGCGCAGCTTGGGCGCATGCCCCCGCACGACCGGCGGCGGGTTGGTCTCGGCGGCGATCTCGAGCGCGCGGGTCACATCCGACGTGCCGAACTTGTAGTTGGCCGAGGCGTGCGCGCGATGGATCGCGGCGAACAGTTCACGCAGGCCCGAGCCGTGCTTGGCGCTGATGCGCACCGTCTCGGCCCAGGGCACGAACGCGAGCTTGCGCGACAGCAGCGCCTCGGTCTGCTCGCGCTGGTACTCGCTGAGCCCGTCCCATTTGTTGACCGCGACCACCAGGGCGCGCCCGGAGTCGAGCACTGCACCGAGCACGCTCGCGTCCTGGTCGGTAACGCCCTCGCTGGCGTCGATCATCACCACCGAGACCTGGGTGGCTTCGATCGCCTGCAGGGTCTTGATGATCGAGAACGTCTCCACCGCCTCGTCGACCTTCGACTTGCGGCGGATGCCGGCGGTGTCGACCAGGCGATAGCGCCGGCCGTCGCGTTCGAGATCGACCTCGATCGAATCGCGGGTAGTGCCGGCGACCTCCGAGGCGATCATCCGCTCCTCGCCGAGGATGCGGTTGACCAGGGTCGACTTGCCGACGTTCGGGCGGCCCACGAAGGTCACCCGGATCCGCGTGGGATCGGTGTCCAGTTGCTCAGCCTGCCCGGTTTCCGGGAGCTTTTCGAGCACGTCGTCGACGAGTTCGTCGATGCCGTGGCGGTGCGCCGAGGACACCGCGTGCGCGTCGGTGAAGCCGTAGCGCGAGAAGTCGGCGATCGCCGCGCGCGCGTCGAGGCCGTCGGTCTTGTTGATGATCAGGAACGTCGGCTTGCCGAGCTTGCGCAGCCAGCGCAGCAGTTCATCGTCGAGCGCCGACGCGCCCTCGCGTCCGTCCACGACGAACAGCACCAGGTCGGCCTCGGCCGCCGCGGCGCGCGACTGCTTGGCGGTCGGCCCGGCCAGTCCGGCCGCTTCCAGGTGCACGCTCTCGCCGGCGATGCCGCCGGTGTCGACCAGCGCGAACGGACGCGCACCGAGCCGGCAGACGCCGTAGTGACGGTCGCGGGTGACACCCGGCTCGTCGTGGACGAGCGCGTCGCGGGTGCGGGTCATCGCGTTGAACAGCGTCGACTTGCCGACGTTGGGGCGGCCCACGAGGGCGACGAGCGGGAGCATGCGGCGGGATCCGGAACAAGAGAACGGGAGGACGGGCCGGCACTGGAGCGGCGGCTACAAAACGGACGGGCCCCGGACGGTGACACCGCCCGGGGCCCTAGTGTCGCATTGGCGGCGTCGAAACCCTACTGGTTCAAGCGCCAGGCGCTGACGTCGCCGTCGACGGTCTGCACCACCAGCACGCCATCGGCGACGACCGGGGCACCCTTGATCGGGTCGCGGCCGGCGCGCTCGCGCGCAGCGAACTCGCCGTCGTCCAGGCGCAGCCAGTGCAGATAGCCATCGAGATCGCCGACCACGGCGTAGTCGCCCTGCACTGCCGCAGCGCTGAGATTGCGCCGCGCCAGCGCCGGCTGCTGCCAGGCCGCCGTGCCGCTGAACTTGTCCAGGGCCCAGACGGTGCCGTTGGCGTCGGTCACGACCACGCGGTGCGGCGACAGCGCCGGGCGGTTGGCGCCGCCATGGTCGCTGACCCACAGCGGCCGACCGCTCGGGCCTTCCAGCGCCATCGTGCGATGGCGGTAGCTGCTGGCGAACAGCACGGCCTCTTCGAGCACCGGGGTGCCGTCGACGTCGGCCATGCGCTCGAGCTCGGTGCGGCCGTCGGGCTGGGCGACCGCCTGCTCCCACAACGTGCGGCCATCGGCCAGCGCAAGCGCGGCGAGCGTGCCGTCGTCATTGCCGACGAAGGCAAAGCCTGGGCCGAGCACCGGCGCGTCGTTGCCGCGGACGGTCAGCGACGGCAGCTCACGGACCCAGAACCAGCGGCGCTCGCCGCTGGCGATGTCGAACGCGGTGACGCGGCCGTCGTTGGAGCGCACCAGCACCAAGCCCTGCCCGATCGTCGGCGCGGCGATGACCTCGTTAGTGACCTTGGCGGTCCAGCGCTGTTCGCCGGTTGCCGCATCGAGCGCCAGCACGTCGCCGTCCAGGCTGCCGACCACGACCAGGCCGTCGCCGACGCCCGGACCGCCGCTCAACCGCAGGTCCGATTCGTGGCGCCAGACCGAGGCGCCGCTCTGCAGGTCCAGTGCGCGCACGCCGCCCTTGATCGCGGCGACATAGACGCGGCCATCGGCGACCACCGGGCCCTGGCGCACGCCCAGGCGACCTTCGCCCTTGCCGGCGCTGGTCCGCCACAAGCGGGAGACTGTCACCGACGGCGTGATGTCGGTCAGCTTGGCGGGTTCCGACAGCGCCTTGGCATCGGCCTTCTCGCTGTTGCCGAACCAGCCGCGCACAGTGCTGCAACCGCTCACCGCGACCGCGCACAGCGCAATCGCCGCGAACCGCAACGCGCGGGACGGAACGGGGGAAGCCGCGGCGGGGGCCGTGTGCTCGGTCATCAGGATTCAACCTCGGGTTCGTCCGGCGCACCGCCGACTTGGGAAAGCTTGAGCTCGACCAGGCCGCGCTGCGGCGCCGCGCTGTCGAGGCCGCGCAGTGCGGCGGTGTAGTCGGCGCGGGCCTGCTCGGCCTGGTCGAGCGCGAAATGCGCGTCGCCGCGTACTTCCAGCGAGACCGCGTCGTCGACGCCGTCGAGCAATGCGACCGCCTCCTGGCCGCGGTCGGCATCGATCAGCAGCCGCGCCAGGCGCTGGCGCACGACCGCTGTCACACCGGGGTCGGCACCTTCGACGCCCTGCAGCGTCGCGATCGCGGCATCGCGGTCGCCGGCGTCGAGCTGGGCCTTGGCCAGCTGCAACGCAGCCAGTTCGCCATAGGTGGAATCGGGCAGCGCGGCGATGCGCTCGCCGGCCTTGTCGAGCGCACCGGCGCGGATGTCGAGCACCGCGGCCTGGTAGTCGGCGTGCTGGGCGACCGCCTGGACGTGGGTCCGCTGCTTCCAGTACTGCCAGCCGAAGATCAGGACTGCGCCGACGGCAACGCCACCGACCAGGCCCAGACCGTTGTCGCGAAGCCAGGCCTTGACCCGCTCCCCCTGTTCGCGCTCGTCCAGCAGCTCATCAAGTGCCATATGTTCTCTGCGCCCGTCGCCGGCGACGGGTCTTTGCCATTGGAAAACGACAGACCGGCGGCAGCGCTCACGCGCCGTGCCGGTCCTGTGTGCAGCGCGGGTCGCGACTACTCGGCGACGGGCGCAAAACCGCGATCGGAGGATACCTCAAAGCGCGCGACGTTCGACCGGCGAAACTCGGACAGATCCTGAACGACCCCATCGCGCAGCACCTCGACCGCGCCGGCATTGCCCAGCACGATGCGGTGGACATCCGCAGTCGCGAACTCGCGCTGCTGGCCGGCCGGGATCTCGGCCGACTCGATCCGGCGGCCGTCGTGGCCGACGATTTCCACCCAGCTCGGACCGTTGAAGCGCAGCGACAGCCGCCCGGCCTGGGGCTCGGCCGTCGCCACGGGCACGGTCGCACGCTTGGGCAGCGCACCCAGCGAGGCCGTGACCGGGCGCGGGCCGACAGGCTGCGCAGGCGCAGCGTCGTCCCCGAGCACACCGAGCGAGGCGGTGATCTCACCGGAGTCGTCGACATGCTGGCGCGTCGCCACCCAGACCGGCACGACGATCAGCGCGGTGATGACGACATAGACCGCGCGGCCCATGGCCTTGTCCAGCATCCGCTGCATCGGCGGGGTGTAGGTGCGCGGGGTCAGCTCCGGCGGGCGCACCTCGGTGGCCGCCGAAACGGTGTCGGCCAGCGACTCGGGCAGCCCGAGCATGCGCAGATAACTGCGCAACTGCCCGCGCACGAACACCTGTGCCCCGAGGCGCCCCCAGTCTTCGGCCTCGAGGGCCTCGACCACGCGCACCTGCATCCGCAGTCGTGCGGCGACATCGGCAAGACGCAATCCGGCCTGCTCGCGTGTAACGCGCAGGCGCTCTCCGACCCCAGACGTGGTCTCTGGCATGGCCTGGTGCGAAGAACTCATGGTGGACTGGTTTCCCTTGGCTGAAGTTGCGACGCGTCCGGAAATTCGGTCTCGAGGCGCCGCACAAGTCGATCGGCGGCGGCACCGTCGCCGAGCCCCTGTTCGATGCGGGCCGCCAGCTGCAATGCTGCCGCAGTTGCGGGGGCCACGGCAAGCCGTCGTTGCGAAAAAGCCCGCGCATCGAACCACCGGCCCTGGCCGGCGAGGAGCCGGGCCATGGCATCGAGCGCCACCACGCTTTCAGGCTCGAGCTCGAGCGCGGCGCGCAGGTCCCGTTCAGCACGCGCCGCATCGCCGGTATCGAGCGCGCAGGCGCCTGCGTTGGCCAGGGCGCCAGCCCGGTCGCCGTAACGCGGGTCCTGCAACGCGGCATCGAACTGCGCCAGCGATTCGCCGGGCCGCCCGTTGCGGCACAGCCAGGCCCCGTAGTTGTTGAGGGCCGTACCGCGGTTGGGCGCGCGCTCGACCGCGGCGTGGTAGTAGGCTCCGGCCTGCGCCTGGCGGCCCTGGCGCTCGCTGACCAGGGCCAGCAGCGTATTGGCGTCAGCCGCGGTCTGGTCGTTGCGCAGGGCCGCCCGGCCCTGACGCTCAGCGGCCCGATCGTCGCCCTGCTGGTAGGCGCGCACGCCCAGCGCCAGCTGTTCGCGCGCGGCCTCGGCGCGGCGGAACTCGGGGGTCCCGCCAATGTCGTAAGTCGGTCGGTCGATGTTTGGCTTGACGAACCCCGAGCGCGAGCAGGCGGCCAGCGCCATGCCGAGCATCACCAGGACGACGGCCTCAGGCCACCGCATCGGCACCGTCGCCACCCTCGGCGCGCAGCCGCTTGAGGTGTTCGGCCTGGCGCCGTGTGCGGTCGGCGACCTGCCCCTTGAGCTGGCCGCAAGCCGCGTCGATGTCGTCGCCGCGGGTGCGGCGGACCGGCGCAATGCGTCCCGATTCGTTGAGCAGCTTCTGGAACCGCCGGATCGCGGCGTCGTCCGGTCGCTGGTAACGGGTGCCCGGGAACGGGTTGAACGGGATCAGGTTGACCTTCGCCGCGTCCTTCATCTGCAGGCGATTGTCGAAATCGCGCATCAGCCGCACCAGTTCACGCGCATGCTGGGGCTGGTCGTTGACGTCACGCATCAGCGTGTACTCGAACGTCACCGACTCGCCGCGCTTGCGCTGGGCGTAGCGCACGCACGATTCCATCAGTTCGGCGATCGGGTACTTCTTGTTCAGCGGCACCAACTCGCTGCGCAGCGTGTCGTTGGGCGCATGCAGCGAGACCGCCAGCGACACGTCGCTGACTTCGCCGAGTTTGTCGATCATCGGCACCATGCCGGCGGTCGACAGGGTGACGCGCTTGTTGGCCAGGCCATAGCCCAGGTCGTCGCGCATGATGCTCATCGCGCGCACGACGTTGTCGAAATTCATCAGCGGCTCGCCCATGCCCATCATGACCACGTTGGTCAGGCGGCGCTGCTTGTGCGGCACATTGCCCAGGTGGCGGGCCGCGACCCAGACCTGGCCGATGATCTCGGCGGTCGACAGGTTGCGGTTGAAGCCCTGGGTCGCGGTGGAACAGAACTGGCAGTTGAGCGCGCAGCCCACCTGCGAGGACACGCACAGCGTGCCGCGCCCCTTGTCGGGGATGTAGACCGTCTCGATCGCGTTCAGGCCGTCCATCGCCAGCAGCCACTTATGGGTGCCGTCGGTCGAGGGCTTTTCGAACTGGATCTGCGGCACACGGACTTCGGCGTGCGCCTCGAGCTTGGCGCGCAGCCCCTTGCCCAGGTCGGTCATCTCGTTGAAATCGGTGACGTAGCGGTGGTGGATCCACTTCATCACCTGATGGGCACGGAAGCGCTTTTCGCCGAGGATCTCGGCGAAAAAGCGCTCCAGTCCCTCGCGATCGAGGTCGAGCAGGTTCTGCTTGGCGACAGCAACGTCGATGGCAACCCCGGTCACGATGGCATCACTCAGCGCGAGACGACTTCGTCGTTCTTGAAGAAGTACGCGATCTCGGTCTGCGCGTTCTCGACCGAATCCGAGCCGTGGGCGGCGTTGGCGTCGATCGAATCGGCGAAGTCGGCGCGGATCGTGCCCGGCGCGGCGTCCTTCGGGTTGGTGGCACCCAGCAGCTCGCGGTGCAGTGCCACGGCGTTCTCGCCTTCCAGGGCCTGGATCATCACCGGGCCGGAAGTCATGAATTCGACCAGCGCGTTGAAGAACGGACGCTCGCGGTGGATCGCGTAGAAGCCCTCGGCCTCCTCGCGGGTCAGCTGCTTGTACTTGGCGGCCACGATCTTCAGGCCCGCCTTCTCGAAACGGCTGTAGATCTCACCGATGACGTTCTTGGCAACGGCATCGGGCTTGACGATGGACAGGGTGCGCTCGAGCGCCATCTGTGAATTCTCCGGACAATGGGGACGACCATCCCGGCGGGCTGGTCGAAGTTAGCATGGAAAAACCCGCGTCTGGGCGCGGGTTTAGCCGATACGGCTGCAGTGATTCTACTGCATTGCGGGCCAGGCCGCAGCGCGCCTGTCCGATGCGCAATCCAAGACGCGGTCATTGACGCGTCGGGCCGGCGCGCTCTAGCATCAAACAAGCGTTTGATTCAGCGGAGAGCGAATGAGCGGTACGCGGCAGTTTTCCACCAAGGACAAGATCCTGGGCGCAGCCGAGGAGCTGTTTGCGGCCAATGGATTTGCCGGCACGTCGCTGCGGCAGGTCACCAGCCGCGCCGACGTCAACATCGCCGCGGTCAACTACCACTTCGGCAGCAAGGAGAACCTCGTCAACGAGGTCTTCCGCCGGCGCATGGACCAGATGAGCGCGCAGCGCCTGGCCCAACTGCGCCGGGCGCTGGCCGAGCAGCCTGGGCAGATCGAGCCGATCATCGCCGCCTTCGTCGATCCGGCGCTGGATATGGCGATCGGCCGCAATGGCAGCGGCGGGTTCGTGCGGGTGATCGCACGCGCCTATGTCGAGAAGAACGACGCGTTGCGCAAGTTCCTGTCCGAGCAGTACGGCCACGTGCCGCGGGAATTCGCCTCGGCCCTGGCCGCCTGCTTGCCGGGACTGGGCAAGGCCGAGCTGTACGGCCGGCTGGATTTCCTGGCCGGTGCGCTGACCTATGCGATGGCCGATTTCGGCCTGATCAAGCGGCCGCACGGCACCACCGAAGCCGAACACCGCACCCGGATCGCCGGCGAACTGATCCGCTTCTCCGCCGCCGGCTTCCGCGCCTGACCCCACGCCGGGCTCGACCCGGCCCTTATCGATCAAAGGGATGGAGCAAATGTCCGAGAAACTGCTTGTACGTCGCGCCGCGGTCCTGGGCGCCGGAGTCATGGGAGCGCAGATCGCCGCCCACCTGACCAACGCTGGCATCGACACGGTGCTGTTCGACCTGCCGGCCAAGGACGGCGACCCGGACGGCATCGTCCGCAAGGCGCTGGCCAATCTGGGCAAGCTCAGCCCTGCCCCGCTGGCCTCGCGCGCGCTGGCCGAGGCGATCGTGCCGGCGAACTACGAAACCGGCCTGGCGCTGCTGGAAAGCTGCGACCTGATCATCGAGGCAATCGCCGAGCGGATGGACTGGAAGCAGGATCTGTACCGCAAGATCGCTCCGCATGTGCCGGCGCATACGGTGCTCGCCAGCAATACATCTGGATTGGGAATCAACAAGTTGGCGGAAGTTCTTCCAGAAGAACTTCGCCATCGTTTCTGCGGTGTCCACTTCTTCAACCCGCCGCGCTACATGCATCTGGCCGAGTTGATCCCGGCCAAAACCACCGACAAGGCGGTGCTCGAGGGGCTGGAAACCTTCCTGACCACCCAGCTCGGCAAGGGCGTGGTCTACGCCAAGGACACGCCGAACTTCATCGGCAACCGGATCGGCGTGTTCTCGATCCTGTCGACGATTCACCACACCCAGGAATCCGGCCTCGGCTTCGACGAGGTCGACGCGCTGACCGGTCCCCTGCTCGGCCGGCCGAAGTCGGCGACCTACCGCACCTCGGACGTGGTCGGGCTCGACACCATGGCCCACGTCATCAAGACGATGGCCGACACCTTGCCCGACGACCCGTGGCACGACTACTTCGCCACGCCCAAGTGGCTGTCGGCGTTGATCGACAAAGGCGCGCTCGGCCAGAAGACCGGGGCCGGCATCTTCCGCAAGGCCGGCAAGGACATCACCGTCCTCGACCTGGCGGCGCAGGACTACCGCCCGGCCGACCGCAAGGCCGCTGACGAGGTCGTGGAGATCCTCAAGACCCGAGACCCGGCCGAGCGCATGGTCAAACTGCGCGCCAGCGAGCACCCGCAGGCGCAGTTCGTCTGGGCGATCCTGCGCGATCTGTTCCATTACAGCGCCGTGCACCTGGAGGACATCGCCCAGACCGCGCGCGATGTGGACCTGGCGATCCGCTGGGGCTACGGCTGGCAGCAAGGGCCGTTCGAACTGTGGCAGGCGGCGGGCTGGAAGCAGGTCGCCGACTGGATCGCCGAGGACATCGTCGCCGGCAAGACCATGAGCAGCGCGCCGCTGCCCGACTGGGTGTTCGATGGCCGCGAGGGCGTGCACGCCGCCGAGGGCAGCTACAGCCCGGCCCAGAACGCGAAGCTGCCGCGCTCGGCGCTGCCGGTCTACCGCCGCCAGCGTTTCCCTGATCCGCTGCTCGGCGAGCGCTTCGACCAGGGCGAGACCCGCTTCGAGAACGAGGGCATCCGGCTGTGGAGCGATGGCGACGACATCGGCGTGATCAGCTTCAAGACCAAGATGCACACCGTCTCCGACCAGGTGCTCGACGGCATCCAGGAGGCGATCGGCATCGCCGAACAGGACTTCAAGGGCCTGGTGATCTGGCAGCCGAAGGAGCCGTTCTCCGCCGGCGCCGACCTCGCCGGTGCGCTGGGCCTGCTGCAGGCCGGCAAGGTTGATGCGTTCGAGGCGATGGTCGCCAACTTCCAGGCGACCAGCCAGCGCATCAAGTACGCACTGGTGCCGGTGGTCTCGGCGGTGCGCGGCTTGGCGCTGGGCGGCGGCTGCGAGTTCCAGATGCACAGCGCGCGCACGGTCGCGCACCTGGAGAGCTACATCGGCCTGGTCGAGGCCGGTGTCGGCCTGCTCCCGGCCGGCGGCGGCCTGAAGGAACTGGCGGTGCGCGCGTCGCAAGCGGCCGGTC
Source organism: Luteimonas sp. S4-F44 (assembly GCF_022637415.1). Taxonomy (NCBI): domain Bacteria; kingdom Pseudomonadati; phylum Pseudomonadota; class Gammaproteobacteria; order Lysobacterales; family Lysobacteraceae; genus Luteimonas; species Luteimonas sp. S4-F44. Next base: position 1,915,845 of record NZ_CP093340.1, read on the forward strand.
CCGGTGGGGACGTGTTCGCCGAGCTCAAGAAGACCTTCGAGACCATCGCGATGGCCAAGGTCTCGACCTCGGCCGTCCACGCCAAGGAACTGGGCCTGCTGCGCGCCGACGACGTGGTGACCTTCAATGCGTTCGAACTGCTGCACGTCGCCCGCCAGCAGGCCAGCGCGCTGGCCGAGTCGGGCTATCGCCCGCCCCTGCCCGCGCGCGCGATCCGCGTTGCCGGCGATGTCGGCATCGCGACCTTCAAGATGCTGCTGGTCAACATGCTCGAAGGCCGCTTCGTGAGCCCGTATGACTACGAGATCGCCGAGCGGATCGCGACCGTGCTGTGCGGCGGCGATGTCGACCGCAACGCGCTCGTCAACGAGGACTGGCTGATCCGCCTGGAGCGCCAGCACTTCGTCGAGCTGGCGCAGCAGGAGAAGACCCAGGCCCGCATCGCGCACATGCTCAAGACCGGCAAGCCGCTCAGGAACTGAGGTTCGTGCCTGGCCCGTGCGTCGGGCCGCGCCGTGTCCCCGTCCCGAACCTCGACATCGCATTCCGGAGTTTTCAATGACCAAGCAAATCCAGGACGCCTACATCGTCGCTGCCACCCGTACCCCGGTCGGCAAGGCGCCCAAGGGCGTGTTCCGCAACACCCGTCCCGACGACATGCTCGCGCACGTGCTCAAGGCCGTCGTGGCGCAGGCGCCGGGCATCGATCCGGGCCGCATCGACGATGCGATCATCGGCTGCGCGATGCCCGAAGGCGAGCAAGGCATGAACGTGGCGCGCATCGGCGTGCTGCTGGCCGGCCTGCCCGATACCGTCGCCGCGCAGACCGTCAACCGTTTCTGCTCGTCGGGCCTGCAGGCCGTCGCGCTGGCCGCCAACGAGATCCGGCTGGGCAACGCCGACCTGATGCTCGCCGGCGGCACCGAGAGCATGAGCATGGTGCCGATGATGGGCAACAAGGTCGCGCTGTCGCCGTCGGTGTTCAAGGACGATCACGTCGCCATCGCCTACGGCATGGGCATCACCGCCGAGAAGGTTGCCGAGGAATGGAAGGTCTCGCGCGAGGACCAGGACGCGTTCGCGCTGGCCTCGCACCAGAAGGCGATCGCCGCGATCCAGGCCGGCGAGTTCAAGGACGAGATCAGCCCCTACGAGATCCTGTCCCATCAGCCTGACCTCGCCGGCAACACCGTGCAGTTGAAGAAGCGGCTGGTGGATACCGACGAAGGGCCGCGCCCGGACTCCTCGATCGAGGGGCTCGCCAAGCTCAAGCCGGTGTTCCGCAACGGCCAGTTCGGGGGGTCGGTGACCGCCGGCAACAGTTCGCAGATGAGCGACGGCGCGGCCGGCATCCTGCTCGCGTCCGAGCGCGCGGTGAACGACTACGGCTTCAAGCCGCTGGCACGCTTCGTCAGCTTTGCCGTCGCTGGCGTGCGGCCCGAGGTCATGGGCATCGGGCCGATCGCGGCGATTCCCAAGGCGCTGGCGCAGGCCGGGCTGACGCTCGACGACATCGACTGGATCGAGCTCAACGAGGCGTTCGCGGCGCAGGCGCTGGCGGTGATCCGAGACAGCAAGCTGGATCCGGACAAGGTCAACCCGCTGGGTGGCGCGATCGCGCTGGGCCATCCGCTGGGCGCGACGGGCGCGATCCGCACCGCCACGATCGTGCACGGCATGCGTCGCCGCAAGAAGCGCTATGGCCTGGTGACGATGTGCATCGGCACCGGTATGGGCGCAGCAGGCGTGATCGAGGCGCTGTAACGCTTGATGGCATGCGCCGCGGTCTACGATTCATGAGGCCGCGGCTGCAGGGTAAATGCCGATCGCCGCGGCAAGCATGCAGATCGAAGACAAAAAAAGCCCCGGCATTGCCGGGGCTTTTCTCTGGCCAAGATCGCGTGCGATCAGCCCTGCAGCGGCACCACGCGGACTTCGACGCGGCGGTTGGCCGCACGGCCCTGTTCGGTGCTGTTGTCGGCGATCGGGCGGGTCTTGCCGAAGCCGACGATCTCGAAGCGCTGACGCAGCAGGCCCTGGCCGATCAGGTAGTTGCCCACCGCATTGGCGCGCTGCTCCGACAACCGCTGGTTGACCGCATCGCTGCCGACGCTGTCGGTGTGGCCCGAGATCTCGACGATGGTCTTGTCGTACTCGGCCAGCGTGCGCGCGACGTTATTGAGCGCGGGATAGAACTGGGCCTTGAGGTCGGCCTTGCCGAAGTCGAAGGTCACGCCATCAGGCAGGTTGAGCTTGATGACGTCGCCTTCGCGATCGACCTGGATGCCGGTGCCCTGGGTCTGGCGGCGCAGCTCAGCTTCCTGCCGGTCCTGGTAGGCACCGATCGCACCACCAGCGAGGCCACCGACGCCGGCACCGACCAGCGCGCGCTGGCGACGTTCGGTCGCGTCCGACCCGCTGAGCAGACCGGCGACGGCACCGATACCGGCACCGATCAGGGCGTTGTTACGGGTGCGGTTCGGATCGTCGGGCGCGTTGGTCTGGCCGGTGTAGCTGGCGCAGCTGCTCAGCAACAGGATGCCTGCGATGGCGGTGGTCAGGCCTGCGGTGCTCAGTTTGCGCATGTCTTGGATCTCCCTTGGGTCAGGACGCGAATGTCCGCGAATGATGGTGGCGGCAGCGAAAGTAGCCGTTGCTTGATGCAAATAGGGTGACGGTTGCGGCGGCATCCAAGACCTGTTCAGCTTCGGGCGCCCAACGGCCGCGGGTGCACAGTGCCGAACGGCCAGCCGCTCAACGCGATGCGCGATAGGCGGCAAGCGCCGCCTCCCGGCCTGCGTCCAGGTCCACCATCGGCCTGCGCGGATAGTCCGGCGCCAGGGCCGCCAGGCGATCGGGCTCGGTCCACGGCGCGAACAACAGTGGCACTGGCAGGTCTGCCAGTTCAGGCAGCCAGCGCCGGATGTAGCGGCCGTCCGGATCGAAGCGCTGCGCCTGGGTGACCGGATTGAAGATCCGGAAGTACGGCGAAGCATCGGCGCCGGTGCCGCCGATCCATTGCCAGCCGAGCGTATTGTTGGCCAGGTCCGCATCCACCAGCGTGTCCCAGAACCAACGCGCGCCATCGCGCCAATGGACGCGCATGTGTTTACACAGCCAACTGCCCACGATCAGCCGCACGCGGTTGTGCATCCAGCCGGTGTGCCAGAGCTCGCGCATGCCGGCATCGACAATCGGTACGCCGGTCCGGCCCCGCTGCCAGGCCGCGAGACGAGCGGCATTAGGCCGCGCCCAGCGGAAGCGCGCGAAGCGGGGATTGAGGTCGCGGTCGATGCTCTCGGGGACGTGGTGCAGCAGGTGGTGGGCGAACTCGCGCCAACCAAGCTGCCGGAGGTAGGCGTCGATCTGCGGCGTGGTCGTGGCGCGACGTTCGGCCTCCAGCGCGGCGACGATCCGCCACGGAGCGATCTCGCCGAAGTGCAGATGCGGCGACAAGCGCGAGGTCCCGATCTGGTCGGGGCGATCGCGGCCACTGGCATAGTCGCGCAGTGCACCGTCGACGAAGACCTCCAGCGCTTCGCGTGCACCGTCCTCGCCCGGCGTCCACGACGACCAGAAACCGGCCGACCAGTCGGGCGCGGGCGCGAGCTTCAGATCGGCGAGCGCGACGCCGTTCGGCCCGGCCTCGGCCGCCGGCAACAACGGCGGCGGCGACCACGTCTCCCGCGTGCGCCAGGTCGACACGGCCTTGCGCCAGAACGGCGTGAACACCTTGTAGGGGCCGCCCTGTCCGGTCTGCAGCGCCCACGGTTCGAACAGCAGCGCGCCGTCATGGCTCTCGGCACGCACCCCGTCGCCGCGCAAGGTCCGTTTGATCCGGGCATCACGTTGCTCGATCGCCGGCTCGTAGCGACGGTTCCAGAACACCGCCTCCGCGTCGCAGGTCTCCACCAGCGTGCGCAGGGTCGGCAGCGTCGGCCCGTGGAACAGCCGCAAGCGCGCGCCGTGCCGGCGCAAGGCCTGGTCCAGGGCAGCCAAGGCGCGATGGCGCCAGGCGTTGGAGGCTGCGCCCGGCGCCCAATCGCCTTCCTCGTCGGGAGCGTGGATATAGACGCACACCGGCGCCAGGCCGGCCTGGAGTGCGGCATGTAGCGCAGGATTGTCATCGAGCCGAAGGTCGTTGCGGAACCAGACGATCGCGTTCGCCATGCGCTCCTCCTCGCGCGTCGGCGGCAAGCCTAGCCGACCGCGATGATGGCGGTGAGAAGGCCGCCACATCCCCTTCGCGCGCTTTTGCTTCACACTATTGCGTTCTGGCTCGCCTGCGACGCCGCCCGTTTCCCGACTGCCCCTGTGACCGATTCGCCCTTCCCGCTCGAAGCCTCGCCCGAACAGGCGCAGCGCGCCATTGCCGACGAATTCGCCTTCTTCAGCGACTGGTCGGAACGCTACCAGTACCTGATCGATCTGGGCCGCAAACTGCCGCCGTTCCCCGACAGCGCCAAGACCGAAGCCAACCGTTTGCATGGCTGCCAGTCGATGGTGTGGATCGTGGCCTCGGGCGATGCGGATCGGCTGGACTTCGCCGCGGCCAGCGATTCGGCGATCGTCTCGGGCCTGATCTACCTGGCCTTGCGCGTGTACTCGGGCCGCAGCGCACGCGACATCGTGGACACCGACGCCAGTTACGTCGGCGACATCGGCCTGTCCAAGCACCTCTCGCCCACCCGCAGCAACGGACTGGCCGCCCTGCTCGCCTTCATTCGCGATCGCGCCCAGTCCGCATTGGCGTGAGCGTGTCCGACGACAAACCTGCCGCCGACAGCCGGGCTGCGCCGCTGCGCAATCCGGGGTTTCGTGCATTGCTGGGCTATCGCATCCTGACGATCCTGTCCTATCAGATCGTCGCGGTCACCGTCGGTTGGCAGATCTACGCCGCGACCCAGAACCCGTGGATGCTCGGCCTGGTGGGGCTGGCCGAGGTGCTGCCCTATTTCTGCGTGGCCCCATTTGCCGGCTACCTGGTCGATCACCTGCCCCGGCGCAAGCTCGGCATGGCGGCCGCGGCAGGCCTGGCGATCACGCCGGTACTGCTCGCCCTGCTGTCGCTCGACGGGCTGGGCAGCAACGTCTGGCTGATCTACCTGCCGATCATGCTGACCGGCATGGTGCGGGCCTTCCTGGGGCCGGTCTACAACGCGTTGTTCGCGCGCGTACTGCCGCGCGACCAGTTCGCGCGTGGCGCCAGTCTGGGTAGCATCGCCTTCCAGAGCGCGGTGGTGGTGGGCCCGGCGATCGGCGGATTCGTGGTCGGCTGGGCCGGCGAAGCCATCGCCTATGCACTGGCCTCGGTGCTGGCGCTGGGCGTGATCGTGTTCCTGGCGCGGATGCAGGTCACCGAACCCCCGCGCATGCTGCAACGCGCCCCGATCTTCGCCAGCATCGCCGAGGGCGCCCGCTTTGTGTTCGGCCACCAGATCCTGCTCGGCGCTCTGGCTCTGGACATGTTCGCGGTGCTGTTCGGCGGTGCGATCTCGCTGGCGCCGGCCTTCATCCACGACATCCTGGACTGGGGCCCCGAGGGCCTGGGCATCCTGCGCGGCGCGCCGGCACTGGGCTCGGTGGCGATGGGCATCTGGCTGGCCCGCCATCCGGTCCAGCGCAACGCCGGCCGCTTCCTGCTGCTCGCCGTCGGCGGCTTCGGCCTGTGCATGATCGGTTTCGGCCTGTCCACCGCGTTCTGGTTGTCGGCGTTCTTCCTGCTGCTGTCGGGCATGTGCGACGGCGTGTCGGTGGTGATGCGCTCGACGATCATGCAGTTGGCGACGCCCGATCATATGCGCGGCCGGGTCTCGTCGATCAACGGCCTGTTCGTCGGCTCGTCCAACGAGATCGGCGCGTTCTACATGGGCTCGATGGCGCGCCTGCTCGGTCTGGTGCCGGCGGTCGTGCTCGGCGGCTTCATGACGATGGGCGTGGTCGCGACGACGGCCTGGAAGGCGCCGCGCTTGCGCCGCCTGGATCTACGCGAACTGCAGTGAACGCGAAACTGTGACGGGCGACCAATCGAGATCACGCGGATTCGCCCATAGAAAAAGCCGGTCGAATCGACCGGCTTTTTCTGAGGGCGATCGACGAAGAACCGTCAATCCCCCATCTGCTTCTGCAGATGCTCCCAACGCTCCTGCTCGTCGATCGTACGCTCGGCGGTCAGGCGCGCCTCGAGACGGTCAAGACCGATCTCCTCGCCCGAGTCCACGCTGTAGCCGTACTCGCCCGAGTCGACACGCTTGAGCGTGCTGTCGATCTTGCCGATCAGCTTGCGGTAGCGATCGCGCGTGCGAAGCTCGAGCGAGTTCTCGGTCTCCCGCGTCGCACGTTCCGCCTCGTCGCCGACATCGCGGACTTCGTCCTTGAGGTTCTCGATCGTCTGCTTGGATTCCTCGACCAGGTCCGCGCGCCACTGCAGCAGGCGCTGGCGGAAATACTCGAGTTGCAACGGACTCATGTACTCCTCGTCGGCGGAGGGCTTGTAACCCGCCGGGAGGATGGGACGACCTGTCTCTTCATCGGTCTTGTACTGCACGACCTTCACCTTCGTTCTGGGCGCCGGCTCCGGCTGGCGCGCCACGACCGCGACGGCGACCTTGCCGACCGGACGCGGACGTGTTGTGGGAGTGGAAGCCGCCACCGGCTTGGGTGCGGCGGTTTTCGCCGGTGCCGGTGCCGCCTTCGCGGACGCGGACTCCGGTTTGGCGACCGGCTTGTCGATGACCGACTTCGCCGGTGCCGCCTTCTTGGCGACGGACTTGGCAGCCGCCACCGGAGCGGCGGTCCTGGCGTTCGTCGCCGGCTTCGGCGCCCCGGTCTTCTTGACCGGAGCGGCCTTGGCGATCTTTTTGGCGGGCGCCTTCGTCGGCGCCGCCTTCTTGGCAGGCGCCTTGGCAGCCGGCGTCTTCTTGGTCGCCGACTTGGCGGCCGGCGTCTTCTTCTTGGCCGCCGCCTTCTTGACCGGGGCCTTCTTGACCACGGGCTTCTTAGCGACGGCCTTCTTGGTCACGGGCGCAGACTTGGCCGCCTTTTTGACGGCCGCGGCCTTCTTCGCGGGCGCAGACTTCTTCGTCGCAACCTTGGCGGGCGCCTTGGCTGCGGGCTTGACGGCCTTCTTGACGGCCTTTTTTACGGGTTTCTTGGCTGCCACGAGCTGCGATCCTTGTCATTCCCTTGGACGGGGAAGCGGGCTGTTATACCCTGCAAACCCTGCAGCGGCAACCGAACCGGCCGCCGCATTCATTGCCTCTGCCGACTTGCCGTGATCGAGCGTCTTCTCATTGCCCTGTTGCAGGGCTACAAGCGGTTCGTCAGTCCGTTGCTCGGCCAGCGCTGTCGCTTCCATCCCAGCTGCTCGCAGTACGCCATGATCGCCATCGCCCGGTTCGGCGCATGGCGCGGCGGCTGGCTGGCGTTGCGCCGGCTCTCACGCTGCCACCCCCTCCACCCCGGCGGGCACGATCCGGTGCCGATGCCCGAAATGGACCCCAAGCCATGACCCAGACCCTGATCCGCAACGCCCGCCTGGTCAATGAGGGCCGCATCGTCGAGGGCGATCTGCGTATCGGCGCCGACGGGCGCATCGCCGCGATCGGCGGCGACCTGTCCGTCCGCGAGGGCGATCGCGTGGTCGACGCCGCCGGGCGCTGGCTGCTGCCGGGCATGATCGACGACCAGGTGCATTTCCGCGAGCCGGGCCTGGAGCACAAGGCCGACATCGCCAGCGAATCGGCCGCGGCGGTCGCCGGCGGTCTGACCAGCTTCATGGACATGCCCAACACCAGCCCGCCGACCTTGAATGCGGCCGCGCTGCAGGACAAGTACGACCGCGCCGCCGGCCGTGCACGCGCGAACTACGGCTTCTACATGGGCGCGAGCAACGACAACCTCGACCACGTGCGGCGGATCGATCCGCTGACCACGCCGGGCGTCAAGGTGTTCATGGGGGCCTCGACCGGCAACATGCTGGTCGACGATCCCGACACCCTTGACGGCATCTTCCGCGAGACGCCGGTGCCGATCATCACGCATTGCGAGGACACGCCCACGATCGACGCGATCCAGCGCGATTACGTGGCGAAGTACGGTGACGACATCCCGGCGCAGTGCCACCCCGACATCCGCTCGCGCGAGGCCTGCATCAAGTCGACGCGGCTGGCGTTGGCGCTGGCACGTCGCCACGACACCCGGCTGCATGTACTGCACATCTCCACCGCCGAGGAACTGGCGCTGTTCGAGGCCGGCCCACTGGTGGACGCGGATGGGCGCCTGCGCAAGCGCATCACCGCCGAGACCTGCATCCACTTCCTGCGCTTCGACCGCGCCGACTATGCGCGGCTGGGGCATCTGATCAAATGCAATCCGGCGATCAAGGACGCCTCCGACCGCAGCGCGCTGCTGGCGGCGCTGGCCGACGACGTCATCGATGTGCTCGCCACCGACCACGCGCCGCACACGCTGGCCGAGAAGCACAACCCCTACACCCGTGCACCGAGCGGGCTGCCACTGGTGCAGTTCGCGCTGGTGGCCGCGCTCGAATGCGTCCACGAGGGGCATTTCGACATCACCCGCGTGGTGCAGAAGTTCGCGCACGCACCGGCGCAGTTGTTCGACGTCGCCGAGCGCGGCTTCCTGCGCGAAGGCTATTTCGCCGATCTGGTGCTGGTGGAGGACACGCCGTTCACCGTGCAGCGCGAGCAGGTGTTGTCCAAATGCGGTTGGTCGCCGTTCGAGGGTACGACGTTCCGTTCGCAGATCGCCTCGACCTGGGTCAATGGCCAACTGGCCTGGGACGGCACGCATCTGGTGGGCGATCCCGCCGGCCAGCGCCTGGCCTTCGCGCGCTGAGCGCACGGGGCCCAGGCCACCACAGCTTCATGCACGCCCGCCTATCCTGCCCGCCCCTTCCGCTGCACTGCGCCCACTGATGCCGACACGTTTGTTATTGCTGCTGGTCTGCGCCCTGCTCGTCCTGCCGCTCGCCGCCCAGGACACCGACGCGCTGCGCTTTCCAGAGCGCGTTGAGCAAGGCAGCCTGGTCGTCGGCAAGGTGCCGGCGGGCAGCCAGGTGCGCTACCGCGACCGCGCGCTGCGCGTCAGCGGCTACGGCACGGTGGCGCTGGGCATCGGCCGCGACGAGATCGGCCCGGTCCAGGTGCAGGTCATCGACCCGGACGGCCGCGAACACGTCGCGACGATCGCAGTCGCGCCACGCGACTGGCCGATCGAGCGCGTCAATGGCGTGCCGCCGGCCACCGTCAACCCGCCGCCGGCGATCGCCGAACGCATCCGCCGCGAGCAGGCGCAGGTCACCCAGGCGCGGACGCGCGACGACGCACGCGTCGACTTCGGCGGTCGTTTCCTGCGCCCGGTCGAGGGACGGATCAGCGGGCGCTTCGGGCGTGCGCGGTCGTACAACGGACAGCCCGGCGCGCCGCACTCGGGCATGGACATTGCCGCGCCGACCGGCACGCCGGTCAAGGCGCCCGCCGCCGGCATCGTGACCTTCGCCGCGCCAGACCTGTACCTGACCGGCGGCACGCTCTTGCTCGACCACGGCCATGGCGTGAGCTCGAACTTCCTGCATCTCTCGCGGCTCGATGCCAAAGTCGGTGACCGCGTCGAACAGGGCCAAGTGATCGGCGCGGTCGGTGCGACCGGGCGCGCGACGGGGCCGCATCTGCACTGGGGGATGAATTGGTTCGATATTCGGATCGATCCCCAGCTTGTTTTGGAGCGCTGAGGACGGGTCTCCGCGTCGTTCGCCTTTCCCACGCGCGGCGGCGCGTTCGTCAGGGTCGGGGCGTTGGGATCGTGGAGGCGCGGTTCGATGTGCGGATCGATCCCCAGCTTGTTTTGGAGCGCTAAGGACGGGTCTCTACGTGGTTCGCCTTTCCCACGCGCGGCGGCGCGTTCGTCAGGGTCGGGGCGTTGGGATCGTGGAGGCGCGGTTCGATGTGCGGATCGATCCCGAGCTTGTTTTGGAGCGCTGAGGACGGGTCTCCACGTGGTTCGCCTTTCCCACGCGCGGCGGCGCGTTCGTCAACGCCGCGACGTTGGGATCGTGGAGGCGCGCGCTTGGATAGACTTCTCTGTCATGACCGCGTCCAACATCCTCGTTCTGGCACTTCTCGCATTGCCCGCTGTCGCTGGGTGCACGTCGAAGCCGACGCCGGCGGCCCCCGGTGCATGGCCTGATGTCGTCAGGCCGCAGGGGCCGAGATTGACGCAGCCAGGTGAAGAAGTCGCGCAATCGCGCGTGCGATTTCCTTCTACTGTCGTGCGCGGCGCCAGGATAGAAGGTCGGGCACCGCCCGGCAGCACAATTCACGATGGTCAGCGCGTGACCACGGTTGGCGCCGATGGCCGAGCTTCCTTGCAGGCCCCCGAACGCGAGGGGGACTGGATGCTACGGGTCGAACGTCCCGGACAGTCACGCGCGCTAACGATCCGGGTCCGTGTCATCGACGCGGGCAAATGATTGACATAGGGTGCGCCCCATTCCCTTGCCGCGTGTCCCGGTTAACATGGATGAACGCCAGCTGCACAGGTCACACCGCCAGCGGCGTTTGTTCAGTCAATCTAGGGAAGCAGCATGACTCGAAGCAAGACCGTGACACCCTCGCGCAACATCCGCATTTCGCGCTCGCGTCTCGCACTCGCCATCTCCTGCGGTGTCCTGGCACTCGCCTCTTTGCCAGTTGCAGCGCAGACGGCTTCATCGGAAAGCACGCATTCCGCAGTCGAGTCCGCAATGTCCCGGACATTCTTCGATCGGGCATCCACTACGATTCAAGCACAGCCGGCATTGTTCGCAGAGGGGTTCAGCGCGCGCTGGCGTCTGCGCGACGCCGCCCACGCCCAGCTGGCATCGGCTGGCACCGGACAGGCATCGCTGGCCGCCGACACGCCGGCCCAGCCTGCGGATCCGACGTCGTGGATCACCGAGGAGTTCCAGGCCGACTGGGGGCTGGAGGTCATCAATGCCCATCATGCCTACGCGCGCGGCCTGAGCGGCGCTGGTGTGCGGCTGGGGCTGCTGGACTCGGGCGCCGGTTTCGATCACCCCGAATTCGCGGGCAAGGACCATCGCGGCATCACGATGGCCGACGTGCTCGATGATGGCTCGCTATGCGGCCAGACCGGCGTGCTCGATGGCCCGGACGCCTGCTTCTACTCCGAAGGCGACCAGGTCGCGGTGGAAGGCGAGTACTACGATCCGTCGCTGGCGCCACTGTTCCCCAACCCCGCCAATGACCACCTCTGGGGCAATACGTTGTTGGCCTTCAACAGCCACGGCACCCATGTCTCGGGCACGATCGCTGCGAACCGCGACGGCAGCGGTATGCATGGCGTCGCCTGGGGCGCCGACCTGAGTTCCGCACGACTGTTCAACGACAGCCTGACCATCGTCGATATCCCGTGCATCTTCTTCAACCAGTGCACCACCTTCTCGACGTCGGCCGGCAGCGATGCGTTCGCCCAGATGTACGGGCAGGCGGCCGACCACGGCGTGCGCGCGATGAACCACAGCTGGGGCTACACCTACATCGCCACCACGCCGGAAGAGGCGGCGCAGTACCACGAACTGCTGATGAGCATTCCTTCGGTGGCGGCAACGCTGGAGACCATGGCCGAGGCCTCCCGCACCTCAGGCATGCTGCAGGTAGTGGCAGCGGGCAACAGCGGTACGAACCCGTCACCGGAAGCCAGCCCCCAGGCCAGCGCGCCGGCGTCACTGCCGTCGATCTTTCCGGACATCGAGCAGTACTGGGTCAGCGTCGTCAATCTCAACGAAAGCGGCGTGCTGAGCGACCGTTCGATGAAATGCGGTATCACCGCGCAGTGGTGCCTGGCCGCGCCGGGCAGCCTGATCACCTCCACCGTCTACGACAACGACCTGCTGGAAGGCGACTGGAGCGTCGATGACGCGGGCAACCTGCGCTACGAATTCTCCAGCCGCGAAGGCGTGCCCGGATTCGCCGACTACTCGGGCACCTCGATGGCAGCGCCGCACGTGACCGGTGCACTGGGCCTGCTGTTCGAGCGATTCCCCTATCTCGAAGGCCACCAGATCCGCGACATCATGCTGACCACCGCGACCGATCTGGGCGAAGAAGGCGTCGACGAGATCTATGGTTGGGGCCTGCTCAACCTGCAGAAGGCGATCGAAGGCTACGGTCAGTTGCGCGTCGACACCGATATCGTCATGGACCAGGCCGCGGGCGGCACCAAGGTCTGGGACGGCGATGCCTGGGACGACTGGACCAATGACATCGGCGGGCCCGGCCGACTGGGGTTCCACTCCAATGCGGGCGGTTGGCTGCGCCTGTCGGGCGACAACAGCTTCAACGGCGCCACGGTCACCGGCGGCACGTTGGAGTTGGCGGGCCGCAATGCGCTGGCCGACGACGTGCTCGTCCAAGGCGGGCGTCTACTGATCGCCGAAGATGGTCGTCTGCAAGACACCGCGCTGACGGTGACCGGCGTTGTCGACGGCCAGAGCGGTGCGATCCTCGGACGCGGTGTCGCGGTTGTAAACGGCACGGTCGAGGGCGGGCAGACGCGCGTCGAGGCTCTCGGCACGCTGGGGGGCAGTGGCACGCTCGGCGACACCTGGGTCGCCGGTACGATCGCGCCGGGCAACTCGATCGGCACGCTGGTCGTCGATGGCGACTACGTGCAGACCGCCGATGCCACGCTGGTCGCCGAATTGCAGCCGCCGAACCTGGCCGACCTGCTGTCGGTCACCGGCTCGGCCACGCTGTATGGCGGCACGCTTGTTGCCAGCCGCTTGCCTGGCACCTACCTGCTCGGCCAGCAGTACCGCATCGTCTCGGCACAGGGTGGCGTGACCGGCACCTTCGACACCGTCGACACCAGTGCGCTGTCGCCATTCCTGTCGCTGTCGCTGCTGTACGGGCCGAATGCCATCGATGTGGGCGTTGCACGTGGTGCGGCGCTGGCGACCGCGGCGCAGACCGGCAACCAGCGTGCCACGGCGGCGGCGCTCGATGCACTGCCCGACGACCAGGGCCTGCTGGTCCCGCTGACCCAACTCGGGGAAGCCGGCGCACGCAACGCGTTCGATCAGCTCTCGGGTGAGATCCACGCTAGCGCGCAGCAGATCCTGATTGACAGCGGTCGCCTGGTCCGCGATGCCGCCCTCGCCCGCGCCTCGGCCGGACACGACGGCTTCGGCGGTCTGCGCGATGCCGACGCGAACACCGGCGCATGGGTCGAGGTCCACCGCCAGGGCGGCCGGGTCGGCGGCGACGGCAATGCTGCGCGTGCGCAGTACAACGGCACCGCAGCGCTGGTCGGCATCGACCGTCAGTTCGATGGCGGCTGGCGGGTCGGTGCCTTCGGCGGCGTCGGCAGCACCGACTTCGACGTGCGTAGCCGCGCCTCCAAGGGCGATGCCGACACGCGGCACGTGGGTGTCTACGGCAGTCAGACCTGGGACGGCCTGGGTCTGCGTGTGGGCTACACCTACGCATGGCATGAGCTCGACGTCGAGCGAGACGTCGCATTCGCCGGCTTCGCCGATGGCGTGCACGGGCGTTACGACGCGACCGCCTGGCAGGCCTTCGCGGAACTGGGCTACCGCTTCGGCAACGAGCGCTGGGAACTGGAACCGTACCTGCAGTACGCCCATGTCGAACTCGACCACGACGGCTTCGTCGAGGACGGCGGCGCCGCGGCGCTGCGCGGCCGCGACGGCGATACCCGCGTCGACCTGACCACGGCCGGCGTGCGCTTCAACGTCAACCTGCGCGGCACCGCCCAGGCGCAGAGCTGGCTGAGCCTGCGCGGCAACCTGGGCTATCGCTACGCCGGTGGCAACCAGGTGCACGACGCGCAGTTGTCGTTCGATGGCAGCCGCTGGTACGGGGTGACCAGCCCGTCGATCGCCGACGAGGCCACCTTGGTCGAGTTGGGCATCGCCGCCCGGACATCGGCCAACAGCCTGCTGGAGATCGGCTACAGCGGCGCGTTGTCGGACGACGCCCGCGACCACGGCGCCAGCGCCCGGTTCTCGCTGCAGTTCTGAGTGCCCCTGCAATCGGCACGAACAAAAGGGGCGGCTTCGGCCGCCCCTTTTCATTGCGGCGGTGGGCCGCGAAAACGAAGGGTCACCCCCGTTACAAGGGCCGCGGTCAGCCGCTGACGCGCGCCACCGCGTCGTGCGCGTGCAGGCTTTCGAAGTGAGCGACGGTCGCCTCGAACCTCGCGACGCGCGGGTCGGCGGTCAGCACCGCGGCGACGCGCCGGGCGGCGTCCTCGCAGAACATCAGGTGCTCGGCATTGAGCGCGGCGAATGCCTGCTCGTCCTCGCGCTTGACCGCAGTCTGGACCGGCGTACCGAGCGCGAGTTCGAGTGCGTCGATCAATGACAGGACCGGCAACGCATCGACATCGGGCGACAGCCGCAGACGCACCGTCGCGCGGCTGCGCTGGGCATGCGGGGTCGCCGCCAGGCCGCGCGGCGAGGCCAGCCAATCGTGCACGGCGTCGAAACTCGGTGCGCTGCCGGCGAAGTCCACTGCGAACCGCGCCGCGTTGAGCTGGCGCGACAGCGCCGCCGAGGCCGGGCAGGTGCTGGAGTACTCGACCGAGAGGGTCAGCGTGAGCGCCAGGCCGTCCGGGCCCAGCACCGCGTCGAGTTCGATCGGATAGGTCTTCCAGCCGCTGTGATCGCTGGCCAGGGCGCGGCGCCGCAGCAACTGGCCGTACTTCAAGGTCAGTTGCACGCGATCGGCGAGGCCGCGCTGGGAGTCGATGCAATCGGCCAGCACGCGTGCAAGCGTGTCGCGCCCGAGCGTCTCGCGCGCCAACGCGTCCTGCAGGTGCAGATACAGCCGCGACATGTGGATGCCGCGCGCATCGGGATCGATCAGGTTGACGCCGATATCGGCGCGCGCCGGCACGGTGACCGCCTGCCCGTCGCCGTCCTCGATACGCAACGGCAGCGCGATCTCCGCCATACCGACCCAGTCGAGCAGGCGCGCCGCCTGGGCCTGGTCGCCAGCGACATCGGGAAGGACGGGGGGACGGACTGGATCGCTCAAGGCTGCGCTCGCGGGGGGGGGACGGGACGACACCCTTGCGGGCGTGGGCCACGCAGTTTAACGACTCTGCCGGCTGCCGCTCTGCAACGCAGCGTGTCGCAAGGGATGTGGCGCTCAACCGCGCGCCGCGCGCCAACCCAGCCAGAGCACGGCCAGTCCGTTCGCAGGACGCAGTTGTCCGTGGCGGGCGAGCGCCCGCAGACGCGCGGCGAGGATCGCGTTGCCGATCCGACGCGGCCGGGTCCCGCCGTCGCGCTGCGGCCAGCGAGCAAGCAGGCGCGCGGCCAGCGACTGGTCGCCGCGCAGCATCGCCTGCGGTGCCAGCAGCGGTGCCGCGGTGATACGTCCGTCCCCGCTGTCGCGGCGTCCGTCGCCGAACAGCACCATCTCGCACGCGGCCACCGCCAAGGCGAGGTCGTGCAGCCGCTCCAGATGCGCGGCCGGCTCGGGCACCGCGTCGCGCGTGGCCGGCAACAGCCGCAGCGCGAGCGCCAGCGTGCCCCAGGGGGCGGCGTGCCGTTGCAGATGCACGGCCAGCGGATGCCGGCGCGCGCCCTTGTCCCAGCCCTGCAGTTCTTCCTGCCACCAGGCCAGCTTGGCCAGTCCGGGTGTCGGGTCGCTACCGCCCCAGGCGGCCTCGCCGAACTCGTCGAGCAATGCGAACCAGGCCTGCACCCGCTCGCGCAGGTCCGGGGCGACGAAGGCCAGGCCGATGCGCCATTCCGGCCATCGCGCCTGCCACTTGGCCAGGAAGTCGTCGTCGTGCGGGGCGGCGCTCATGTCGGACGCGGCCAGGCGGCGGGGTGCGCCAAGGCATCGGGCGTGTCGAGCATCGCATCGCCCTGCCAAGCGATCGGATCGTCGTCGTCCAAGCGATACCCCCACAGCGCGACGATCGACGGCATGCCGGCCGCACGCGCGGCGAGGATGTCGCGCGCGTCGTCGCCGACGTAGACGCAATCGCGTGCTGGAATGCCGATCACACTGGCAGCGTGCAGCAGCGGCAACGGATGCGGCTTGCGCTCGGCCAACGTGTCGCCGCCGATCAGGACCGCGCAGCGGTCCTGCCAGCCGAGCTGCGGCAGGATGCGTTGCGCCAGCCCTTCGGGCTTGTTGGTGACGATGCCCCAGCGCGTGCCGGCGGCCTCGAGTGCGGCCAGCATCGCCTCGACGCCATCGAACGGGCGGCTGTGCCGGCCCAGTTCCTCGCCGTAGACCGCCAGGAACTCCGGTACCAGCGCGACCACGCCGTCGGCATCGAGCTCGGGGAACGCGACCGCGGCCATCGCCCGCGCGCCACGCGAGACCACCGGGCGGATATCGGCCAGCGCCAATGGCGGGCGGCCGCGCGCGTGCCGCATCCGGTTGACCGTCGCCAGCATGTCGGGGGCGCTGTCGAGCAAGGTGCCGTCGAGATCGAACAGCGCGCCGGCCGGGAATGTCGTGGGGACCTGCACTGCCGCGGTGCCGCTCACGCCGGCTTCCGCGCCCAGGCGACGTAGTTGACGTCGGTCCGGCGGACCAGCCGGGCGGCGTTGCGCCATGGCTCGTACATCAGGCCACTGACGTCCTCGAGCTGCAGATCGGCTTCGCGCAGCCAGCTGGCAAGCTCGGAAGGTCGGATGAAGCTTTCGTAGCGATGGGTGCCGCGCGGCAGCAGCCGGGCGACGTACTCGGCGCCGACAATCGCCAAGGCGAATGCGGCCGGGGTGCGGTTGAGGGTGGACACGAACAGGTGGCCGCCTGGGCGCAGCAGCGTCGCGCAGGCCTGCAGGATCGCCGCCGGATCGGGCACGTGCTCAAGCATTTCCATGCAGGTCACGACGTCGTAACTGGCTGGACGCTCGGCGGCCAGCGCCTCGACCGACTGCACGCGGTAGTCGGCCTGGATGCCGGTTTCCAGTCCGTGCAGGCGCGCGACCTTGATGAGGTCCTCGGCCAGGTCGATGCCGGTCACCTTACCGCCGACCCGGGCCATGGCTTCACTGAGCAGGCCCCCGCCGCAGCCGACGTCGAGCACGTCGGCGCCATCGAGCCGGGCGCGGGCGCGCACGTATTCCAGCCTCGCCGGATTGAGCGCATGCAGCGGGCGCTGCGGCCCGTCGACATCCCACCAGCGGCTGGCCAGCGCGCCGAACTTGTCGAGCTCGGCCTGATCGTAGTTCTCGTGTCGAGCGTTCATGCGGACCTCGTCATGCGCCGGTGCGTAGCGTTGAAATGCGGTCCCGCCACTGGCGGGCATTGGCAGTGATCGCCTCGAGATCGAACCCAAGCAGCGCGCGCTCGCGCAGCTTGGGCTGGCCTGCGATCCAGACATCGCTGACCTGGTGGCGACCGGTCGCGTAGATCAGTTGCGAGACGACATGGTGCAGCGGCTGGGTCTCGATCGGCGACAGGTCGACGCAGATGAGGTCAGCCTGCTTGCCGACCTCGATCGAGCCGATCCGATCGCCGAAGCCGATCGCGCGGGCGCCGCCGAGCGTGGCCGCGCGCAGCGCGGTGAACGCGTCGAACCCGGCCGCGTCGCCGGCCACCGCCTTGGCCAGGATCGCCGCGGTGCGGGTCTCGCCGAACATGTCCAGATCGTTGTTGCTGGCCACGCCGTCGGTGCCGATCGCCACGTTGACGCCTGCGCGCTCCAGCGCGCAGGCCGGACAGAAGCCCGAGGCGAGCTTGAGGTTGGACTCGGGGCAATGCACGACGCTGACGCCGCGCTCGGCGCACAGGTGGATCTCGCCCTCGGTCAGCTGAGTCATGTGCACCGCGATCAGGCGATCGTTGATCAGGCCCAGCCGGTCGAGCCGCGCGATCGGCCGCTGGCCGTACTGCTGCAGCGACTGCTCGACCTCCTGGGCGGTTTCGTGCAGATGCAGGTGGATCGGCACGTCGAGCTGGTCGGCGAGCATGCGCACGCGCTCGAAATTGGCGTCGTTGACCGTGTACGGCGCGTGCGGTGCGAACGCGGTCGCGATCAGCGGGTCGTCGCGCCACTGGTCGTGGACCTCGCCGGCGCGATCGAAGTACTCGTCGTCGCTGCTGGCCCAGGCGGTCGGAAAATCGATGACCGGCAGGCCGATACGCGCACGGAACCCGTGCTGGCGGTAGACCGCGGCCTGGACGTCGGGGAAGAAGTAGTTCTCGTTGACGCAGGTGGTGCCGCCGCGCAGCATCTCGGCCAGCGCCAGCGTGATGCCGTCGGCGACGAACTCCGGCCCGATCACGGCGGCCTCGACCGGCCAGATGTGCTGCTGCAGCCACACCATTAGCGGCAGGTCGTCGGCGATCCCGCGCAACAGCGTCATCGGGTTGTGGGTGTGCGCGTTGACCAGGCCGGGCAGCAGCGCCGACTGCGGGCGGCTGACCGTCTGCGCGGGCGCGAAGCGCTGCCGCGCCTCGGCGATCGGCAGCACGGCGACAATCTCGCCCCGGTGCACCGCGACGGCGTGATCGTCGAGGACGACCGCGTGCGGCTCCACCGGCACGACGTGACCGGCTTCGATCAACAGGTCGATGGACTGGGGAGCGGAACTGTCTGTCATGCGTGACCTCGATCGATGCGACGGAAGCGGTCAGCTTGCCAGACCGCAGAGCGCCGCCGCGCGGCGCGCCGAACACGCGTCCCGCCGAAGCGGGAACGCGGCCACCGTCGCGCGGATCGCGCTGCAGTGGCGTTGCGGATCGATCACTTGACGCGGCTGACGTACTCGCCGGACCGGGTGTCGACCTTGATGACTTCCTCCTGGCCGACGAACAGCGGCACACGGACCACGGCGCCCGTCTCCAGAGTCGCCGGCTTGCCGCCGCCGCCCGAGGTGTCGCCGCGTACGCCAGGATCGGTCTCGGTGATCTGCAGTTCGACGAAATTCGGAGGCTGGACCGCAATCGGCGTGCCGTTCCACAGCGTCACCACGCACTCTTCCTCGCCCTTGAGCCACTTCTCCGCGCCCCCCATGCCGGCCTTATCGGCCTGCACCTGCTCGAACGACTCGGGATTCATGAAGTGCCAATACTCGCCGTCGCTGTAGAGGTACTGCATGTCGGTATCGAGCACGTCGGCCGCTTCGACCGAATCGGTGCTCTTCATGGTGATTTCCTGCACCCGGCCCGTGCGGATCTGGCGGTACTTCACGCGCGTGAACGCCTGCCCCTTGCCCGGCTTGACGTATTCGGTGTCGGTGATGACCGCGGGCTCGTTGTTGACCAGGATCTTCTGGCCATTCTTGACGTCGTTCATGCCATAACTGGCCATCGCTCGCTCCTGCTGGGCCGGCGTCGCCGGCGGCTACACTATGAGGTTTACCGGCAGCGGTGCACGCGGCCGGCTCGAATTGGATCGCAGTCGCACATGATACCCGCAGCCCCCCTTCCGACGCAGCCGCGCCGCTGGCAGCAGCTCTGGCGCGATGCCGTGCGCGATCCGCGCGAGTTGCTCGACCTGCTCGGCCTGCAGGCGCAGGCGCTGGGCCTGTCGCCCGAAGCGGCGGCCCAATTTCCGCTGCGGGTGCCGCGCGGCTTTGTGGCGCGGATGCGTCCGGGCGACCCTACCGACCCGTTGCTGCGCCAGGTCCTGCCGCTGGATGACGAACTGCGTCCGGCGCCGGGCTTCGGCCTGGACGCGGTCGGCGACGGCGCGGCCAAGGCCGGCCATGGCGTGATCCAGAAATACGCCGGGCGAGCGCTGCTGGTGGCGACCGGCAGCTGCGCGGTGCATTGCCGCTATTGCTTCCGCCGCCATTTTCCCTACGCCGAGGAAACCGCAGCGGCCGGCGGCTGGGGCGCGGCACTTGCAGCGATCCGCGACGATGCCTCGATCGAGGAGGTCCTGTTGTCGGGCGGCGACCCGCTGTCGCTGTCGACCGCCAAGCTCGTCGAACTGACCGATGCGCTGCGCGGCATTCCGCATGTGCGTCGCCTGCGCATCCATACCCGGCTGCCGATCGTGTTGCCCGAGCGGGTCGACACCGAACTGACCGACTGGCTGTCCGCACTGCCCTGGCCGCTGGTGATCGTGGTCCACGCCAACCACGCCAACGAGTTCGACGGCGAGGTCGATGCGGCGATGCGGCGCCTGCGCGCCACCGGCGCGGTACTGCTGAACCAGGCAGTCCTGCTCAAGGGGGTCAATGACCGCGTCGAGACGCTGGCGGCCTTGGCCGAGCGTGGGCTCGAGGCCGGCGTGCTGCCCTACTACCTCCACCAGCTCGACCGCGTGGCCGGTGCGGCCCATTTCGAAGTCGACGATGCCACCGCACTCGCATTGCACGCCGCGCTGGTCGCCCGGCAATCGGGCTATCTGGTGCCGCGCCTGGTCCGCGAGGTCGCCGGCGACACCTCCAAGCGCGCGCTGACCGGCACGCCGGATGGACGCCTGGCGCCCCCCGTGGCATAAGGCGCACTTCACAGGAGGCCGCCATGCCAGACAGCAACGCCGATTCCGCGCTGCGCCTGTTGATCGTCGACGACCGCGTCGAGGATGCCGAGGCGGTCGTGAGCGGATTGCGCAATGCCGGCATCGCGGTCCGCCCGTTGCGGGCGACCTCCTCAGAGGAACTGGGCCGCCTGCTGGTCGGCCAGGTGATCGATGTGGCGATCGCCGCGCATGCGGCCGTCACCCTGCCCTTCGCCCAGGCGATGCAGTGCATCGCCGACAGCGGCCAGGACATCCCGGTCATCGTGCTCGTCGACGCGCTCGATGAGACCGCATTCGTCGACGTCATGCTCGGCGGCGCGCGCACGATGGCGCTGCGCCACGCGCCGCAGCAGCTGCTGGTGGCGGTGCGCGATGCCTGGGCCGATCGCCAGGCGCGGCGCAACCTGCGACTGCTCGAGGCCCGGCTCCGCGAGAGCGAGCGCCGCAGTGACGCGCTGATCGACTCCTCGCGCGATCCCATCGCCTACATCCACGAGGGCATGCACATCCGCGCCAACGCGGCGTACCTGGAAATGTTCGGCTACGGCGACTTCCAGCAGATCGAAGGCGTCTCGCTGCTGGACATGGTGGCGCCGCAGCATGTCGATGCTTTCAAGGCCCTGCTCAAGTCGCTCAGCCGCGGCGAACCGCCACCGCTGCGCCATGAGATCGAGGCCCGCGATGCCGATGGCCATTCGTTCCCGGCCGCCATGGAGTTCACCGCCGCCCAGTACGAGGGCGAGCCCTGCCTGCAGGTCGTATTCCGGCGTCGGGAGCTGATCGATCCGGAGCTCGCGCACGAGCTCGAAGCGCTCCGCCAGCGCGACCACGTCACCGGCCTGCTCAATCGCCCGGCATTCCTGCGCGAGCTCGAGGACGCTGTCGACGATGCCGCGCGCGGGCAATCGCGGCACGGCTTTCTGCTGATCGAACCCGACCGGCACCAACAGTTGCTAGCCGACATCGGCTTGGACCATGCCGACGACCTGCTCGCCGCGGCCGCCGCCAGGCTCCAATCGCTGCTCGATGCGTCGGCCATCGCCGCGCGCTACGGCGGCACGACCTTCGCCGTGCTGCTGCGCGAGGGCGACTACCACGCCACGGCGGCCCTGGCCGAGCGATTGCGGGCGGGCTTCGCCGACCATGTGTTCGACGTGGGCGCGCGCTCGACCGTGGTGACACTGAGCATCGGCGGCATCCAGATCGGCGAAACCAGCGCCAATGTCGGCCAGGTGCTGGCACGCGCGACGCAGGCGCTGGAGTCGGCATCCGGCGCTGGCGGCGACCAGTGCGAGGTGTTCGACCCGGGCGCTGCTGACCGGCTGGAGCAGGAGCGGCTGCAGCTCTGGATCGCGCGGCTGCGCACCGCGCTCGATCACGATGGGTTCGTGCTGCATTACCAGCCGGTGGTCAACCTGCAAGGCGATACCGCGCCAGTCTACGAATGCCTGCTGCGGCTCGACGGTGGCGATGGCGAACTCGTCGCGCCGGGCACGTTCCTGCAGATCGCCAAGGATCACGGCATGCTCGCCCAGATCGACCGCTATGTGGTCGCCCGCGCGATCGCCGCGATCGCCCGGCGCCTGCACGAGGGGCGGCCCACCACGCTGTTGGTGAAGGTCAGCGAGGCGTCGCTCGAGGCGGCAGGGCTGGCGACGTTCATCGGCGAGCAACTTGCCCGGCATCAGGTGCCGGGCAAGTACCTGGTCCTGCAGTTGCCCGAGTCCAAGGTGTTCACGCATCTCAAGGCGACGCAGGCGTTCGCGGCCCATGTCGCGCGCTTCGACTGCGCATTCGCGCTCGAGCAGTTCGGCGCAGGACTGGATTCGTTCCAGTTGCTGACCCATCTGCAGCCGAATCTGCTCAAACTCGACCGCAGTTTCACCCAGGGGCTGCCGACCAATGCCGAGAACCAGGCGCGCCTGGGCGAGATCGCGGCGCGGGCACGCGCGCTCGGCATCCGCACGATCGCCGAGTTCGTCCAGGACGCGGCCAGCATGTCGATCCTGTTCGCCGCTGGCATCGACTACGTGCAAGGCAATTTCCTCGCGCCCGCCGGCCCGGGCATGCACTACGACTTCGAGTAGCTCATCGGTTTCGCCCTAGGCAGAAATCGGCCTAGGCCGCGTAATAGCGCTGCGCAAAGCGATCCTCGCGGTCGGGAATCCACTTTCCAAGGCAAATCCACACCCGACTCCGGATGGGCATCGGCCTGCCGGCCGGAAGCCGCTCTCCCCTCGGCAGGCCGATGCGCGTCCGAAGGAAGATGGCTCTCACGGCAATCCCCCCTCATCTGAAAAAGGCCAATCAAGAGAAAGCCAAAAGAAAAAGCCCGCCGAAGAGGCGGGCTTTTCGTTTCACTGCAGCGAAAGCTCAGGCCACCACGCCCTGCCGGATGCTGCTGCCGTCGAGATTGGCATGGCGCAGCGCGGTGATGCGCTCCTCGAGCGGCGGATGGCTCATCAGCAGGCGCTTCAGGCCGCCACCGACGCCACCGCTGATGCCGAACGCCGCAACCTGCTTGGGCAGCGTGCTCTCGCCGTAGGTCTGCGCCAGCCGCTCGAGCGCGGCGATCATCTTCTCGCGACCCGCCAGCTGGGCACCGCCAGCGTCGGCGCGGAACTCGCGATGGCGCGAGAACCACATCGCGATCATCGACGCGAACAGGCCGAAGATCATGTCGAGCACGAACACGATCGCAAAGTAGGCAATGCCGCCACCGCCATTGTCGCGGCCGCCGCTCAGGTAGCCGTCGATCGCCCGGCCGACCACGCGGGCCAGGAAGATCACGAAGGTATTGAGCACACCCTGCAGCAGCGTCATGGTCACCATGTCGCCATTGGCGACGTGGCTGACCTCGTGCGCCAGCACGGCCTCGGCCTCTTCGCGGGTCATCGCACGCAGCAGACCCGTCGACACCGCCACCAGCGAAGCGTCGCGGCGGGCGCCGGTGGCAAATGCGTTGATCTCCGGCGCATCGTAGATCGCGACCTCCGGCATACCGATGCCGGCCATCTGCGCCTGGCGCTGCACGGTGGTCAGCAGCCAGCGCTCGGCCTCGTTACGCGGCTCGGTGATCACCTGGGCACCGGTGAAGCGCTTGGCCGACCACTTGGAGATCGCGAGCGTGAAGAAGGCGCCGCCGAAGCCGAACAGGGCGGCAAACACCAACAAGCCGGCGTAGGTGGATGGATTGATGCCGAGAACGGCCATGACGATGCTGACCAGGGCCAGCACGGCAAAGTTGGTGGCAATGAGGAGGGCGTAGCGCTTGAGCATCGGGGGCCTTTTGAAGGTCTGCCTGCGTCTGGCGGGAATCGGAGTGTGTGCGAAGAATTTGCGCACGCACCTCCATGATTTCAATTCACGGGCGGCGATGCCACAGTGTGCGCCCCGTGACAGTTCATGTTCGAGACAGTTCCGGCGCGATGTCGCCCCCTGCCCCGCCTCCATGCGGCCGCTTCGCGCCGTCCCCGACTGGCCCCCTGCATGCCGGCTCGCTGGTCGCCGCGCTCGGCAGCTGGCTGATGGCCCGCCGCAGCGGCGGGCAGTGGCGGGTGCGAATCGAGGATGTCGACCGACCACGCGAGGTCGCCGGCGCCGCCGACGCGCAGTTGGCGATGCTGCGCGCCTGCGGCCTGGACTGGGACGGCGAGGTCGTGCGCCAGAGCGCGCGCGGCGCCCTGTACCAGTCGGCGCTCGACCAGCTGCTGGCCGACGGCCACGCGTTCGTCTGCCACTGCAGCCGCAGCGCGCTGGCGGCGTCCGGCGGGATCCATCGTGGGCGCTGCGTTGCCACCCACCCTCGCCCGGACCCGGCGATCC
The DNA here is from genome assembly GCF_022637415.1 of Luteimonas sp. S4-F44. NCBI lineage: Bacteria > Pseudomonadati > Pseudomonadota > Gammaproteobacteria > Lysobacterales > Lysobacteraceae > Luteimonas > Luteimonas sp. S4-F44. The sequence continues at coordinate 1,940,163 of NZ_CP093340.1, forward strand.
GCTTGCGCGTGCCGCCGGATACGCGGATCGCCTTCGACGATGGGCTGCGGGGACGGATCGAGCAGGACCTGTGGGCGGAGGTCGGCGACTTCGTGCTGCGGCGGGCCGACGGGTTGTGGGCGTACCAGTTGGCCGTGGTCGTCGACGATGCCGACCAGGGCATCACCGACGTGGTCCGCGGCGCCGACCTGCTCGATTCCACGCCGCGGCAGATCCTGCTCCAGCGACGGCTCGGGCTGCCCACCCCGCGTCATGCGCACTTGCCGCTGCTGCGCGACGCCGCCGGGCGCAAGCTGTCCAAGTCTCTGGGTGCGCAGGCGCCCGACCCGGCCGATCCCCTGCCTGCGCTGCGCGCGGCCTGGCAGGCGCTGGGGCAATGGCCGTTCACTGCCGACAACGTGCAGGCCTGGCGCGTGCACGCGCTCGAACGCTTCGATCCGGCACGGATTCCGATCGCCGATCCGGTGGGTGCATCGCCCACTGGACGCGCTTGTCAGCATGACTAGACTGGCTGGTCGTCGCCATGGGGGCGACGCCTGCATCGCAACGGGAGGGCGGCAATGAGCGCACGCGTGGCATTGGTCACCGGCGGCACCGGCGGTATCGGCACGGCCATCGTCAGGCGCCTGGCCGACAGTGGCTATCGCGTCGCCACCAACTACCGCAACGCCGAGAAGGCCGAGGCCTGGCAGCAGCAGCTGCGCGAGGCCGGCTACGAGGTTGCGATCGCGTCCGGGGATGTCTCCGACCACGTCGAGGCCGAGCGCATGGTGCGCGAGATCGAGTCCCAGCTCGGGCCCATCGACATCCTGATCAACAACGCCGGCATCACCCGCGACGGCACCTTCCACAAGATGCACGCGCTGCAGTGGCAGGACGTCATCAACACCAATCTCAACTCGGTCTACAACGTCACCCGCCCGGTGATCGAAGGCATGCGCGAGCGCAAGTGGGGGCGGATCATCCAGATCAGTTCGATCAACGGCCTCAAGGGCCAGTACGGCCAGGCCAACTACGCCGCCGCCAAGGCCGGCATGCACGGCTTCACGATTTCGCTGGCGCGCGAGAACGCCAAGCTCGGCATCACCGTCAACACGGTCTCGCCCGGCTACGTCGCCACCGACATGGTGATGGCGGTGCCCGAGGAGGTCCGCGCCAAGATCGCCGCCGACATCCCGACCGGCCGGCTGGGACGCCCGGAGGAGATCGCCTACGCGGTGAATTTCCTGGTGGCCGAGGAAGCGTCGTGGATCACCGGCTCCAACCTCGACATCAACGGCGGCCACCATATGGGGTGGTGAGGGCGCGATCGCGCCACGCGTCCATACTGCGGCGGACGGTCCACGGCGCCTTGCGGCCGGCCGCATTCATGCCTTGTTCCAGTTGCGCCCCCTTCCCCGCTGCGCCATGCTGCGCGGCATCAAAGACTTGAGTACCGGCTTCATGGGCGCCACGCGCATCATCAAGAAGTACCCGAACCGTCGGCTCTACGATACGGAAATCTCCAGCTACATCACCATCGAGGACGTGCGCCAACTCATCGTCGACGGCGAAAACTTCGAGGTGCGCGACGCCAAGAGCGGCGAGGACCTGACCCGCTCGGTCCTGCTGCAGATCATCTCCGACCAGGAGTCGGACGGCGAGCCGGTGCTCTCGACCCAGCTGTTGAGCCAGATCATCCGCTTCTACGGCGATTCGATGCAGGGGTTCATGGGCAGCTACCTGGAACGCTCGATGCAGGTCTTCCTGGACCAGCAGCAGCAGTTCCGCCAGCAGATGGGCGGCCTGCTGGGGCAGACGCCGTGGGCGATGATGAACCAGCTCACCGAGCGCAATCTGGAGATGTGGAAGGAGTTCCAGAAGACCATGACCGGCGGCGTCCACAACGACCGCCCGGGCGACAAGCGCGGCCGCTGAGCCGGCACGCATCGTGTCCGCGCCCGACCGGACGCCCGCGCACATGCGCGCGTCGCCTCGGATCGCATTGGTCACCGGCGGCCTGGGTGGAATCGGCCGCGCGATCTGCAGGCGTCTGGCCGCCGATGGCTGCCACGTGATCGCCGCCGACCTGGCGCGCGATCCTGCGCGGCCCGAGAGCGGCCGCGACCCGGCCGCGCCGCAGGTGGAAACGCTGGCGCTGGATGTCAGCGACTTCGACGCCTGCGCGGCGGCGGTCGCCGACATCGAGGCACGGCATGGCCGGCTCGACATCCTGGTCAATGCCGCCGGCATCACCCGCGACGCCACCCTGCGCAAGATGACGCGTGCGCAGTGGGATGAGGTGCTGCACATTGACCTGGGCAGCGTGTTCAACCTCTGCCGCCACGCGGTCGAGGGCATGACGACGCGCGGCTTTGGGCGCATCGTCAACATCGGCTCGGTCAGCGGCCAGACCGGCAATTTCGGCCAGACCAACTACGCCGCGGCCAAGGCCGGCCTACACGGGTTCACGATGTCGCTCGCACGCGAGGTTGCGGCCAAGGGTGTCACCGTCAACAGCCTGTCGCCCGGCTACGTCGCCACGCCGATGACCGCGGCGATGCCGCCCGAAGTGCTGGCGCGCACCGTCGCCAGCGTGCCGGTGGGCCGCGTCGGCCAGCCCGACGACATCGCCCGGGCGGTCGCGTTCCTGGCGGCCGACGACGCCGGCTACATCACCGGCGTCAACCTGCCAGTCAACGGCGGCTTGTTCATGAGCTTCTGAAGCGCCCGGCCGCGCGCGGTCAGCGTGCGGCGGTCTGCGCGTCCTCGCAGAACTTCGCCCGGTACTCGAGCGCCTTGGGCATCAGCGCTTCCAGGGTCTGGATGCGGGTGCCGGGATTGGGATGGGTCGAGGAGAACTCCGGCGGCGCCTGCCCGCCGCTGGCCTCGCCCATGCGCTGCCACAACGGCACCGCTTCGCGCGGATCGAAGCATGCCGCCGCGGCGAGCATCAGCCCGACCTCATCGGCTTCGGTCTCGTGCTTGCGCGCATAGGGCAGCAGATAGCCGTAGCCCATTGCCGCCATGACCATCTGCTGTTGCTGGGGATCCATGCCGCTCATCGCGCCGGCGGTCTGGCCGATCTGGGTCAGCCGCTGCTGGGCCATGCGCTGGGCGCCGTGCCGCAACAGCGCATGCGCGATCTCGTGGCCCATCACCACCGCCATCGCATCGGCGTTCTGCGCCACCGGCACCAGTCCGGTGTAGACCGCCATCTTGCCGCCGGGCAGGCAGAAGGCGTTGGCCTGGTCGGACTCGATGACGTTGACCTCCCAGTCGAAGTTCTCGGAAAAGCGTGTCGGTGCCAGGCCGTGCTCGCGCGCCAGCTCGGCCTCGACCACGCCGACCTTGGCGATCAACCGGTCGGCGATCGCGCGCACATCGCGGGCGACCGGGCTGTCAGGCGCCACCGCACGCTCCTGGCCCAGGATCTCCTGATAGGCCTGCAGGCCGAGCGTCTTCTCGTCGTCGACGCTCAGGCCACGGTCGATCAGCACAGTCTCGCCGGTGACCGGATCGACCGAGCGGTTGGAGATGTAGTAGTACGCGCCGTAGAGCCCGAACAGCAGCAGGATCACCCACCGCAGGTTGAAGCCGCGACGTGGCGCACGGCCGGGCTGTTGCCTGTCGCGCCCGAAGGGATCCTGTCTCATCTCGTTCTCCAGTGCCGGCAGGACCGGCGGCAGTCAAAGGTCGCGGACGACGCGGAAGCCGATTCTGGCATTGGTCGTGTCGACGGAGGCAAGTGCCCGCCAGCTGGCCCGGGTCTGCGCCGGCGAGCTCGCCCACGAGCCACCCCGGATCACCTGGTCGCGGCAGCCCGGGTTCACCCAGGCCGAGCCATCCTCCGGCGCCCGGCGGTAGGTCGCATGCCAGCAATCGGCCATCCACTCGCTGACATTACCCGCCAGGTCGTACACGCCCCAGCGATTGGGCGGGAAGCTGGCGACCGGGGCCGGTCCCCAGTAGCCGTCGCCGTAACCGGGGAATGCATTGCCCCAGGTCCGCCCCGAGGGCGAACGGTCGAGTGCGCCGGTGACGTTGCCGGCCTCCGGCGGCGGGGTCCCCTCGCCCCACGGCCAGCGCTCGCTGGTGCCGGCGCGATAGGCGTATTCGAACTCGGCCTCGCTCGGCAGCCGGTAACGCTGCCCGCTCTGCGCCGACAGCCACTCGACATAGGCCTGGGCGTCCTTGGCGCTGACGTGCAGCACCGGCATGGTGTCGCCGGCCGGGCGGCCGACATAGTCCGAGCGCCAGTCGACGTTGCTGCGGCGCAGGAAGTTGCCGGTGCGTTCGTCGTAGACCATCGAGAAGCCGCGGCGCATGGCGCGGGTCTGATAGCCGGTCGCCTCGATGAAGCGACGGAACTCGGCGACGCTCACTTCGCGCACGCCCATCGCGAAGCCGCGTTCGAACCGGATCGCATGGCGGGGCTTTTCGTTGTCGTCCGCGATCTCGTCGCCAGGCAGCGCGCCCATCATGAAACCGCCGTGCGGCAGCACGACCAGCTGCGGCCCGCGCGCGCCGCCTTCCAGCGCATCGGTGAACACCTGGCCGGGCCGGAAGTCGCCGTAGTGGACCGCCCGATCGATGCGCTCGCGCAGGTCCAGCGCCACCGGGTCACCGGGGGACGCGATCGCCAGAATCTCGGCCAGCCGTGCACGTGCGGTCGCCACGCCGTTGATCTTCGGCAGCGCCTCGACGCCGGCATCGCGCAGCCGCTGGATGCGCACCGCGCGCATGTGTGCGATGCGCCGCTCGGCATCGGGCACGGTCGCAAAGCCGGGCCGGACGGTCGTGGCGTACGCCAGCCAGCGCGCGGCGGTGCGGAAATCGCCCTGCGTGCCGGCGTCCTCGGCGCGCCGGATCAGCGCGCTCTCGACCGCGGCCAGCCCCTGCAGCGCCCGCGGCTGGCCCGGTCGCAACGCCGCCGCCTCGCGGAAACCGGCCAATGCGCCGCCGCCCTCCTCGCCCAGTTCGCCGGCGGCGAGCGCGCGCTCGGCCTCGCGGTTGAGGTCCCACAGCCGGTCGCTCTCGTCGACGCGTTCCAGATACCGGACCACGGCCTCGTCGTCGGCCGCGAGGTAACGCGCGACTGCGGCGAACTCGTGCGCGGCGCGCAGGCCGGCGATCGAATCGCGGTTATCGGCCTCGTCCAGCGCGCGATCGCCCAGTGCGAGCAGTTTGGCCTGCGCCCGGCGCAGTCCAGAGCGCGCCGCGCGCTCCTGACCGGGCACCTGCTGCAAGGCCAGATACAGCGGGATCGCCGAGTCGGCGGTCGCATGCAGGTCGTCGGCGGCCAGCGCGTCGGCGGCACGCTTACGGGCCTCGTCCGCCGCTTCGGGGGCGATCGCGACCGGTGGCGGCTGCCAGTTGAGCTCGCCGGCGATCCGGTCGTCGCCGCTGATGGTCACGCTGCCATCGCCGCCCGAGACCTTTTCGCTGCGCGTATCGCCGTCGCAGCCGCTGCCCAGCAGCAGCAACGCGCTCAGCACTCCGACCACGACGACTGCGCGCAACGCTGGCTCCCATGACCGCATCGCGTCAGATTAATCGATCACAGCCGGGGCGACGATGCGCCGGCCTCACGATTGCCGCTCCCGCATGCCGCCGTTAGGCTGTCGCGCATGCCTTCTTCCAATGCCTGCTGGATCGACGATCCGGCAACCCTCCAGACCCGACTCCAGACGGCATTCGCCCGCGTCGGGCTCGACACCGAATTCATCCGCGAGCGGACGTTCTGGCCCCAGCTGGCCCTGGTGCAGGTCGCGCTCGAACGCGACGACGGCGGCATCGATGTGCTGCTGGTCGACCCGCTGGTGCCCGGCATGCTCGACGCGCTGCGCCCGCTGCTGGCCGATCCGGCCATCGTCAAGATCATGCACAGCGCCAGCGAGGACCTGGTCGCGCTGGGCCATGCCTGCGGCGTGGCGCCGGCGCCGTTGTTCGACACCCAGATCGCCGCGGCGCTGGCCGGCACCGGCTCGGGGATGGGCTACCAGCGGCTGGTGCAGGACACGCTCGGCATCGCGCTGCCCAAGGGTGAAACCCGCTCGGACTGGTTGCGGCGGCCGCTGTCGCCGACCCAGCTCGACTACGCCGCCGACGATGTCGAGCATCTGTTCGCGCTGCACGAAACGCTGGCCGCGAAGATCGCGGTGCTCGGCCGCGAGGCCTGGCTGCAGGAGGACTGCGCGCGGCTGGTCGCGACGGCCGGCAACATGGAAGGCGAGCGTTGGCCGCAACTGGGCGGACGCACCGGCCTGTTCCTCGATGCCGACGCGCAACGCCGCTTGTTGCGTCTGCTGCGCTGGCGCGAACACTACGCCCGCAGCCACGACCGGCCACGCAGCTGGATTCTCGACAACGAACTGGCAACGCTGCTCGCACGCGACCCGCCGGCCGATCCCGACGCCCTGCAGCGCCGGCTCGACGCCCATCCCAAGGCCCCACGCAAGCTCGGCGCCGCGATCTGGGACGCGCTCGTCACCGAACTGCCCGATGAGGCCGAGGCGCCGATCGCGCGCGCCGAAGAGCCTGACCGCAAGCGCCTGAAGCAACTGCAACAGGCGGCGTCCGCACGCAGCGCCGAACTCGGCCTGCCCGACGGCGTGCTCGCCTCGCGCAAGTGGCTCGAAGCCTTGGTCGAAGGCGCCGACTGGCCCGGCGCGCTGTCGGGCTGGCGCCGCGCCCAGCTCGAGCCCACGCTCGCGCCGTTGCTCGAAAAGGCTGGCGGCCTGCTCGAACGCTCCGTATAATCGCGTCCATCGTGGGGCGGTAGCTCAGCTGGGAGAGCGTCGCGTTCGCAATGCGAAGGTCGGGAGTTCGATCCTCCTCCGCTCCACCAAGTCATTCCCGGCTCGAAAACGAAGGGTTGGACGGTCCGCCGTCCAACCCTTCGTCGTTATGGCGCAGATGCACGCCGATGCGCTTGGCGATGCACGCTACTTGCCCAGATGGCGACGCACATCCTTCGCCATCGGCCCCACGGCCGCGACCGCGTCGCGCAACTGCTCGGGGGTGACATCCAGCGCCTGGGTCCAATAGCGAAGCTCGTAATCCTCGTCGACGTTGATGCGATCGCGATCGGCGGCGCCGGTCTTGCTTTTGTCGTCCGACATGGTGATCTCCCAAAGGCTGCGGTGCCGCCAGCTTCCCGCTGCGGGCGTGGGCCGTGTGTGAACCGCGTCAGCCGACCGCGACCTCGATCCAAGTCGGCGCATGGTCGCTGGCACCGGGCTCGAGCCGCAGCCAACGGTCCACGCCCGCCTTGCGCAGCCGGTCGGCCAGTACCGCGTTGACCAGCAGATGATCGATGCGCAGGCCGCGGTCGCGCTCGGCGTGCTGCCGGAAATGGTCCCAGAACGTGTAGACCCGCGCCTCGTCGCCGAGCACATGCCGCAGCGCATCGGTCCAGCCCTGCGCCAGCAGCCGCTCGAACGCATCCCGCACCTCGGGCTGGATCAGCGCGTCCTTGCGCCAGGCCTTGGGATCGTAGACATCCGCATCGGTCGGGATGACGTTGTAGTCGCCCATCAGCACCACCGGATGCGCCAGTCCGACCAGCGCGCGCGCATGCTTGGCCAGCCGCCGCATCCACGCGAGCTTGTAATCGAACTTGGGGCCGGGCTGCGGATTGCCGTTGGGCAGGTACAGCGCGCCGACCACGATGCCGTGCACCGCCGCCTCGATGTAGCGGCTCTGCGCGTCATCCGGGTCGCCGGGCAGGCCGCGCCGGCTCTCGACCGGGACCGTATCGCGGCCAAGCAGTGCGACGCCGTTCCAGGCGCGCTGCCCCTGCCAGATCGCCCCATAGCCGGCCGCTTCCAGCGCCTGGGCCGGGAACGCGGCATCGGCGGCCTTGAGTTCCTGCAGCGCGACGATGTCCGGGCGCGCCGCCTCCAGCCAGGCCAGCAACTGCGGCAACCGCTTGCCGATGCCGTTGACGTTGAACGTGGCCAGCTTGAGGGTCTTCTTGCGCGCCATGGCGCCGGGCTCCGGTGACGGGACTGCGTGCGTGGCCGATGTATCGGCGACCGCCCGCGGTGGGCCCCGACCATAGGATCGGCGCGATGGCCGGCGGGTGAAAAAGCGCTTCGCCGACATCAGGAAAACCGGGGTCAGAGTGCATTTTCGCCTGGCGAAATTGCACTCTGACCCCGGTTTTCACTCGCCAACCTGGGCCGGAAGGTGTACAAATGTACACCATGACTCCGCTCCCGCCCCAACGTGCCGCCGTGCTGGCCTTCATCGGCGACCGAATCCGCGCCGGCCGACCGCCGAGCCTGGCCGAGATCGCCGCGCACTTCGGCTTCGCCTCGCGCAGCGCCGCGCACAAGCATGTGCAGGCCCTGACCGCAGCGGGCCTGCTGGAGGCGCATCCGCATCACAAACGCGGCCTGACCCTGCCCGGCGAGGACGCGCGCCCGCCGCTGCTGGCGCTGCCGGTGCTGGGCCGGGTCGCAGCGGGCGTGCCGATCGGCGCCGACATCGGGCTCGACCGCCAGCTGTGGCTCGATCGCGGCGTGTTCTCGCTGCGGCCCGACTACCTGCTGCAGGTGCAGGGCGACTCGATGATCGACGACGGCATCCTCGACGGCGATCTGGTCGGCGTGCACCGCAGCGCCGATGCCCGCGACGGGCAGACGGTGGTCGCCCGGCTCGACGGCGAACTGACGATCAAACGGCTGCGCCGCGAGGCCGACGGCATCCGCCTGCTGCCGCGCAACCCGGCCTATGCGCCGATCGTGGTGCCGCCGGGCGCCGACTTCGCGATCGAGGGCCTGTTCTGCGGACTGGTGCGGCAGGGCTGATGGGCCAGGTCCTGCCCCTGGATGCCTTGCTGGCCGCACGCACGGTCTGGCACGCCGGCCGCGGGACGGCGACGGCCGGCGATGGCGAACCGACCGGCCTGGCCGCGCTCGATGCGGTATTGCCCGACCGCGGCTGGCCGCGCGGTGCGCTGACCGAACTGCTGCTGCCGGCCGATGGCGTCGGCGAGATCGCGTTGTTGCTGCCGGCGCTGGCGCGCATGACCGCCGCCGGCGGACGGGTGGTACTGGTCGATCCGCCCTACATCGCCTATGCGCCGGCCTGGCAGGCCGGCGGCGTCGATCTGGCCCGGCTGGAGATCGTGGTCGCACCGCCGCGCGATGCCCTGTGGGCCTTCGAGCAGTGCCTGCGCAGCGGCGCCTGCGCGGCGGTGCTCGGCTGGCCGCGCACCGCCGACGACCGGGCGCTGCGCCGGTTGCAGGTCGCGGCCGACGCCGGCGACTGCTGCGCCTTCGCCGTGCGCGACCGCCGGCATGCGGTCAACGCCTCCCCTGCCGCGCTGCGATTGGAATATCTGCCTGCCGACGATGCCTGGCAGGTGCGCAAGTGCCGCGGCGCGCAGCCACCGGCGCGCCCGATCCGACTGGCTCACTGATGTCCCCGCGCCCGCACCCACGCCACGCGGCCCCGACCGCGCAGCTGCCTGCCCGTCGGCTTCCGTGGCGCCGGCCGCGCGCCGTCGCCCGCGCGCAGGCGTGAGCCCGCCATGCTCTGGACCTGTCTGCTGCTGCCGCAACTGGCGCTCGACGCCGTCCTGCGCCGCCTCGACGATCCCGACGCGCCGCTGGCGCTGGTCGAAGGCCCGGCGCAGTTACGGCGCCTGCACGCGGTCAACGCGGCGGCGGCCGCCGCCGGCCTGAAAGCCGGCATGCGGCTGTCGGCCGCGCATGCACTGCTGGCCGACGTGAGCACCGTCGATCACGACGCCGGGGCCGAGGCGCGCTGCCAGCGCTTCCTCGCCGCCTGGGCCTATCGCCACAGCTCGCTGGTCAGCGCGCAGTGGCCGCGTGCGATCGTGCTCGAGGCCCAGGCCAGCTTCCGTCTGTTTGGCCCCTGGCCGACGTTCGAACACCGGCTGCGCCAGGAGCTCGACACGCTCGGCTTCCGGCACCGCATCGCGCTGGCGCCGACGCCGCGTGCGGCGCACGTGCTCGCCGGACTGCGCGACGGCCTGGCGGTGACCGAGCCGGGCGCACTGCGGGCCCTGCTCGACCGCGCCCCGATCCGGCGCGCGGCGCTGCCCGACGACGCCGGCGAGCGCCTGCACCGCATGGGCCTGCGCCACCTGGCCGACGTGCGCGGCTTGCCGCGCGATGCGCTGCGGCGCCGTTGCGGGGTCGCGGTGCTCGACCACCTCGACCGACTCTATGGCGACGTCGACGACCCGCTCGACTGCTATGCCCCGCCCGACCGCTTCGATGCCCGCGTCGAGCTGGGCTACGAGGTCGAGAGCCACACCGCGCTGCTGTTCCCGCTGCGCCGGCTGATCGGCGATCTGGCGACCTATCTGTCGATCCGCGACGGCGGCGTGCAGCGCTTCACGCTGCGGCTCGAGCACGCCAGCGGCCACACCGATGTCGAGGTCGGCCTGCTCGCGCCCGAGCGCGACCCGGCGCTGCTGTTCGAACTGGCGCGCAGCCGGCTCGAGCGCACCGGGGTCGACCGCCCGGTCGTCGCGCTGGGGCTGGTCGCCCGCCAGTTGCCGCCGTTCGTGCCGGCCAGCCGCGACCTGTTCGATCCGCGTCCGCAGCAGTCCGTGGACTGGCCACAACTGCGCGAGCGCCTGCGCGCGCGACTCGGCGACGAGGCCGTGCATCGCGTCGCCCCGGCCGGCGATCCGCGTCCCGAACGCGCGTGGCGACGCGTGTCCGGCGACGACGCCGCCATCGAAGCCGCTCCGCCCCGGCCGCCGCGCCCGGCGTGGCTGTTGCCCGAGCCGGTCCCGCTGCGCGACCCGCGGCTGCGCGTGCTGTCGGGGCCCGAACGGCTGGAAAGCGGCTGGTGGGACGATGGCGACGCGCGCCGGGACTACTACTGCGTCGAGACCTCGAACGGGCAGCGCGCCTGGGCCTTCGTGCCGGTCGGCGAACGCGACGGCTGGATGCTGCACGGGTGGTTCGCGTGACCGGCGCGCGCGGGCCGGTTGCAACGCCTGCGGAACGGCTGCGATGAGCACGATCGACGGCGTCGACCGCGACACGCCCGGCGGCCAAGCGCCACGGGCCTGGACGGTCGCGCACCGGTTGCGCGAGGCGGCCAACGACGCGGTCGCTCCCGATGCGCGCGATGCCGGATCGCCGCCGTACGCGGAATTGCACTGCCTGTCGGATTTCTCGTTCCTGCGCGGTGCCTCCGATGCCGAGCAGTTGTTCCAGCGTGCGGCGCATTGCGGCTACGAGGCGTTGGCGATTACCGACGAGTGCTCACTGGCCGGGATCGTGCGCGCGCTCGAAGCCTCCGAAGGCACCGGGCTCAAGCTGATCGTCGGCAGCGAGTTCCGGCTCGTCGACGGCCTGCGCTGCGTGCTGCTGGTCGAGACAATCGCCGGCTACCGCAGGCTGTGTGCACTGATCACCCGGGCGCGCCGTGCCGCCGCCAAGGGCCACTATCGGCTCACGCGCGAGGATATGGCCGCCGTGCTGCAGGGCGATCCCGATGGGCTGTTCGCGCTGTGGCTGCCGGGCGAGACGCCCGATCCGGACGAGGGCCGCTGGCTGCACGGCCTGTTCGGTGCGCGCGTGTATCTGGCCGTGGAGCTGCACCGCGAATGCGACGACGCCGCGCGCCTGGGCGCGCTGCTGGCATTGGCGCGCACGCTTGGGCTGCCGGCGCTGGCCAGTGGCGACGTGCACATGGCCACCCGGCGCGAACGCATGCTGCAAGACACCCTCACCGCGATCGCCCACAACACCCCGCTGGCCGATTGCGGCGCGCACCTGTTCCGCAACGGCGAGCGCCACCTGCGTACCCGGCGCGCACTGGGCAACATCTACGGGCCTGCGCTGATGGAGGCGGCCGCGGCGTTGGCGGCGCGCTGCAGCTTCAACCTGCGCAGCATCCGCTACGACTACCCGGTCGAGCTCGTCCCCGACGGCTACACCCCGACCACCTGGCTGCGGGTACTGACCGAGCGCGGCATCGTCGAGCGTTGGCCCGACGGGCCCACGCCCCAGGTGCGCGAGCTGATCGAATTCGAGCTCGCGCTGATCGCCAAAAAGGGCTACGAGGCCTTCTTCCTGACCGTGGCCGACATCGTCGCCTTCGCCCGCAAGCAGGAGATCCTGTGCCAGGGCCGCGGCTCGTCGGCGAACTCGGCGGTCTGCTACGCGCTCGGCATCACCGCGGTGAACCCTGACGAGACCCGGCTGCTGATGGCGCGCTTTCTGTCCGAACAGCGCGACGAGCCGCCCGACATCGACGTCGACTTCGAGCACCAGCGGCGCGAGGAGGTCATCCAGTATGTCTACGCCAAGTACGGCCGCGAGCGGGCGGCACTCGCCGCGACGGTGATCAGCTACCGCGGCAAGAGCGCGGTGCGCGACGTCGCCAAGGCCTTCGGCCTGCCCGACGACCAGATCGCGCTGCTGGCCACCTGCTACGGCTGGGGCAACGGCGACACCCCGATGGAGCAGCGCATCACCGAGGCGGGCTTTGACCTGCACAACCCGCTGATCCGCAAGATCCTGCTGGTGACCGAGGGATTGCGCGGCCATCCGCGGCACCTGTCGCAGCACGTCGGCGGTTTCGTCATTTCCGATGCCCCGCTCTCGCATCTGGTCCCGGTCGAGAACGCGGCGATGGCCGACCGCACGATCATCCAGTGGGAGAAGGACGATCTGGAAACGATGCAGTTGCTCAAGGTCGACTGCCTCGCCCTGGGCATGCTGACCTGCATCCGCAAGACGCTGGACTTGGTGCGCGGCCATCGCGGGCGGGACTTCGCGCTCGCGACCCTGCCCCGTGAGGACGAGGCGACCTACCGAATGATCCAGATTGCCGACACCGTCGGCGTGTTCCAGATCGAATCGCGCGCACAGATGGCGATGCTGCCGCGCCTCAAGCCGGCGCGCTTTTACGATCTGGTGGTGGAAGTGGCGATCGTGCGCCCCGGCCCGATCCAGGGCGACATGGTGCATCCCTATCTGCGCCGGCGGCAGGGCCGCGAAGCGGTCGACTATCCCAACGACGAGATCCGCAGCATCCTCGAACCCACGCTCGGCGTGCCGCTGTTCCAGGAGCAGGTCATGGAACTGCTGATGAAGGCGGCCAACTACACCGACAGCGAGGCCGACCACCTGCGGCGCTCGATGGCGGCCTGGCGGCGCGGCGGCGACATGGAGCAGCACCGGGTGCGGGTGCGCGAGCGCATGCTGGCGAAGGACTACTCGCAGGAGTTCATCGACCAGATCTTCGACCAGATCAAGGGCTTCGGCTCCTACGGCTTTCCGCAGAGCCACGCGGCCTCGTTCGCCAAGCTGGTCTACGCCAGTTGCTGGCTCAAGCGCCACGAGCCGGCCGCATTCGCCTGCGGCCTGCTCAACGCCCAGCCGATGGGCTTCTACTCGCCCAGCCAGATCGTGCAGGACGCCAGCCGCGGCAGCGCGCAACGCGCACGCGTCGAGGTGCTGCCGGTCGACGTGCTGCACAGCGACTACGACAGCACCCTGGTCGGTGGCCGGCCCTGGCACAGCGAAGCCGATCCGGGCATTCAACCGGCAATCCGGCTCGGCCTGCGCCTGGTGACGGGGCTGCCCGAGACGGCCGCGCACCGCATCGTCGCCGAACGCGCGCGCCGCCCGTTCGCCGACATCGCCGATCTGGTCCTGCGCGCCGGCCTCGATACCAAGGCGCGCCAGGCGCTGGCCGAGGCCGATGCGCTGCGCAGCCTGGCCGGCCACCGCAATGCCGCGCGCTGGGCGGTGGCTGGTATCGAGCAGCGGCGACCGCTGCTGCCCGGCAGCCCCGACGAGACCGCGGTCGCCCTGCCCGCGCCCGCCGCCGGCGAAGAGATCCTGTCCGACTACCGCGCCCTGGGCCTGAGCCTGGGCCCGCATCCGATGGCACTGCTGCGCCCACAGATGGCCGCGCGCCGGATCATCGGCCTGCGCGAGTTGCAGGCCCGGCGCCACGGCAGCGGCGTGCATGTCGCCGGTTTGGTGACCCAGCGCCAGCGCCCGGCCACGGCCAAGGGCACGATTTTCGTCACGCTCGAGGACGAGACCGGCATGATCAACGTCATCGTCTGGTCGCACCTGGCGATCCGCCGCCGGCGCGCCCTGCTCGAATCCCGCCTGCTCGCCGTGCGCGGCCGCTGGGAGCGGGTCGACGGGGTCGCCCACCTCATCGCCGGCGACCTGCACGACCTCAGCGACCTGCTCGGCACGATGCCGCTGCCCTCACGCGATTTCCATTGAGCGGCGGTGAATGGCCGACGACGCATGGCAACCGCGCCATCCTATGGCGGCTCACTGCCTTCGCAGACGACGCTTGCGATCGCGCATCCGCCACGTCTGGAAGGTCGTCGTCCAGCACACCGTGCGCACAGGTGACCTACAATACCCCGATGGCCCCGTAGCTCAGCTGGATAGAGCATCCCCCTCCTAAGGGGAAGGTCGCACGTTCGAATCGTGCCGGGGTCGCCAGGTCCGCGACCATCCCCCAGCGGCTGTCCTGCCGCGTCGCACCCCCTTCTTGGCCAGCGCCGCCCTGCGGCGCCGGCGCACACCAGGAGTTTTTCGCGATGTCCCATCCCGTCCTTACCGCGCTCGGCCTCGAGACCACCGAATCGGGCACCTATCTCGGCAACAACGAATGGGCCCGCGATACCGGTGCCGGCACGCTGACCCCGGTGAACCCGGCCAGTGGCGAGTCGCTGGCGCAGGTACTGGCGACCTCGCAAGCCAACTACGAGACCATCGTGACCCGCGCCCAGGCCGCATTCCGCGAATGGCGCACGACGCCGGCGCCGCGCCGCGGCGAGGCGATCCGGCTGTGCGCCGAGGCGCTGCGCACGCACAAGGACGCGCTCGGCTCGCTGGTCGCGCTGGAGATGGGCAAGTCCAAGCCCGAAGGCGACGGCGAAGTGCAGGAGATGATCGACATCGGCGAGTTCGCCGTCGGTCTGTCGCGCCAGCTCTACGGCCTGACTATGCATTCCGAGCGCCCCGGCCATCGCATGTACGAGCAGTGGCATCCGCTGGGTCTGGTCGGCGTGATCAGCGCGTTCAACTTCCCGGTCGCGGTCTGGGCCTGGAACAGCTTCGTCGCCGCGGTCTGCGGCAACGTCACGATCTGGAAGCCGTCACCGAAGACGCCGCTGTCGGCGATCGCCTCGATGAAGATCTGCAACGAGGCGCTGCGGGCCGGCGGGTTCCCGGACATCTTCTTCCTGTTCAATGACGCCGGCAGCGATCTCGCCCAGGCGTTCGTCGACGACAAGCGCATCGCGCTGGTCAGCTTCACCGGCTCGACGCGGGTCGGCCGCCATGTCGGCGAGCGCGTCGCGCGTCGCATGGGGCGTTCGCTGCTCGAGCTGGGCGGCAACAACGCGATCATTGTCGACCCGACCGCCGACCTGAAGCTGGCGATCCCGGCGATCGTGTTCGGTGCGGTCGGCACCGCCGGCCAGCGCTGCACGACCACGCGCCGGCTGTTCGTGCACGCCTCGATCTTCGACGACGTGCTGGCCAAGCTCAAGACCGCTTACGCCCAGGTCGAATCGCGGATCGGCGACCCCACCGATGCGGCCAACCTGATGGGGCCGCTGAACTCGCGCGACGCGGTGGACGCCTACCTGGCCGCGATCGAGAAGGCCAAGGCCGCCGGCGGCACGATCGAGAGCGGCGGCAAGGCGCTCGACGACCGCAAGGGCTTCTTCGTGCTGCCGACCCTCATCACCGGCCTGTCGAACGATGCCGAGGTGGTGCAGGCCGAGACCTTCGCGCCGATCCTCTACGTGATGAAGTACGAGAATCTCGACGAGGCGATCGACATGCAGAACGACGTGCCGCAGGGCCTGTCGTCGGCAATCTTCACCAACGACC
The DNA here is from genome assembly GCF_022637415.1 of Luteimonas sp. S4-F44. Lineage (NCBI taxonomy): Bacteria > Pseudomonadati > Pseudomonadota > Gammaproteobacteria > Lysobacterales > Lysobacteraceae > Luteimonas > Luteimonas sp. S4-F44. The sequence continues at coordinate 1,956,020 of NZ_CP093340.1, forward strand.
TCAAGGCCTCCGAGCGCTTCCTCTCGGCGCGCGGTTCGGACTGCGGCATCGCCAACGTCAACATCGGCACGTCCGGTGCCGAGATCGGCGGCGCGTTCGGCGGCGAGAAGGAAACCGGCGGCGGCCGCGAGTCGGGCTCAGATGCCTGGCGCGCCTACATGCGCCGGCAGACCAACACCATCAACTACTCCGACGCCCTGCCCCTGGCCCAGGGCATCAAGTTCGACCTGTGAGACGAACCAGCGCCCTGGCGGTCACCAGCCTGGTCTGCGGCCTGTTGGGCTGGAGCCTGCTGCCTTGGCTGGGCAGCCTGGTGGCGGTGATCACCGGCCATCTGGCGCGCGCGGAAATCCGCCGCACGCCCGAGCTCGACGGCGACGGCATGGCCGTGGCCGGGCTGGTGCTGGGCTATGTGCAGTTCGTCGCGACGGTCGTCGGCATCGTGGTGCTGATGCTGTTCTTCGGCGGCCTGTTCTGGCTCGGGACGGCGAGCTGAGGTGTACGGACTCGCCCGACCGCTGCTGTTCCGGCTCGATGCCGAACGCGCCCACCATCTGACGCTGGCCGCGCTCGATGCCGCACACCGCGCCGGCCTGTCGTCGATGCTCGGCGGTGCGCCGGCGCCGCTGCCGACCGAGGCGTTCGGCCTGCGCTTCCCCAATCCCGTTGGCCTGGCCGCCGGGCTGGACAAGAACGGCGCGCACATCGATGCGCTGTTCGCGCTGGGGTTCGGCTTCGTCGAGATCGGCACGGTGACCCCGCGCCCGCAGGCGGGCAATCCGAAGCCGCGGATGTTCCGGCTGCCGCAGCATCGCGCGGTGATCAACCGGTTGGGCTTCAACAATGCCGGGGTCGATGCGCTGGTCGCCAATGTCGAGCGCGCGCGCCGCAAGGGCGTGCTCGGCATCAACATCGGCAAGAACAAGGACACTCCCAACGACGCGGCCGCCGACGACTACCTGCATTGTCTGGCGCGGGTCTATGCGCTGGCCGACTACGTCACCGTCAACATTTCCTCGCCCAATACCGCGGGGCTGCGCGACCTGCAGGAAGCGCAGGCCCTGCAGCGCCTGATCGGCAGCCTGCGCGAGGCGCAGGAGCGGCTGGCCGCCCAGCACGGGCGACGCGTGCCGGTGCTGGTAAAGATCGCCCCCGACCTCGACGACGGCGGCATCGAGGCCGCGGCCCGGGTCTTCGGCGACCTGGCGGTGGATGGCGTCATCGCGACCAATACCACCATCGCACGCACCGGCGTCGAAGCCGATGCGACCGCCGCGCAGGCCGGTGGCCTGTCCGGTGCACCGTTGATGGACCGGGCCACCACGGTGCTGCGCAGGCTGCGTGCGCAACTGCCCGCGACCATCCCGCTGATCGGCGTGGGCGGCATCGTCTGCGGCGCCGACGCCGCCACCAAGATCGCGGCCGGTGCGTCACTGGTCCAGGTCTACTCGGGCCTGGTCTATCGCGGGCCGGCCCTGGTCGGCGACTGCGTGGAGGCGATCCGCGCGCGCCGCGATACCGCCGACCGCAGCCTTGCCCCGGAGCGCTGAGCCGCCGATGTCCGCCCCGTTCGATCTGCGCGAACGCGTCGACCTGCGCCCCCGCAACACCTTCGGCGTCCCGGCGCAGGCGCGTCGGCTGCTCGAGGTCGGCGATGCCGCGATGTTGCCGCAGGCGCTCGACGCACTCGGCGAGATGCCACCACTAGTGCTCGGTGGTGGCAGCAATCTGCTGTTCGTCGACGATGTCGACACGGCGCTGGCGATCGTCGACACCCGCCGGGCGCTCGTCGCCGATGACAGCGTCCAGGCGCAGGTCCGCGTTGCTGCCGGCGCGTCCTGGCACGATGTGGTGATGTGGTCCCTGGCTCAAGGGCTGGGCGGCCTGGAAAATCTCGCGTTGATCCCCGGCACTGTGGGCGCGGCGCCGATCCAGAACATCGGCGCCTACGGTGTCGAGGTCGCTGACCGCATCCATGCGGTCGAGGCCTTCGACCGCACCCGCGGTGCCCTGGTCGCGCTCGACGCAGCGGCCTGCGGCTTCGGCTACCGCGACAGCGTGTTCAAGCAGACGCCCGAGCGCTGGATCGTCACCGCGGTCACCTTCGCGCTTTCGCGCCGCGCCGCACCGGTGCTCGACTATGCCGGCATCCGCGACGCACTCGCCGCGCGTGGCATCACCGCGCCGACGCCGTCCGATGTCGCCGACGCGGTGATCGCGATCCGCCGCAGCAAGCTGCCCGACCCGGCCGTGATCGGCAACGCCGGCAGCTTCTTCAAGAACCCGATTATCGACGCCGCGATCGCCGCTGCGCTGCGCGAGACGCATCCCGAGCTGCCGGTGTTTCCGGTCGACGGCGCGCGCTGCAAGCTTTCGGCCGCGTGGTTGATCGACCGCTGTGGCTGGAAAGGCCATCGCGATGGCGATGCCGGCGTCTCGGCCGGGCACGCCCTGGTGCTGGTCAATCATGGCAACGCGCACGGCCGCGACCTGCTGGCGCTGGCGCGGCGCATCGCCGCGTCGGTGCGCGCCCGCTTCGGCGTGGACCTGGCCCCCGAGCCACGCATCGTAGGGGCGACCTGGTGAGCGGCCTGACGCGACGCTGGCAGCCGACCTCGGCATCCGGGCAGGCCGCACTGCTGATGCTCGGCAGCACGTCGGCATTCGCGCTGATGGCGATCACGATCCGCTTCGCGTCGGCGACCATCCCGACGACCGAGGTCGCGTTCTTCCGCAACTTCTTCGGCCTGCTCGCACTGTTGCCGATCCTGCTGCGCGCCGGCGGCGGACTGCCGCGCACGCACCATCTCGGCCGCTACCTGGTGCGTACGCTCGTCGGTCTGGGCTCGATGCTGTGCGCGTTCTGGGCGATCGGCCACCTGCCACTGTCGCAGGCGATCTCGCTGTCGTATGCCGCGCCGTTGTTCGCGACCATCGCCGCGGTGCTGTGGCTGGGCGAGATCGTGCGCGTGCGGCGCTGGATGGCGGTGTCGGCAGGCTTCGTCGGCGTGCTGGTGATCCTGCGCCCGGGCGTGGCGTTCTCACTGCCGATGCTGATCCCGGTGCTCGGCGCCCTGCTCGCGGCGCTGGTCGCGATCCAGATGAAGCAGCTGTCGAAGATCGATCCGCCCGACACGATCGTCTTCTACACCTATCTGCTGTGGGTGCCGCTGTCGCTGGTGCCGGCGCTGTTCCAGTGGGTGTGGCCCGGTCCGGTGACCTGGCTGTGGCTGATCGCCACCGGCGTGCTGGGCACGCTCGGCCAGTGGCTGTGGACGCGCGCGCTGCGCCTGGGCGAGGTCTCGGCCCTGCAGCCGATCAGCTTCGTGCAGTTGCCGATCGTGGTGCTGTTCGGCTGGTGGTTGTTCGACGAGACGGTCGACCTGTGGACGATGATCGGCGCGGCAATCGTGTTCGGCGCCAACGGCTACATCGCCCATCGCGAAGCGGTGCTCGCGCGCCGCGCCGCCTCCCAGCGCCCGACCGAGGCGGCCAAGCCCAGCGAGTAGCGCGGACTTCGGGCAGCTGGGCAGCGCCGCCAAGCGAGGCGCGCGGTTCGCCCTCAGACGTCGTCGCGCGCGACCTCGCGCAGCTTGCCCTGGTGCAGTTCCATCACCCGGTCGAGCTTGCGCGCCAGCCGGCGGTCGTGGGTCACCAGCACCAGGCTTGTGCGCTGCGCGCGGTTCATCTCCAGCATCAGCTCGAACACGGTCGCGGCGGTGCGCTCGTCGAGATTGCCGGTGGGTTCGTCGCCCAGCACGCAGGCCGGCTTGTTGACCAGCGCCCGCGCAACGGCCGCGCGCTGGCGCTCGCCCCCCGACAGCTCGCCCGGCTTGTGACCGAGCCGGTGGCCGAGCCCGACCGTCTCCAGCAGGCCGCGCGCACGCGTGGTCGCATCGCTGTCGCTGGCGCCGTTGAGCAGCGCCGGCAACATCACGTTCTCCAGCGCGGTGAATTCGGGCAGCAGGTGATGGAACTGGTAGACGAAGCCGAGCGCACGGTTGCGCAAGGTGCCGCGAGCCGCATTCGACAGCGCGCTCATCTGCTGCCCGGTGACGAACACCTCGCCCGCGCTCGGCACATCGAGCCCACCAAGCAGGTGCAGCAGCGTGCTCTTGCCGGCGCCCGAGGCACCGAGGATGGCGACGGTCTCGCCCGCCTGCACGGCGAAGTCGAGCCCGTCGAAGACCGGCGTATGCAGCTTGCCTTCGGCGTAGGTCTTGCCCAGGCCTTCGGCCGCCAACACGACGGTACCGGCTGTTTGCGGGTTCTCACTCATAACGCAGCGCCTCCGCCGGTGCGGTGCGCGCCGCGCGCCATGCCGGATACAGGGTGGCCAGGAACGCCATCAGCAATGCGATCACGCCGATCATCGTCACGTCGCTGGCCTGCAGGTCGATCGGCAGGCCGGTGACGTAGTAGACGTCTTCTGGCATCAGCACCACGCCGAACAGGCGCTCGAGGGCGCGCAGGATGTGTTCGAGATTGAAGGTCAGCAGCAGGCCGCCGCAGACCCCGAGCACCGTCCCGATGACGCCGATCATCGTGCCCTGCACCATGAACACCTGCATGACTCCGCGCGGGGTCAGACCCAGCGTGCGCAGGATCGCGATGTCGGCATGCTTGTCGGTGACCAGCATGACTTGCGAGTTCAACAGCGAGAACGCGCCCATCAGGATGATCAGCGACAAAAGGATGCCGATCATCGTCTTCTCGAGCTTCAGCGCCCGGAACATGTTGGCGTTCTCGCTGCTCCAGTCGCTGACCCGGTAGACCCCGCCCAGCCTGTGCACGAGGTCACGGGTGACCTGCTGGGCGAGATCCATGTCGTGCAGTTTCAGGCGCACGCCGGTCACGCCGTCGCCGATGCGCAGCAGCCGCTGCGCGTCCTGCAGGTTGACCACCGCCAGCCGGCGATCGAAATCCTGGTAACCGGCCTCGAACAGACCGCTGACGGTGAAGCGCTTGAGCTGCGGCACCGCGCCCATCGGCGTGACCTGAAAATCGGTGGTCACGATGACGCTGTCGCCGACGCCGACGCCGAGCCACAGCGCAAGTTCGCGGCCGAGCACGATGTTGAAGCTGCCCGGCTGCAGGTCCGACAGTTGGCCGACCACCATCGAGGTGGTGAGGTCGGAGACCTGGCCCTCGTCCTCGGGCGAGATCGCACGCACCGCGGCCGGCTCGTTGCGGCGGCCGCGCAGCAGCGCCTGCGTGTCGATGTACGGCGCCGCGCCGGCCACGCGTGGATCCTCGCGCGCGACATCGACCGCGCGTGCCCAGTTGTGCAGTGTGTCGCCCTCGGCGCTGATGGTCGCGTGCGCGACCATGCCGAGCATGCGGTCGCGGATTTCCTTCTGGAAACCGCTCATCACCGCCAGGGTCGTGATCAGCACGGTGACGCCGATCGCGATCGCGAAAATCGAGGCCAGCGAAATGAAGGAGATGAAGCCGTTGCGCCGTTTCGCCCGGAGATAACGCAGGCCAATGGCGGCGGGAATGGGTCTGAGCATGGGCGTCCGTCGATGGATGCGGGTCGTTGGCGATGGCGCGATCGCCGTGCCCGTCCCGCCGGGCAGCGGCTATGGTGCCATCGATTCCGCTGCGCGTGGCAGCGGACGCATCGCTGTAGCCAGACGCAGTTCACGGCGCCGCGGTGCCGGCAGGGTATCGGGCCACCACAGCAGTCTGTGCGTGCGCCGGCCCTCGCGCCAGGTCAGACGGACGATCGGCCCCCGCCAATGCAGGCGCGGGGCCTCGAGTGCCCGCCCATCGAGCAGCACCTGACCCGCCGCCTGCACGACGATGCGATGCGGCGGCTGTCGTGCGGTGCGCAGGATCGTGCGCAGGCCGCTGGCCAGGACGCAGGCGATGCCGAGCCAGGCGATCGGGCCCTGCAGTTCGGACAGCCGCAAGGCGCCGCAGGCGGCGAGCGTGAGCAGGCCCAACGCAGCGATCAGCAGACGCGACGGCCGCCAGTGCAGCCGAGCCGGCTCAGGGATCGGGCGGCAGCGCGCGGATGGATTGGACGAGGGCGTCGAGTTGCGCATCGGGCGACCGCTCATGGCCGAGGAACCACTTCCAGAGCCTATCGTCCTCGCATTCGAGCAGCCGTCGGAAAACATCCCGCTCGCTTTCAGAGGATGTCGCCCAACACCGATCAAGCCAGCGCTCGAACAGCCGATCGAGCTCGCGCATGCCGCGGCGGCTGCGCCAGCGCAGGCGCCGCAGTTCGGTGGTGTCGTCGTGATCGGTCACGGGCGTGCGTTCTGGGTGCGGGCGTTCGCGGCTGCGGCCGATGCGGATGCGTCGGCTTGGCGCTTCCACATCATTGGGGATGTTCTATGCCATCCATGGCGGCGCACTGCCGACTCCGGAGAGACCGGCCCGCACATCCGTGTGCGGGCGTTCGCGAGCGCAGCCGACGCGGATGCGTCGGCTTGGCGCTCATGACGCATCAGGCTTGTTCGGCGCCGTCCATGGCGTGGCAGTGCCGGCTCCGGTGAGACCGGCCCGCACATCCGTGTGCGGGCGTTCGCGAGCGCAGCCGACGCGGATGCGTCGGCTTGGCGCTCATGACGCATCAGGCTTGTTCGGCGCCGTACATGGCGTGGCAGTGCCGGCTCCGGTGAGACCGGCCCGCACATCCGTGTGCGGGCGTTCGCGAGCGCAGCCGACGCGGATGCGTCGGCTTGGCGCGCTCGCTCACCCACGTCGTGCGAGCATCAGTTGCTTGATCTGGCCGATCGCCTGGGCCGGGTTCAGCCCCTTGGGGCAGGTCCGCGCGCAGTTCATGATCGTGTGGCAGCGGTAGAGCTTGAACGGATCTTCCAGGTCATCCAGGCGCGCGCCGGTGTCCTCGTCGCGGCTGTCGATGATCCAGCGATAGGCTTGGAGCAGGATCGCCGGCCCCAGATAGCGTTCGCCGTTCCACCAGTAGCTCGGGCAGCTGGTCGAGCAGCATGCGCACAGGATGCACTCATAGAGGCCATCGAGCTTGTCGCGGTCCTCGGGCGACTGCAGCCGCTCGCGATCCGGCGCTGCCGTCTGGGTGCGGATCCACGGCTGGATCGACGCGTACTGCGCATAGAAGTGCGTGAGGTCGGGCACCAGATCCTTGACCACACTCATATGCGGCAGCGGGTAGATCGGCACCTCGCTCTTCTTGCAGTCGTCGATCGCGCGCGTACACGCCAGCGTGTTAGTGCCGTCGATGTTCATCGCGCACGAGCCGCAGATGCCCTCGCGGCACGAGCGACGGAACGTCAGCGTCGGATCGATCTCGTTCTTGATCTTGATCAGCGCGTCCAGGACCATCGGCCCGCACTTGTCGAGGTCGAGCTCGTAGGTGTCGGTGCTGGGGTTCTCGCCGGAATCGGGATTCCAGCGATAGATCTTGAACGTGCGCGTGCGCTTGGCGCCCGGCGCGGCCGGGAAGTGCCGGCCCTTCTTGATCTTGGAGTTCTTCGGGAGCGTGAATTCGGCCATGTGGGGTCTCCCGGCTCAGTAGACGCGTGCTTTGGGGGGCACGACTTCGACTTCGTCGTCGAGCGTGTACATATGCACCGGACGATAGTCGATCTTCGTGTTGCCGGCCTCGTCCGCCCAGCACAGGGTGTGCTTGTGCCAGTGCTCGTCGTCGCGGTCCGGGTAATCCTCGTGGGCGTGCGCGCCGCGCGATTCCTTGCGGTTCTCGGCCGAGACGATCGTCACCAGCGCTTGGCCCAGCAGATTCTCCAGTTCCAGCGTCTCGATCAGATCCGAGTTCCAGACCAGCGAGCGGTCGCTGACCTTGACGTCGGCGAACGAGGCGTGGATCTCGCGGATCTTGTCCACGCCCTGCTTGAGCGTCTCGCTGGTGCGAAACACCGCCGCGTCGTTCTGCATCGTGCGCTGCATGCGGTCGCGGATCACCGCAGTCGCGGTGTCGCCCTTGGCATTGCGCAGCTTGTCCAGGCGCGCCAGCGACTTGTCGCAGGCATCGGCCGGCAGAGGCTTGTGGCGCGCGTCGGGCTGGATCGTCTCCGCGCAGCGGTTGGCCACCGCGCGGCCGAACACCACCAGGTCGAGCAGCGAGTTGGAGCCCAGGCGGTTGGCGCCGTGCACCGACACGCAGGCCGCTTCGCCGATCGCGTACAGGCCGGGCACGACCGCATCCGGGTTGCCGTCCTTCAACTGCACGACTTCGCCGTGATAGTTGGTCGGGATGCCGCCCATGTTGTAGTGCACGGTCGGGATCACCGGGATCGGCTGCTTCTCCACGTCGACGCCGGCGAAGATCCGCGCGCTCTCGGCGATGCCGGGCAGCTTCTTGTGGATGTCGGCCGGGTCCAGATGGGTCAGGTCGAGATGGATGTGGTCCTTGTGCTCGCCGACGCCGCGCCCCTCGCGGATCTCCATCGTCATCGAACGGCTGACCACGTCGCGCGAGGCCAGGTCCTTGGCGTTGGGGGCGTAGCGCTCCATGAAGCGCTCGCCGCTGGCGTTGCGCAGAATGCCGCCTTCGCCGCGCACGCCCTCGGTGATCAGACAGCCCGCGCCGTAGATGCCGGTCGGGTGGAACTGCACGAACTCCATATCCTGCAGGCCGAGACCGGCGCGCAGCGCCATGCCGCCGCCGTCGCCGGTGCAGGTGTGCGCCGAGGTCGCCGAGAAATAGGCGCGTCCGTAGCCGCCGGTCGCCAGCACCACGCCCTGGGCGCGGAACAGGTGCAGCGTGCCCTCGGCCATGTCGAGTGCGAGCACACCGCGGCAGGCGCCCTCCTCGTCCATGATCAGATCGAGCGCGAAGTACTCCACGAAGAAACGCGCATCGTGCTTGAGCGACTGCTGGTAGAGCGTGTGCAGGATGGCGTGGCCGGTGCGGTCGGCGGCCGCGCACGTGCGCTGGGCGATGCCCTGGCCGTAGTGCGTGGTCATGCCGCCGAACGGGCGCTGGTAGATCTTGCCTTCCTGGGTGCGCGAGAACGGCACGCCCTGGTGCTCGAGCTCGATGATCGCCGGGATCGCCTCACGGCACATGTACTGGATGGCGTCCTGATCGCCCAGCCAGTCCGACCCCTTGATGGTGTCGTAGAAGTGGAAGCGCCAGTCGTCCTCGCCCATGTTGCCGAGCGCGGCCGAGATGCCACCCTGGGCGGCGACGGTATGCGAGCGGGTCGGGAAGACCTTGGTCAGGCACGCGGTCTGCAGGCCCTTGTGGGCCAGGCCGAAGGTCGCGCGCAGGCCGGCGCCACCGGCGCCGACGACGATCATGTCGTACTTGTGTTCGGTAATCGGGTAAGCGGTCATCACGGACTCAGGCAGTGAAGGCGATGCGGGCGATCGCGTACAGCGAGGCGATGGCGCCCAGCCCGCAGAGGAAGGTCACGAGCAGCTGGAGGGCCAGCTCGATGGACCGCTTGTGCACGTAGTCCTCGATCACGACCTGCAGGCCGAGCTTGGCGTGCCAGAACAGCGTGACCAGGAAGATCGAGAACAGGATCGCGTTCCACGGCCGGGCGATGATCGCGCGTGCCGTCTCCAGCTCCGCGCCGACCAGCGACAACAGGGTCAGCACGAACCAGACGACCAGCGGCACCAGGATGATCGCGGTGACCCGCTGCTTCCAGAAGTGCGTCGTACCCGACTTGCCCGAGCCCAGGCCCTGGGCGCGCTTGACCGGCGTGCGCAGCGGCACTGCGCGCGAGGTCTCTCCACCGCCGCCGCTCATGCCGCACCCCGCAGGCCGAAGAACCAGATGATGCCGGTGATCAGGAAACCGAGCACGAACACCGCGTAGCCCGAGGCATAGGCCTTGGGAATCTCGAAGCCCCACCCCGCATCCCAGAGCAGGTGGCGGATGCCGTTGAGCAGGTGGTAGATCAGCGCCAGCGTGAAGCCGAACAGGAAGATCAGCCCCATCGGCGAGGCCCATTGCCGGGAGGCGAACGCGTAGGCGTCGCCGCCTGCGGCGATGGACATCAGCCACCACACCAGGGAAATGCCGCCGACCGCCAACGAAACGCCGGTGATACGGTGGAGGATGGACATGGTCGAGGTCATCTGCGGTCGATAGACCTGCAGATGCGGCGACAGAGGACGGTTGGGATGTGCCATCGCTGGCTGGTCTCCTCGCTGGCGGCGTCGCGCCGCGTGGCTGGTGGTACACAGGGCCGCTCGCGCCGACGCGATGCGGCGGCGATCAGAAATCGATGCAGCGGCCGTTCTTTTCCCAGTCGCCATAACGGGTGGGATCGAGACCGTCACGGCCCCCGATCTCGACCGCTGGCTCCGGCTCGGGTGCCGGAACGGGCGTGACCGCCGGTTCCGGCCGCGGCGTTGCCGCGTCGTCGCCTATGATGTCCGGGGTGATCATTCGTTCAATTTTAGTTCCCACACCCATGGTAAACAAGCCACATCCCCTACCCGACGCGGATTTCGCCCTCTCCGGCCTGTATGTGCTGCGTCTGTCGGGCCGCGATGCGCTCGCATTCGCACAGGCCCAGTTCATGAACGACGTGTCCGCGCTCGCTGATGGCCAGTGGCAGTGGAGCGGCTGGCTGACGCCCAAGGGCCGCCTCGTCGCGCTTTTCGCGCTGCTGCGCCGCGACGCGCAGACACTCGACCTGGTCCTGCACGACGGCGATCCCGCCGTGTTCGCCGATGCGCTGAAACGATTCGTATTCCGCAGCAAGGTCACGATCGCGATGGCGGGCACGACCGCCACCGGCCGGTTTGCCGCCCCGGCGGTCGCGCAAGGCGCTCGGGCCGCATTCGATGGCGAGGCGACGGAACTGGACCTTGGCGTGCCATCGCAGCCGCGCACCTTGCGCCTGCAGCCGGTTGTGCCGGACGCAGCCACGACGCCGGCAGCCGATGCTGCGCCGCAGGCCGAGGCCGATGCGCACTGGCGCGCGATCGATCTGGCGCACGGGCTGCCGCGTTTGGCCGCCAGCGAGTTCGACCGCTGGACGCCGCAGCAGCTCTCGCTTGACCGCCTGCGGGCCTACAGCGTCAAGAAGGGCTGCTACCCGGGCCAGGAGATCGTGGCGCGGACGCATTTCCTGGGCCAGAGCAAGCGCGGCCTGGTCGCGCTGCACGGTGCCCACACCGCACAGGCCGGTCATGACGTCGCCGCCGACGGCGCGTCGGTCGGTCGGATCGTCGCCCTTTCGACGCAGGTCCAGCTTGCGGTGCTGCCGCTGGATCTGGGACCTGCGTCACTGACGGTCGATGCGTATCCAGTGACGGCCGTACCACTGTGCGACGGCTTGCTGCGCTGAGCGCCCCGCCCCCCCTTTTCATGCCCGACGCGACTGCTATGCTCGGCCGCTGACAGGGCGCGCAAGCGTTGGGGAATGTCGAAGCAGTCGCCGGACCGGCTGCGGTCCGGCGGCAGGGGAAACGGGAAAGCTCAAAGGGGATGTCATGAAGCGCACTCGCTTGTCCGCGGCCTTCGCCGCGTCCGTTGTTTCGCTCGCATTGGCGGCCTGCTCGTCCACACCGAAGACGCAGCCGCCGGCACCGCAGCCGCCCGCACCGTCGAGCGCCTTTATCGAGAAGCTCGATGCAGACGGTCTGTTCGCGTTCGGCAAGGCCGGCATCCGCGACCTCAGCCCGGATGGACGCACTGCGCTCGATGCGATCGCCGCCCGGCTCTCGGAAAACGCGCACCGGCTGGATATCGTCCACGTCATCGGCCACAGCGACCGCATCGGCAACGCCAAGGGCAACCTGCGGCTATCCAACCAGCGGGCCGAAGCGGTCCGCGCGTATCTGGTCGAACACGGCGTGCCCGCCGACCGGATCACCGCGGTTGGGCGCGGCGATGTGGAGCCGGTGGTCGAGTGCCGCAGCGAGCGCGGCCAGGCCTTGATCGCCTGTCTGGCGCCGAACCGCCGCGTCGAGGTCCGGGCCCGCTTCGCGGACTGATCGGACCAAACCCCAGGAGGGCCGGCGCATTTCGCCGGCCCTTTCGCGTCAGGCCATCGCCGACGCAGCGGCGACGATGTCGGCCTCCGACGGGATCACCAGGAACGCGGCCCCGGCCAGTGGCGTGAACGTGTCCGCGCCGACCACCCGGCGCAGCGGCCGGTCGCCGAAGCCCGCTTCGGTGATCGCGGTCACAATGCCCTCGCCCACCCCGGCGCTGCGCCGCCCCTCGTCGACGACCAGCACCCGCTCGCATTCGGCCACATGCCGGGCGATCGCCCCTTCGTTGAGCGGCAACAGCCAGCGCAGGTCGACCACGCGCACGCGCCAGCCGCGCTCGGCCTCGATCGTGCGCGCCGCGCGCAGACTCATCGGCACGCCGTTGCCGAACGTCAGCACCAGCAGATCGGTCGCCTCGGGCGCGTATACCCGCTCCTCGCCGAAGCCCATTGCCTGGTCCGGCGGCGGATACGCGGTCAGCCAGCCACCGTCGCCGGCCTCGTAGAGATCCTTGGTCATGTACAGCGCGATCGGCTCGAGAAACGCGCAGACCCGGCCGTCGACCTTCGCCAACGCGGCCAGCGTGCGCAGCATCGTCGCCGCGTCGTCGCCACGCGACGGGCAGCCGACGACGAGTCCCGGGATGTCGCGCAGCGCGGTGATCGAGTTGTCGTTGTGGAAGTGGCCGCCGAAGCCGCGTTGATACCCCAGCGAGGCGATGCGCATGACCATCGGGTTGCGGTACTGGCCGTTACTGAAGAACTGCAGGCTCGCCGCCTCACCGCGGATCTGGTCGCCGGCGTTATGGAAGTACGCCAGATACTGGATCTCGGGCAGCGGCAGCAACCCCATGTTGGCGTAGCCCTGCGCCAGCCCAAGCACGATCGTCTCATCGAGCAGGGTATTGAACACCCGACGCGGGCCGAAGGCCTTCTGCAGACCCTTGGTGACGGTGTACACACCGCCCTTCTGCGCGACGTCTTCGCCGAACAGCAGCGCTTCTGGATACTTGGCGAACAGGTCGTGCAGTGCCTGGTTGATCTGGATCGCCAGGTGCCGCGGCGGTTGCGCCTCGGGCAGCTTGGCCTCGCCGCCGAACACGGCCGCGCGCGCGGCGGCGTACTCGTAGCGCGTGGCCTCGGCCTGGACCTGGGCCGGCGAGTACGGGGCCAGCGGCTGCATGACCTCGGCCAGCGTTTCCAGCCGCGGCCGGCTGTCGGCGTCGTGCGCGGCCGCGAAGCAGCGCGCGCGCGTGTCCTCGTACAGCGCCAGCAGTGCATCGGCGCTCAGCAGGCCGGACTCGAGCGCGATTGCCGCCGACCGCAGCAGGGGATCGGTCGCCTCGACCGCGCACAGCTCTTCGAGCGAACGCCACTCGATCTCGAAATCGGTGCCCGCGTGCCCCATGATCCGGGTCGTGCGCAGGTGCAGAAAGGTCGGCCGGCGCGTGCGCCGGCAATGCGCGACCGCGCGCTCGACCTCGCCGTAGCCCGCAGCCAGGTCCAGGCCATCGGCGGCGAAGTAATCCAGATCGGGGCGCTGGGCGAAGTTGCGCGCGATCCAGCCGTCGGGCGTCTTGACCGAGATGCCGATGCCGTTGTCTTCGCAGACGAACAGCACCGGCGCCGGGAGCTTCTGATAGGCGGTCCAGGCGGCAGCGTTGAAGGCGGTCTGCGCGGTCGCGTGGTTGCTGGATGCATCGCCGAACGAGCACACGACGATGCTGTCGTCGGGCACCGGCAGCGCGTGGCCGATGCGCCGCGCCTGCTCGATCGCGACCGCGGTGCCGAAGGCCTTGGGCAAGTGCGAGGCGATCGTCGAGGTCTGCGGCAGCACCCACAGCGGCTTGCTGCCCCAGACCTTGTGGCGACCGCCGCTGGCGGGGTCTTCGCGGCTGGCTGCGAACGACAGCGCCGAATCCATCACCGGGTCCATGCCGGGGAGCTTGCGGAAGCGCTCGGCCATGAAGCCGCCGCTGCGGTAGTGCAAGAACGCGGGGTCGGTATGCCGGGTCAGGCGCGCGACCATCGCATTGCCTTCGTGGCCGCTGGACCCGATCGTGTAGAAGACCTTGTTCTGCACGCGCAGCACGCGCGCCATCAGGTCCAGGTGCCGGCTGATCAGCTGCGACTCGAACAATTCAACAAAATCGCGCGCATCCAAGGCACTGCCGGGCAGCACCGCCTCGGTATCGGCCGGGCGCGTCCGCACCGGGCCGCGCCAGTCCCGGACGAACTGCTGGAAGTTCGCGTCGCAGATCTCGGCGCGGTTGAGGCCCTTCATGCGGGCGGGGATCGGGGTCGGGACGGTGGCGAACATGCAGTCGGGCCTGCTAGCGGGAGGCCGCGATCAACGCGGCGTGTTCGGGTGCGGGCGCCGGCATCGCGACGAACCGCGGCGTCGCGCGCACGCGGGCCAGCCAGTCGCGCAGCGCCGGGTACGGCGACAGGTCGAATCCCCCGTCTGCGGCCGCATCGGTGTAGGGAAACAGCGCGATGTCGGCAATGCCATAGCGCGGGCCGGTGAACCAGGGATGCGCCGAGAGGTGCGTCTCCATGACCGCCAACGCCTGAGCGCCGCGTTCGTGCAGGCGCGGCAGTTCGGCACGGCGCGGCGAATCGAGCGGTGTCCAGCCACGGATGAAGCGGGCGACGGCGAGACAGGGTTCGTGGCTGTACTGCTCGAAGAACATCCACGACAGCGCCTGTGCCCGTTGCCAGGCATCGTCCGGCACGAACCCGCTGCCCTCCGCCAGCCAATGCAGGATCGCGTTCGACTCCACCAGCACCCGGCCGTCGTCGAGCTCCAGCATCGGCACCTTGCCGTTGGGATTCTTGGCGAGGTAGTCCGGGGTACGGGTCGCGCCACGGCTGCTGTCGGTCTCGATCCAGCGGTACGGCCGGCCGAGCTGTTCGAGCAGCAGCCGCAGCTTGTGGCAATTGCCGGACGGCGAGTAGCCGTGAATGGTGGTCATGCGAAGCGCGTTCGGTGCTCGCGCCATTGCGCGCGTGTCTGGCCCCAGATGTCGATGGGGAGGTCCTCGACTGGCGCCGGCAGCTGGCCGGAGCACAGACGGGTCGATCCCAGACGTCGGGCGACCTGCTGGGACGCGACGTTCGCCGGGTCGATGCAATGGATGATGTCGTCCCAGTGCAGCGCCGAGAACGCCCAGTCGATGGCCGCCACGGCCGCTTCCACGGCGTAGCCCTGGCCCCAGGCATCGGGATGGAACGCGTAGCCGATCTCGTTGCCCGGCCAGCCCTCCGGGCGCCACGGCCCAAGCTGACCAAGCCAGCGCCCGCCCGCCCGATCGACGACCGAGAACATACCGAAGCCCTGCAGCAACCAGGCGCCCGGCTGCTGCAAGAACTTGCGCCATGCGGCCGCGCGCGGCTGGCACCCGCCGATGTAGCGCGCCGCGGTCTCGTCGGCCAGCAGTTCGGCGTAGCGGTCGAAATCCTCGGCCTTGGGCAGGCGCAGGATCAGGCGGTCGGTTTCGAGGATCGGCGAAGCAGCGAAGGAAGGGATCGTCGACATCGTGCAGGTCTCAGAGACTGCCGGCCTTCTCGATCACGAGGATGCGGGCCTCGCCGATCGGATGGGCGACATGCGCGTCGCCCGCGCCGGCATGGAACAGATCGCCGGCCTCCAACACGACCGCGTGCTCGGCCTCGCCCTGGCGATAGCGCATCTCCACGCGTCCATCGAGTACGGCGAAGACTTCCTCGCCGTCATTGACGTGCCATTGGTAGGGACGATCGGTCCAGTGCAGGCGGACGGTGGCGCCCTCGATGGCGGCGACATCCAGCGCGCCCCACGCGCGGTCGGCGGTGAACTCGCGAGATCGAATCGTGCGCATGGTCAGAACGCGTTGATGCCGGTCAACTCGCGCCCCACGACGAGCTGGTGCACGGTCTCGGTGCCTTCGTAGGTGATGACCGATTCGAGGTTGAGCGCATGGCGGATCGGCGAATGCTCGGTGGTGATGCCGGCGCCGCCCAACAGATCGCGCGCCTCGCGGGCGATGTCGATCGCCATGCGGCAGTTGTTCCACTTCGCCAGCGAGACCTGGGTCGGCTGCATCTTGCCGGCGTCCTTCAGGCGTCCGAGTTGCAGCGACAGCAGTTGCGCGCTGGTGATCCGGCGCGCCCAGTCGGCGAGCTTGATCTGCGCGCTCTGGGTCGCGGCCACCGGGCGGTCGAACAGGATGCGTTCCTTGGAATAGCCCAGCGCCTCGTCCAGGCACGCGATCGCCGCGCCGATCGGCCCCCAGGTGATGCCGTAGCGCGCCTGGGTCAGGCAGCCCAGCGGGCCCTTGAGTCCCTTGACGT
This sequence comes from Luteimonas sp. S4-F44, assembly GCF_022637415.1. Taxonomy (NCBI): domain Bacteria; kingdom Pseudomonadati; phylum Pseudomonadota; class Gammaproteobacteria; order Lysobacterales; family Lysobacteraceae; genus Luteimonas; species Luteimonas sp. S4-F44. The sequence continues at coordinate 1,972,264 of NZ_CP093340.1, forward strand.
TCGGCAGGCGGTTGGCATCGGGCACGCGCACATCGTCGAAGTACAGCGCGCTGGTGACCGAGGCGCGCAGGCTCATCTTGTGCTTGATCTCCTGGGCGGAGAAGCCGGCGAAGTCCTTCTCCACGACGAAGCCCTGGATGCCGTCGTCGGTCTTGGCCCAGACGATCGCGATGTCGGCCAGGTTGCCGTTGGTGATCCACATCTTGGCGCCGTTGAGGATCCAGTCGCCGCCGTCGCGGCGCGCATGGGTCTTCATGTTCGCCGGGTCCGAGCCGCCGTGGGGCTCGGTCAGGCCGAAACAGCCGATGACCCGGCCGGCCGCCATGTCGGGCAGCCAGCGGCGGCGCTGTTCTTCGCTGCCGTAGGCATAGATCGGATACATGCACAGCGACGACTGCACGCTGGCGAAGCTGCGCAGGCCGCTGTCGCCGCGCTCGAGCTCCTGGCAGATGAGGCCGTAGCTGACCGCGTTGAGGCCAGAGCAGCCGTACTCGGTCGGCAGCGTGGCGCCCAGCAGGCCCAACTCGGCCATTTCGGGGATCAGCTCGGTCGGAAACCGCCCCTCGTCGAAGCAGCCGCCGATGATCGGCAGCACGCGCTCGTTGGTGAAGCGGGCAACGGCGTCCTGGACCGCGCGCTCATCTTCGTCGAGCAGCGAGCGCACGTCGTACAGATCGTAGGGATGCAGGGCCATGGCGGTCCGGTCTGGGCGGGATGCCGGCCATTGTAGCGATCCGCACGCCAGCGGCGGCGGGGCCCCGACGCAAGAAGGCCGGCGATGCGCCGGCCTTCTTTCAAGACAGCAATGTCGTCGTGCTCAACCGCGCTCGGGCGCGTCGTCGAGCGCTGCGGTCATCACCCGACCGTTGAGCACCGGCAGGCGCTCGCCCGGAGCTTCCCGCATGCGCAGCGTGTGCTCGGTACCCTCATAGCGATAGGTGACGTCGTAGCCGACCGTCTTTTCCTGGTCGCCCAGCAGGATCCGGTTGCCCGGCTTGCTGTCAGTGCGCATCGAACCGGTGGTGCCGTCGGGGTTGCGATAGGTCACGTTGTAGGCGACCACGCGCGAAGACTGCGAGGAATCCTGCACGGTGCGGCACTGGCGATCGACACGCTCGACGACGCGGCCGCCGACATGGTTGCGGTCGACCCGGTTGCCGATGAAGCCACCGGCGGTCGCGCCGGCGGCCGTCGCAAGCTTGCGGCCGTTGCCGCCGCCGACCTGATTGCCGACCAGACCGCCGACCAGCGCACCGACCACGGTGCCACCGACGTTGCCGTCGCGCTCGGGCAGACGCTCTTGGACCACCACGTCCTCGCAGACCTCGCGCGGCGAGGTCGAGGTCATCGTCTCGCGGATCGGCTCGCTGCCCAGCACGGTCGCGTAGAGCTTTTCGGTCTCGGTGACCGGGTGCGTCGCCACCACCTCGGCATAGTCGAGCTTCTCATCCTTGTCCTCGACGCGCTTGTCCTCGACGCTTGCGGCAGTGTCGCCCGCGAAGGATGCGCCCGCCCCGTCGCGGCTGTTGTGGTACGCGCCAACGGCCACGCCCCCTACCAGCAGAGAAGCCAGCGCAATCGCGATCGTGTTGCTTTTCATCGGGATCTCCTTGCGGCCATCGGCCTGTACGTCGTGGCAGTGATTGCACCATTACCAAGCTGAACAGGCACACGCACACGGCCCGCTCAGGCTGACCTGGCGCTAAACCGGGGCGTTCGCACACCGTGCTAGCGTGTGCTGCATCAAATCTCTTCTCTCTTCGCGAGGCCCGCGATGCCCAGTCCCTTCACCGTGCCGCTCGTGTCGTGGCTGTCCCGGTTGAGTCACCCGCGGCTGTTCGTGGTCGTGGCCGTGCTGTTCGGGATCAATCTGGTCGTGCCCGATCCGATCCTCCTGATCGACGAGGTCCTACTGGGGCTGGCGACGGTCGCCCTGGCCAGACGCAAGCGCATCCCCGCTGCGCCGGCGAACGTCGATCCGCGCCCCCCGATCGACGGCCAGGCGCGCCGGCCCTGATGCTGGTCGACAGCCACTGTCATCTCGACGCCCCGGAGTTTGACGACGACCGCGCGGCGGTGCTGGCGCGCGCGCGCGCAGCCGGCGTCATGCAACAGGTGGTGCCGGCCGTCGCCCGCGCCGAATGGCCGGGTTTGCGCGCTGTCTGCGCCACAGACGCGGGCCTGTTCCCCGCCTACGGACTGCACCCGATGTTTCTGGCCGAGCACCAGCCCGAGGATCTGGACGCATTGGACGAGTGGATCGTGCGCGAGCGCCCGGTGGCGGTGGGCGAGTGCGGCCTGGATCATTTCGTCGACGGGCTCGACCACGCGGCGCAGGCGCGTTACTTCGAGGGCCAGTTGCGCCTGGCGCATGCCCACGACCTGCCGGTGATCGTGCACGCGCGCCGTGCGGTCGATCCGGTGATCGCGGCGCTCAAACGGTTCGACGGCGTGCGCGGCGTGGTGCACAGCTTCGGTGGCAGCGCCGAACAGGCGCGCCAACTGTGGCAGCGCGGCTTCATGATCGGGCTCGGAGGCCCGTTGACCTACGACCGCGCCCGCCGCCTGCACCGAGTGGCCGCGACGATGCCGATCGAACAGCTGCTGCTCGAGACCGACGCGCCCGACCAGCCCGACAGCCGTCACCGTGGCCAGCGCAACGAGCCGGCGCGCCTGGTGCACGTCGTGGAAGCGGTCGCGCGCCTGCGCGGCGAACTCCCGGAGATCGTGGCCGCGCAGACGCGCGACAACGCCGCGCGGCTGTTCGGTCTACCGCCGCTCTAGCCGCCGCGTCGATCAGGCTGCGGCATCGGCCGCCGGCCGCAACAGCAGTTCGAGCGCCTTGCCGGCCGCGGCGAATGCGAACGCACCGGTGATGTGGGTAGCCGCCCCCAGGCCGCTGCCGCAATCGAGATTGAGCGCGGCATCAGGCCCCAACTGCGGACGGAGGCCGCAGACACTGCCATCGGCCTGCGGGTAGCGCACGTTCTCCAGCGAATAGATCGCCGGCACCCCGAAATAGCGCTTGGGGCCCTTGGGGAAATTGAACTCGGCGCGCAGCTTCTTGCGGATCAGCGCGAGCATCGCATCGTGCTCGGTCCGCGACAGGTCGCGCACGCGCACCAGCGTCGGGTCGATGCGGCCACCGGCGGCGCCCACCGTGATCACCGGCAGCTTGCGTCGCCGACACCAGGCGATCAGTTCGACCTTGCTGCGGAAGCTGTCGCAGGCATCGATCACCAGATCGTAGCCTCGTCCCAGCATCGCCTCGAGATTGGTCGGCGTGACGAAGTCCTCCAGCGCATGCACGGTCGCGCCCGGGTGGATGGCCAGACAGCGCTCGGCCATGACCTGGGCCTTGTTGCGTCCGTACTGACCCTCAAGCGCCGGCAACTGCCGATTGGTATTGGACACGCACAGATCGTCGGCATCGATCAGCGTCAGCGTGCCGACACCGCTGCGCGCGAGCGCCTCTGCCACCCACGAGCCGACCCCGCCCAGCCCGACCACCGCGACGTGTCGGCGCAACAGGCGCGCGACCGTGCCCTGCCCATACAGGCGTTCGATTCCGGCAAAGCGTGCGCGTGCGTGTTCGTCCATGGTGCGCATTCTAACGGGCGCTCTGTCCGGCCGGCCGGCCATGCTAAGGTCGCGCCGCCTCTCGCCACCACCAGGAGCGCAGGATGTCGATGCCCGAGCCCCCGCCTGTCGCGTGCACGGCGCCGTCGGCGGCCGCACGCTACGCGGTGGTGTTCGTCCTGGGCCTCGTGGTCGGGGTATTCGCGCTCGTCGTCGTGCTGCGCGCGCTCGAGAGCCGGCGCGATTGGCAGGACCACTACCCCAGCGCGCTGATGCGGCTCTATCAGGCGCATATGGCCGGCCTGGAGGCAGCGGTCGACACGGGCCGCTGCCCGCAGGCCGGCAGCGCAGCCCATCTGCGTGCACTACGCCTGTTGTCTGATGATCTGGAACCGGCGTTTCCCGACCTGCGCGACCATCGCGGTTTCAGCGCGCATGCCGACGCGGCGCGGCGCGCGCTCGATGCGGCACTGGCCACGCCGCCGACCGATTGCGCGCAATTGCGCGTCGCGGTCGACGCGGTCGGCGAGACCTGCGGCGGGTGCCACCGGGATCTGCGCTGAGTCCTGAATACGGGTCTGAATCGAGGCTGGACGCCCGTCCCGATCGCGGCGGCGAGTCGACCGAATTGCTGCGTCATTCACATCGTCGCCACTACGTTGGCGACGTCGGGCAGCGGGCCCGCTCGCGCTAGGAGATCCCATGAATTCTCGTCTGATCGGTACCGCCGCTGTCGCCGTCTCAATGGCATTGGCCGGATGTGCGTCCTCGCCCGGTTATTCCAATTACGGCCGTTACGATGGCTACGGCAACGGGTATGGCGGCGGTTATCGCGGTGAATGCTACGACTGCGGCACCGTAACCCGCATCGAGGTGGTCGGTGGCGAGCGTGGCCCGAATGTCGCTGGACCGCTGATCGGCGGCATCGTCGGCGCGGTGGCCGCCAAGGAGCTTGCCCGGCACAACACCGACAGCCACGGCCGCCGGAATGTCGCGATCGGCGCGGGCGCCGTCGGTGGCGCGGTCGCCGGCAACGCGATCCAGAACCGCGCCGAAGGCGCCCGTCATTTCAATGTGCATGTGCGCATGCAGGACGGCCGCACAGTCGTGCTCAGCCAGGGCGACCTGGACGGCATCCGCGAAGGCTCCCCGGTCCGCGTCCAGAACGGACGCGCCTACGCCTACTGACTTGGGATGCACTTGGCATCTGCTCGCTCGCTGCCACTCGTCTTCGGAGCGAGCGTCGCGCCAGCCGGGGATTGCTCCCCGGCTCGGTCAGCCATCCATGGATGGCGCGCGCCCGAGTCAAGGCAGAGGGTGAGCATGGATGGCGTGCGCGGCACTGCCGCGCATCCATGCGAGCGCCACGCGTGCTTCGCGTGGCCGGACCGCGAAGCGGCCTTGACCGAGGGAGGAGCGGCTTCCGGCTGGCAGGCCGCTGCCCACCCGAAGTGGGGCTGCATGTCCCAACTAGGAAGAAGACATAAAAAAACCCGGCCAATGGCCGGGTTTTTCCTGAAGCGTCGCAGCTGGTCAGAGCGGCGTCACGGCGTCGGCCTGCAGGCCCTTCTGGCCCTGGACGACGGTGAAGCTGACCTTCTGGCCTTCCTGCAGGCTCTTGAAGCCCGTGCCCTGGATGGCGCGGAAATGCACGAAAACGTCTTCGCCGCTTTCACGGCTGATGAATCCGAATCCCTTGGCATCGTTGAACCACTTCACGGTACCGGTTTCGCGCTCTGCCATGTTGCTCTCTCTCCCTGAAACTGTTCGATGTATCGAGCGATTACGCCTGTCGGGCGGCTGGTTGCAAGGAGAACACGGGTGCGACGATGCAGCGGACCGGTGGAACGAGCCAGCGACTTGATGCAGGGTCACGATTCACGGTGACCTTGACAAACACAGCGGCTGCAAAGTAACCCGGCATTTATGAAAATGCAATCGCCCCCCAAAGTCCCGTTGCGGGCGCCCACAGCCCCCCATCCAGGGGGGCGGATATGGACCTGAGCCTGGCGCTGTACCTGCTCGCCGGCCTGCTGGTCGCCGCCGGCCTGGCCGGCGTCATATTGCCGGCCCTGCCTGGTCTTCCGCTGGTGTTCGCCGGCCTGCTGGCGGCGGCTTGGGCGGACGATTTCCAGCGCGTGGGCGCAACCCCGCTCGTCCTGCTCGGGCTGCTGACGGCCATCTCGTTCGCGGTGGACTTCTGGGCCACCGCGGTCGGCGCCAAGCGCGTTGGGGCGAGTCCGCTGGCGCTGCTGGGCACGGTGATCGGCACCTTCGTCGGTCTGTTCTTCGGCCTACCGGGCCTGTTCGCCGGCCCTTTCGTCGGCGCGGTGGTGGGCGAGTTGATCAGCCGCCGCACGCTCTATCCTGCCGGCCTCGGGCATGCGGCCAAAGTTGGCATCGGCACGTGGCTGGGCATCGCACTGGGCGTGGCACTGAAACTCGCACTGGCGATCTCGATGCTGGCGATCTTCGCATTCGCCTGGTGGTTCTGAGTCCACAATGACGCGATGACCGAATCCCCTTACGCCGCCTCCCCGACGCCCCGCCGTGGGCGATTCCGCAGCCTCTCGGCCGTCGTGTTACTGGCGCTCGTGGCCGGCCTCCTTGCCGGGCCGAACCTGGCCGCACCGAGCCCGACGCCGAATGCAGTGCAGGCCGCATCGGCAGCCCCCGACTCTGGCACGGCCGCCGGCCTCCAGGCAATCGACACCCTGCCGCCGAGCCCGGCGCAGGCGTTCGAAGAGGCCGATGTGCGCGGTCGCTTCGATGCGGTGTACGACGAAACCGTCAAGCGTTTCACGCGCCTGCTCGCGAACCTGCCACTGCTGCTGGCCGCACTGCTGGTCGTGGCGCTCGCCGCGTGGCTGGGCCGGATGGTGTCCCAGCGTCTGCATTGGTTGCACCTGCGCACGCGTAATCCCTATCTCGACAACCTGCTGCGTCGCATGGTGCAGGCCGCGATCCTGCTACTGGGCATCGTGATCGCACTGGACCTGCTCAACGCGACCGCGGTGATCGGCGTGGTCTTCGGCTCGGCCGGCGTGCTGGGCATCGCGATGGGCTTTGCGTTCAAGGACATCGCCGAGAACTACATCGCCGGCATCCTGTTGAGTCTTCGCCGGCCGTTCGAACCAGGCGAGACGGTCAAGATCGACAGCTACGAGGGCCGGGTCGCCTCGCTGAGCTCCCGCGCGATGGTGCTGGTCACCGCCGAGGGCAACGAGCTGCGCCTGCCCAATGCGCTGGTGTTCAAGGCGGTGATCCTCAACTACAGCAGCAACCCGCGCCGTCGCTTCGATTTCGTAATGAACATTGACGCCAGCTATTCGATCCGGCAGGCGCAGGCGATCGGCCTGGCCGAGATCGCCGCGATCGACGACGTGCTCACCGACCCCGGCCCGTCGTGGACGCTGGTCGAGTTCGGCCCTTCGGGCAGCGTGCTGCGCTTCTTCGGCTGGGTGGACCAGCGCAAGAGCGACCTGGGCAAGACCCGCGGCGAGGCGATCCGCCGGGTCAAGGGCGCCTTCTGGCGCGCCGGCATCCAGGGTCCGCGCAATACCACCCACGTCGTCCTCACGCGGGACGAGGGCGCCGTCCCCAATCATCACGACATCGAACCGGCGACCAGCGTCGGCGTCGACACCTCGGTCAACCGCGACATCGACGAACATGTCGCCGAAGTCGTCAATGCCGACCCTCAGAACCTGCTGATCGCAAAGGACGCCCCGCAATGAATGTCCGTCTCGCCCTGCTTCCTGCCGCGCTCGCGAGCCTGTCCACGCACGCCCTGGCACAGGCCCCCTCGGTTGCACCGTCCGCCCCCGCCAGCCTCGAGGCCTGCCTGGCGGTCGAGCAGGACGCGCAGCGTCTGGCGTGTTACGACGCCTTCGCCGGCCGCCAGGCGCCGCCGACGCCGCAGGCCGACGTCACCGCCGAGCGCGCTCGCGAGCTGCGACGCGACCCGGCCGCGCTCGCCGAGGTGCTGTCCGCCGAACCGGCCAGCCGCAACCTCTACGCGCGCGACACCACCCGCGGCCTCGAAGACGCCATCGCCAACGCCGGCCAGGGCTCGCTGCTCGACAGCCGCTGGGAACTGGCCAAGGACTCCAAGCTGGGCATCTTCAACCTGCGTGCCTACAAGCCGCTGTACCTGCTGCCGGTGTTCTGGACCTCGGACGTCAACCGCACACCCAGTTCGCCCAATCCGGCCAATACGGTCACCGACCCGATGGCGCTCGACAGCACCGAGGCCAAGTTCCAGATCAGCTTCAAGACCAAGGCGGTCGAAAATCTGTTCGGCAACAACGGCGACATCTGGATGGGCTACACCCAGAGCTCGCGCTGGCAGGTCTATAACAGCGAGGCCTCGCGCCCATTCCGCGAGACCAATTACGAGCCCGAAGTGCTGATGGTGTTCCGCAACAACTACGGCCTGCCGGGCGGCTGGCGCGGGCGCATGACCGGGATCGGCATCAACCACCAGTCCAACGGCCGCGGCGACCCGCTGTCGCGCAGTTGGAACCGGGTGATGTTCAACTTCGGCTTCGACCGGCAGAACTGGGCGCTGACCGCACGGCCGTGGATCGTACTGGACGAAGGCAGCGACAGCGACAATCCCGATATCGCCGACTACATGGGCCGCGGCGACCTGACCCTGAGCCATGTCCGTAACGGCCACCAGTTCACGCTGATGGCGCGGCATTCGCTGCGCGGTGGCGACCGCTCGCACGGCGCGCTGCAGTTCGACTGGGGCTTTCCGATCCACCGCAATTTCCGCGGCCATCTGCAGGTGTTCGACGGCTACGGCGAAAGCCTGATCGATTACAACCACAAGGCCACCTACGTCGGCCTGGGCATCTCGTTGATGGACTGGTTCTGATCGGCGGCGCGGGCGGCCGGCCCGCGCCACCCGGCACCGCAGGCCCCGAACGGGGGCTTGCGGCGCTACCGCCGCCAACGGCTATGATCGGCTCGCCCGCGGCGCTGCCGCATGTCAGGACCTGCGCATGGAGGCCGCCACCACCCCGCCCCCGCCGCAAGATACCGCCCCGGTCGCGCGTCCGCGCCGCTCGTTCTTCGCCTACGCCTCGGCCCTGCTGGGCCTGCTGAGCGTCTTCGGCGTCGTCTGCTTCCATTTTCCCGAGGTGCTGACCAGCAAGGAGTTCCGCGCGGTCTACGACGAGGGCTTTGCGCGCAACCTGTTGCTGATCGGCCTGGTCGCGGCGTTCGTGCTGGGCACGTGGGCGATTCTGCGCGACCGCAACAAGCGCATCGCCACGATCGGCGTCGCCGGCGCGACGCTGGCGGTGCTGCTGGGCGGCACCAATGTGCAGTTCGACGCCATCGGCCACACGCCCTACTCGCTGGGCCTGGACTGGTTCGTGATCTCGCTGTTCTTCTCGGCGCTGGTGTTCGTCCCGCTGGAGCACTACCTGGGCAAGCGTCGTGTGTCGCCGCTGCGCCCGGGCTGGCGCACCGACCTGACGTACTTCTTCATGAGCCATGTGCTGGTGCAGTTCATCCTGATCCTGGTCACGGCTTCGACCTCCACGATCGCCAATTTCGCCGCGTTCCCGGCGCTCGAGCGCGCGATCCAGTCGCTGCCGGTGTGGGCGCAGTTTCTGATCGCGGTGTTCGTGGCCGACATGGCCCAGGCGCTGCTGCACCGCGCCTATCACAACATTCCCTGGCTCTGGCGCTTCCACGCGGTGCATCACTCCAGTCGCCAGATGGACTGGCTGGCCGGCTCGCGGATCCATTTCGTCGAGATCGTGCTCACGCGCAGCGTCGTGCTGCTGCCATTGCTGGTGCTCGGCTTCTCGACCGCGGCGGTCAACGCCTACGTCATTCTGGTCGGCCTGCAGGCGGTCGTCGCCCACGCCAACATCGGCGTGCGCTTCGGCTGGCTGGAGTACGTGTTGGTGCTGCCGCGCTATCACCACTGGCACCACGCCCGTCAGCAGGACTACATCGACGTCAACTACGCGATCCACCTGCCGCTGGTCGATATGCTGATGGGCACGTTCAAGCTGCCGCGCGAGCGCGATGCCTGGCCGCAGGCGTACGGTGTGATGAAGCTCGAGACGGTGCCGCGCGGCATCATCAGCCAGCATCTGATGCCGTTCCGTCGGCGCAAGACCTTCGACGAATACGTCGACTGAGTACGCGGGCCGCGAACACGCGAATGGCGCCCGCAGGCGCCGTTCAATCTGTCATCCGGCGGGTCGCAATCAGGCGATCTCGACCACCGGGATGCCGGCGATCTTGGCCTTCCAGGTGCGCGGGCCGGTCTCGTGCACCGATTCGCCATTCGCATCTACGGCCACGGTCACCGGCATGTCCTTGACCTCGAACTCGTAGATCGCTTCCATGCCCAGGTCCTCGAACGCGACGACACGGCTGGCCTTGATCGCCTTGGACACCAGATAGGCCGAGCCGCCGACCGCCATCAGATACACGGCGCGGTTGTCGCGAATCGCCTCGATCGCGGCCGGGCCGCGTTCGGCCTTGCCGACCATGCCCAGCAGGCCGGTCTGCTCGAGCATCTGCCGGGTGAACTTGTCCATGCGCGTGGCGGTGGTCGGTCCGGCCGGGCCGACGACCTCTTCGCGGACCGGGTCGACCGGGCCGACGTAATAGATGAAGCGGTTGGTGAAGTCCACCGGCAACGTCTCGCCACGGTTGAGCATGTCGACCATCCGCTTGTGGGCGGCGTCGCGGCCGGTCAGCAGCTTGCCGTTGAGCAGCACCACTTCGCCAGGCCGGAAGCTGGCGACCTCTTCGCGGGTGATCGTGTCCAGGTCGACCCGGCGCGCGTTGCGCGGGTTATAGGTGAGCTCGGGCCAGTCGGCGAGCGACGGCGGGTCGAGGGTCACCGGGCCGCTGCCGTCGAGGGTGAAGTGCGCGTGCCGGGTCGCCGCGCAGTTGGGGATCAACGCCACCGGCAGGTTCGCCGCGTGCGTCGGGTAATCCTTGATCTTGATGTCGAGCACGGTGGTCAGGCCGCCGAGTCCCTGCGCGCCGATGCCCAGCGCGTTGACCTTCTGGTAGAGCTCGACGCGCAGTTCCTCGATCCGGTTCGACGGCCCACGCGCGATCAGGTCCTGGATGTCGATCGGCTCCATCAGCGATTCCTTGGCCAGCAGCATCGCCTTTTCGGCGGTGCCGCCGATGCCGATGCCGAGCATGCCAGGCGGGCACCAGCCCGCGCCCATCGTCGGCACGGTCTTGAGCACCCAGTCGACGATCGAGTCGGACGGGTTGAGCATCGCAAACTTCGACTTGGCCTCCGAGCCACCGCCCTTGGCGGCCACGATCACCTCGACCGTGTTGCCGGGCACGACCTTGACGTTGACCACAGCCGGTGTGTTGTCACGGGTGTTGCGGCGCGCGCCGGCCGGATCGGCCAGCACGCTGGCGCGAAGCTTATTGTCGGGATCGTTGTAGGCGCGGCGCACGCCCTCGTTGACCATGTCCTCGACGCCCATCGTGGCGTCGTCCCAGCGTACCTGCATGCCGATCGCAAGGAACACGGTCACGATGCCGGTGTCCTGGCAGATCGGACGGTGGCCCTCGGCGCACATGCGCGAGTTGATCAGGATCTGCGCCATCGCATCCTTCGCCGCGGGCGAGGCCTCGCGCTCGTAGGCATCGGCGAGATTGCGGATGTAATCGACCGGGTGGTAGTAGCTGATGTACTGCAGCGCATCGGCGACCGACTGGATCAGGTCGTCCTGGCGGATCGACACGGGCGCGCCCGACGGCGCGGCATGTGGGGAGTGGCTTGCGGACACGGCTGGCTCGAGGCTGGCGGGAAACCCGCCCATTCTAGGCCTTCCGACCGGCGACGGCAGCCAACCGCACGCACCGCCGGCGCAACGACCCGGCCCCGCGCGGCACCAATCCACCAGGCGTATCCTTGGCGGCTTCCGGCTGCAGCCTACGGCTGGCGCCGATCCACCACGTCCCGTTCTGATGACCGACACCCCGAACGACCCCGCCGCCGCGCTGCGCAGCCGCCTCGACGCGGTGCGCGCGCGCATCCAAGATGCCTGCCATGCCGCCGGACGCGACCCGGCGCAGGTGCGCCTGCTACCGGTCAGCAAGACCGTCGACGAGACGCGGCTGCGCCTGGCGCACGCGATCGGCCTGCGAGAGCTGGGCGAGAACAAGGTGCAGGAAGCGCTGGGCAAGGCCGAGGCAATGGCCGATCTCGACGACCTGCGCTGGGTGCTGATCGGCCATCTGCAGACCAACAAGGCCAAGTATGTCGCGCGCTTTGCCAGCGAGTTCCAGGCGCTCGACAGCCTTCGGGTCGCCGAGGCGCTCGACCGCCAGTTGCAGGCCAAGGGGCGCGCGCTCGACGTACTGGTCCAGGTCAACACCTCGGCCGAGCCGAGCAAGTTCGGCCTGGCGCCCGACGAAGTCGCAGGCTTCGTGCGGCAATTGGGTGCGTTCTCGTCACTGCGCGTGCGCGGCCTGATGACACTGGCCTTGTTCTCGCCCGATCCGGCGCTGGTGCGCCCGTGCTTCGTGCGCCTGCGCACATTGCGCGACCGGCTCCGCCAGGAGGCGCCGGCGGGCGTGGCAATGGACGAGCTGTCGATGGGCATGTCCGGGGATTTCGCACTGGCGATCGCCGAGGGCGCGACCACGGTGCGTGTGGGCACGGCGATCTTCGGCAACCGCGGCCTGCCCGACAGCCATTACTGGCCGGGGCTCGCCTCCTCGGCGCAGGCGCGATGAGCGCTCTGCTCCATGCGCCGGCGGTTGGCACCCGCATCATCGACGTGGTGTCGGTGCAGTCGCAGGTCGTCTACGGCAGTGTCGGCAACAGCATTGCAGTGCCGGTGCTGCAGGCGCTCGGGCTGCAGGTGGCGCCGGTGCCGACCGTCGTGTTCGGCAACACGCCGCACTATCCGACGATGCATGGCGCGCCTTTGCCGCTGGACTGGTTCGAGGGCCTGCTCGAGGACCTGGAGGCGCGCGAGGTGGTCACCCGCGCACGGCATCTGCTGGTCGGCTATCTCGGCTCGCCGGCCCAGGGCTTGGCGCTGGCGGCCTGGCTGGATCGCATGCGCGTGCGCAACCCGGCGCTGCGGATGCAGATCGACCCGGTCATCGGCGACCACGACACCGGCATCTACACCGATCCGGCCCTTGTCCCTGTCTGGCGCGATCACTTGCTGCCGCGCGCCCACGGCCTGACCCCGAACCACTTCGAGCTCGAGCAACTCGCCGGCCGTCCGCTGCGCACGCTCCACGACTGCGCACAGGCTGCGACCGATTTGCTCGGCCCGGTCACCGAATGGGTCGTGGTCACCAGCGCCGCGCCCGAGACCTGCCCGCCCGGCGTGGTGCAGGTCCTCGCGGTCTCGGCGCAGTGCTGGGAGACGTTCGAGCATCCCGCGGTCGCGCATGCGGTCAAAGGCACCGGCGACATGTTCGCCGCACTGGTCGGCGGCCGGATGATGACCGGAGTCGCGCTCGGCGATGCCGTGCGCCGCGCCTGCGACGACGTGGTCGCGGTGCTGCGGCATGTCCAGGCGCAGGGCTGGCAGGAACTGGCGCTGCCGCGCGACATCGGACGGCGCCTGGGCTGAGCGACGCGGCCCCAAGTCGATGCGCCGCCCTGCACGGCGCGCAGTCGTGCACGGCTCCTCGGCACTTCCGGCATCGCATTGGCTTCGCGCTGCGCGATCTGTCGCCGCCCGAGCCGATGGAACGCCGCCTCTCAACACGTGCCCGAACACTGGAAGGCGCCGCGCTCGGCGCGCAGCTGGTGTGCGCGTGGGGTTACCGCGGCCGCCGTGCTGTGGCCGACGTCGACACCCGCCGCCGACCTCGCCATGCGAGCCGCGCATGACGCAACGCTCACCTGCGCGCTGCGCTGCTCGCGGCCTGCGCGCCGGTTCGCAGACGCCGCGACGCGCGCGTCCGATCCGCCCCAGTCAGATCGAGCGTGTGGCCTCGGTGTGCTGCGGCGCCTGCAGCGGCTGATCGCGAGCCTGCGCCGCCGCTGGGGGCACTTCGCGCCTCCGGCATGATCGGGATGCGCAGGGCATGCCACCGCGTCGACGCCGTCGGCGCGACAATGGGCCATGTCCGCCTCCACTCCCGCCCCGGCTTCGGCCAAGCCCCACCGCACCGACGGCCGCCCCACCCTGCGCGAGCGCTTCGACGCGATGCGCAATCTGCGGCCGTTCCTGCGCATGATCTGGCAGACCAGTCGGCCGCTGACCCTCGCCAGCCTCGGCCTGCGCCTAGTGCGCGCGTTCCTGCCGGTGGCGATGCTCTACGTCGGCAAGCTGATCATCGACGAAGCCATCCGCGTCGTTGGCCTGGATGGCGGCTTCACGACCCTGGCCCAGGCCTGGTCGAGCGGCGCGCTCGATACGCTCGCCGGGCTGCTGGCGCTGGAGTTCGCGCTGGCGATCGGCTCGGACCTGCTCGGGCGGTTGGTCAGCTACGCCGACAGCTTGTTGTCGGAACTGTTCACCAACGCCACCAGCGTCCGGCTGATGGAGCATGCGGCGACGCTCGACCTCGAGGACTTCGAGGACCCCGAACTCCAGGACAAGCTCGACCGTGCCCGCCGCCAGACGATGGGCCGCATGAACCTGATGGGCCAGCTGTTCGGCCAGGTGCAGGATGCGATCACCGTCGCCAGCTTCGCGGTCGGCCTGCTGGTCTACGCGCCCTGGCTGATCCTGCTGCTGGCCGTTGCGCTGGTGCCGGCCTTCATCGGCGAGTCGCATTTCAACGCACTGGGCTATTCGCTCAACTTCCAGTGGACGCCCGAACGCCGGCAACTGGAGTACGTGCGCCAGAGCGGGGCCAGCGTCGAGACGGCGAAGGAAGTGAAGATCTTCGGCCTGCACCGGTTCCTGATCGACCGCTACCGCACGCTTGCCGACCGGTTCTTCCTCGCCAACCGCGCGCTCGCCAGGCGCCGGGCGCTGTGGGGCACATTGCTGGCCGCACTCGGGTCGCTGGGCTACTACGTCGCCTACGGCTACATCGCCTGGCGCACGGTCCGCGGCGACTTCAGCATCGGCGACCTGACGTTCCTGGCCGGCAGCTTCCTGCGTCTGCGCCAGCTGCTTGAAGGCCTGCTGGTCGGCTTCTCGCAGGTCGCCGGCCAGGCCCTGTACCTGGACGACCTGTTCTCGTTCTTCGCGATCGAACCGGAGATCGCCTCGCCGCGTGATCCGGTCCCGTTCCCGCAGCCGATCCGCCAGGGCTTCACGTTCGAGAATGTGGGCTTCCGCTATCCGGGCAGCGAGCGCTGGGCAGTCCGGCACCTCGATTTCACCCTGCACGCCGGCGAAGTCCTGGCGCTGGTGGGCGAGAACGGCGCCGGCAAGACCACGCTGGTCAAGCTGCTGGCACGCCTCTACGACCCCGACGAGGGGCGGATCCTGCTCGACGGCCACGACCTGCGCGACTACGACCTCGACGCGCTGCGCGCCAACACCGGCGTGATCTTCCAGGACTTCGTGCGCTATCACCTGACCGCCGGTGAGAACATCGGCGTGGGGCGGATCGAGGCGATGGACGATGACGCACGGATCGCCGATGCCGCGCGCCGGGCGATGGCCGATGAGATCATCGCCGGTCTGCCCGACGGCTACGACCAGGTCATCGGCCGGCGTTTCCGCAACGGCGTCGACCTGTCGGGCGGCCAGTGGCAGAAGATCGCGATCGCACGCGCCTACATGCGCGAGGCCCAGGTTATGATCCTCGACGAACCGACCGCCGCGCTCGATGCGCGCAGCGAGTATGAGGTGTTCCGCCGCTTCAAGGAGCTGTCGCACCAGCGCACCGCGGTGTTGATCTCGCACCGGTTCTCCAGCGTGCGCATGGCCGACCGCATCCTGGTGCTTGAGCAGGGCCGGATCGAAGCCAGCGGCTCGCACGCCGAGCTGATGGCCCAGGGCGGCCGCTACGCCGAGTTGTTCGAGCTGCAGGCCGCGGGCTACCGCTGACGCGGCGGGCGGTCGAAACGGCGCACGTCGCCCGCCGCCGCTGCCGTGAGACGGCGTTGACGCGGCGCTGCGTAGGCTGCCCGCATCAACGGAGTTCCGCGATGACCGATACCCGCCAGGCGCTTGCGCGCAACGCGCAGATCCTGCGTTTCCTGATGAAGTACCGCAAGGCCGGCGTGCTGACCGGCTTTGACCTGGACGCGACCACGACCGAGGTCGACGAGGCCGACGTGGTCGGCCAACCGGAAGCCTTCGTCAACGATCTTGAGGCGCTCGGCCCGACCTTCATCAAGATCGGCCAGGCGCTGTCGACGCGTCCGGACATGGTGCCGCCGGCTTATCTCGCCGCGCTGGAGCGGATGCAGGACGACGTCGCGCCGGTGCCGTTCCAGGTGATCCATGCCGCGGTCGAGGACGCGCTGGGCGTGCGCATCAACAAGGTCTTCGACGGCTTCGACGAGACCCCGCTGGGCAGTGCCTCGCTGGCGCAGGTGCATCGCGCGACGCTGCGCGACGGCCGCGCCGTTGCAGTCAAGGTGCAGCGTCCGGGCATCGTGGAGCAGATCCGCGACGACCTCGACACCCTCGCGCGGTTGGCCGGCGGCATCGACCGGGTGACCGATCTGGGCCGCCGCCTGCGCTTCGCCGACTGGGTGCACGAATTCCGGCGCGCGTTGCTGGCCGAGCTCGACTACCGTGTCGAGGCCGAGAATCTCGACCGCTTCGACGCGCATTTCGCCGCCTATCCCTCGCTGTTCGTGCCCAAGCCGATCTGGGACCTGACCCGGCCGCGGCTGCTGACGATGGAGCTGGTCGAAGGCACCAAGGTCACCTCGATCAGCGGTCTGCAGCGCACCGAGCGCGACATGGCGCCGCTGGCGACCGCGCTGCTGCACGGCTATCTCGACCAGGTGTTCGTGCACGGCGAGATCCACGCCGACCCGCATCCGGGCAACCTGCTCTACACCCGCGACGGCCGTCTGGCCCTGCTCGACCTGGGCATGGTCGCGCACGTGCCGCCACGCACTCGCGAGCGCCTGCTCAAGTTGTTATTCGCCGCGGTCGACGGCCGCGGCGAACAGGTCGCCGCCGAAGGCATCGCGATGGGCACGCGCCTGGAGGATTTCGACGAGGAGCGCTACTACCGCGATGTCGGCCAACTGGTCGCGCGCTACGCTGCACAGTCGGGCGCCACCGGCCAGACCGAGGGCCGGCTGGTGCTCGACCTGGTCCGGCTGGCCACCGCCTGCGGTCTGCGCACCGCGCCGGAGATGAGCCTGCTGGGCAAGACCCTGCTGCACCTCGAATCGGTCGTGCGCACGCTGGCGCCCGACATGGACATGAAGCGCGTCGTCGAGGCACACCTCAACGACATGATGCGCCAGCGCCTGCGCAAGTCGCTCTCGCCGGCCAACCTCGCCAGCGAGATGATGGACCTGCAGGAGCTGGTCCGCGAGGCGCCGCGCAAGGTGTCCAACGTGCTGTCGCTGCTGGCCGAGAACCGCTTGCGCGTGCGCCTGACCGGGCTCGAGGAATCGCATCTGCTCGAGAGCCTGCACAAGATCGCCAACCGCATCGCCGCCGGCGTGGTCACCGCCGCGCTGATCCTCGCCTCGGCGCTGATGATGGACAACCCCGGCGGGCCGCGGTTGTTCGGCTATCCGGCGATCGCGCTGCTGCTGTTCCTGACTGGCGCGGGCCTGGGCATCGCGATCGTGCTCAGTGCCTTGCTCGGCGACCGTCGCGCGCGTCCGAACGAGGAAAGCGGGCCGCACTAGCCGCGGCCCGCATCTTCGCGTGCGCCAACTGCGACCGTATGTCGCAGATGAGAACCGGTCTCATCGCTCTGTTAAGATGGGCGGCTCCGCGCCTCGCCTTGCCTTCTATGTCCTCCGCCTTTGGTTCCGAAACGGTGCTCGACGTCCGCCACTGGACGGACGCGTACTTCAGCTTCACCACGACCCGCGACGACGGCTTCCGTTTCGACAACGGTCAGTTCGTGATGATCGGCCTGCAGGTCGAGGGCAAGCCGTTGCTGCGCGCCTACTCGATCGCCAGCGCGAACTGGGAGGAGCAGCTCGAGTTCTTCAGCATCAAGGTCGACAACGGCCCGTTGACTTCGCGCCTGCAGCACATCCAGCCGGGCGACCAGATCCTGGTCGGCCGCAAGCCAACCGGCACGCTGTTGATCCACGACCTTCACCCTGGCCGCAACCTGTATCTGTTGGGCACGGGCACCGGCTTTGCGCCGTGGCTGTCGGTGATCAAGGATCCGGAGACCTACGAGCGCTTCGAGAAGGTGATCGTCACCCACGGCGTGCGCTCGGCCCAGGACCTGGCCTATCGCGACTACATCGTCAACGAGCTGCCGCGCCACGAGTTCCTTGGCGAGCAGATTTCGCGCCAGTTGCTGTACTACCCGGCCGTCACCCGCGAGGACTTCACGTTCGACGGCCACAGCCACCGCGGCCGGCTGACCGAGCTGCTCGACAGCGGTCGCATGGCCGCCGACCTCGGCCTGGCGCCGCTCGACCCGGCCTTTGATCGCGCGATGATCTGCGGCAGTCCGCAGATGCTGACCGACTTCCGCGGCCTGCTCGATGCCCGCGGCTTCGAGGCCGCGCCGCGGATCGGCACGCCGGGGCAGTACGTGTTCGAGCGCGCCTTCGTCGAGAAATAAGGTCGGGCGGCGCGCGCGCAGGCGTTCACCGCCCGCACGGACGACCGCGCTCAGCGCCGCGCGGGGCTCGCGTCTTCGTCCAGGATCGTCTCGATCCGCCCGCGCAAGGCGTCCGGCGCCGTCGACGGCGCATAGCGCGCCCGTACGCAGCCGTCGCGACCGACCAGGAACTTGGTGAAGTTCCACTTGATCCGCCGGGTGCCCAGCAGGCCGCGCTTCTGTCCGCGCAGCCAGGCCCACAGCGGATGCGCATTCGGGCCGTTGACCTCGACCTTGGCGAACATCGGAAAGTCGACCGCATAGTTGAGCGCACAGAAGTTGCGGATGGCGTCTGCGTCGCCGGGCTCCTGGTGGCCGAACTGATCGCAAGGAAAGCCGAGCACCACCAGCCCCCGGTCGCGGTAGTCCTGCCACAGCCCTTGCAGGCCGGCGTACTGCGGCGTGAACCCGCAGCGCGAGGCGACATTGACGATCAGCAGCACGCGATCGGCGAAATCCGACAGCGGCTGGTCGGCGCCATCGAGCGTGCGGGCAGTGAAATCGTGGACCGTGGTCATGGCGGTGACCGATGGAAAGGTGGTCCGCAGTCTGCCGCAGATCCAGGGTCGACGTCGTCGGGGAAGGTGTCGCATCGGCTGATCGCCATCACGCACCACGCGAACAGTGGCCCGCATCCCGTTGAATGGACTGCGCAAGTCCAGTGTGGACTTCCGGCATGGTCATCGCGATGCCCGATGGGCTAGCCTAGGCGGTCACGTCACCCGGAGAGTCACCCTTGCTCAAGCACCCGCTTGCCGCCGCACTGTGTGCGGCCCTCGCCGTGTCCGCCCTGCCCGTCTTCGCCCAGTCCTCGGACACCGCCGCGGCCGCGCCTGCGGCAAGCGCCCAGCGCCCGGCGGACAATCCGCTGTTCGTGGAGAGCACGCTCGACCTGCGCTACCCGCGCTTCGACCTGATCCAGGACGCGCACTTCGGCCCCGCATTCGACGCCGGCATGGCTGAGAACCTGCGCGAGATCGAGGCGATCGCCAACAATCCCGAGCCACCGACCTTCGACAACACGATCGTCGCGCTGGAGAAGTCGGGCGAGCTGCTGTCGCGCGCACGCCGGATCTTCGGCAACCTCAACGGCACCGACACCAACGACACGCGCAAGCAGATCGACGCCGACTATGCGCCGAAGTTCGCCGCACACCGTGACGCGATCATGCTCAATCCCAAGCTCTTCGCCCGCGTCGACACGCTGTACAAGAACGTCGGCTCGCTCGGTCTGGACGCCGAGGGCCAGCGTCTGGTCGAGCGCTACCACACCATGTTCGTCCGCGCCGGCGCCAATCTGAGCGACGCGCAGAAGGAGCAGATGCGGCGCATCAACGCCGAGTCGGCCAAGCTCTCGACGACCTTCAGCCAGAACGTGCTCAACGAGGTCAACGACTCGGCCGTCGTGGTCGACACCGTGGCCGAGCTCGACGGCCTGAGCGACGCACAGATCGCCGCCGCGGCCGAAGCCGCCAAGTCGCGCGGACTCGAAGGCAAGTACGTCATCACCCTGCTCAACACCACCGGCCAGCCGCCGCTGCCGCAGATCAACAACCGCGCGCTGCGCGAGCGTATCCACAAGGCCTCGGTCGCACGCGGCAGCCGTGGCAACCAGTACGACAACACCGGCGTGATCGCCCAGATCCTGAAGCTGCGCGCCGAGCGCGCCAACCTGATGGGCTACCCGAACCAGGCCGCCTTCATCCTCGAAGATTCGACCGCAGGCACCGTCGAGGCCGTCAACGGTATGCTCGGCCAGCTGGCGCCAGCCGCCGTCGCCAACGCCAAGCGCGAAGCCGCCGAACTGCAGGCGATGATCGACCGCGAGCAGGCGGCCAAGGGCGAGCCCACATTCCAGCTCGAACCGTGGGACTGGGCCTACTACTCGGAGAAGGTCCGGCAGGACAAGTACAGCTTCGACGATGCGCAGCTCAAGCCCTACTTCGAGATGAAAAACGTGCTCGAGAACGGCGTGTTCTTCGCCGCGACCAAGCTCTACGGCATCACGTTCAAGGAACGCACCGACCTGCCCAAGTACCACCCCGACACCTGGACCTACGACGTCTTCAACGAGGACGGCAGCCAGCTGGCGATCTTCATCTACGACCCCTACGCGCGCCCGTCCAAGCGCGGTGGCGCGTGGATGAACTCCTACGTCTCGCAGTCCGAGCTCGACGGCACGCTGACGGTCACCGCCAACCACCAGAACATCCCCAAGCCGCAGGCCGGCCAGCCGACGCTGCTGACCTGGGATGAGGTGACCACGATGTTCCACGAGTTCGGCCATGCGCTGCACGGCATGTTCTCGGACGTGAAGTACCCGTTCTTCAGCGGGACCAGCGTGCCGCGCGACTTCGTCGAGTTCCCCTCGCAGGTCAATGAGATGTGGGCCGACTGGCCGGAAGTGCTGGCCAACTACGCCAAGGACTACCGCACCGGCGCGCCGATGCCGGCCGAACTGCTGCAGAAGGTGCAGGCCGCCGCCAAGTTCAACCAGGGCTTCGCGACCACCGAATACCTGGGCTCGGCGATGCTCGACCAGTACCTGCACCAGTTGCCGGCCGACCAGCTGCCGGAGGCGTCCGAGGTCATGACGACCGAAGCCGCCGCGCTCAAGGCCGCCGGCCTGGACTACCCGCCGGTGCCGCCGCGCTATCGCACGCCGTACTTCAGCCACATCAACGGCGGCTACGCGGCCGGCTACTACGCCTACATCTGGTCGGAAGTGCTGGACGCCAACACCGTGCAGTGGATCGAGCAGAACGGCGGCCTGACCCGCGCCAACGGCGATCGCTTCCGCAGCACCCTGCTCTCGCGAGGCGGTAGCAAGGACGCCAAGCAGCTGTTCGTGGATTTCACCGGCCACGAGCCGCAGATCCAGCCCCTGCTGATCAAGCGCGGCCTGGCGCCCGATCCGAAGGACGCGACCAACTGATCGCGCACCGCGACGCTTGACCAGAACGCCCGGCCCCGCGCCGGGCGTTCTTCTTTTTGGCCCACCCCAATACGGGATGGGCGCTGCGCTTCGGATAGACAGCGGCCTGCCAGCCGAAAGCCGCTCTCCCCTCGGTCAAGGCCGCTTCGCGGTCCGGCTCGCACGGCGTTCGCGCGGATGCACGGCACGCACGAGACCGAACGCGTGCGACTTCTTCCAGCGCATGGCTTGGCCGCTCTAGTTGAAGGCAGTGATCGAAACGGCCCCGGCAGCGGACTGCTGGCCGGTGGCCGCGTCAAGCGCGCCATGGATGGTGCGCGCCCAAGTCAAGGCAGGATGCCTTGCCGAGGGGGGAGCGGCTTCCGGCCAGCAGGCCGCTGCCCATCCGAAGCGGACTCGTAACACCGTACTTAATAGAAGGGCCCTGGTTCTTGGCACCTCGTTCAAGGACAGGTTTTTCAGGCGAAGCCACTTCACGCGTGAGCGCGCCACCTACGCAGAGCAGAAGCCCGGAGTAGCATGGCCGCATGTCCGCGATCCGTCTCGACGCCACCCAAGCCACCGACGCCCCCGAACGCCTGCGCGACTGGCTCGACGGATTCCGCCGCGTCTTCGTGCTCACCGGCGCCGGCATCAGCACAGGCTCGGGCATTCCCGACTACCGCGATACCGACGGCGCCTGGAAGCGCCCCGCGCCCGTCACCTGGCAGGCCTTCACCGGCGACCCCGCGATCTACCGCCGCTATTGGGCACGCAGCTTCGTCGGCTGGCCGCGATTCTCCATTGCCCGCCCCAACGCCGCGCATCGGACACTGGCCGCCCTCGGCAATGCCGGCCCGATCACGACACTGCTGACCCAGAACGTCGACGGCCTGCACCAGGCCGCCGGCAGCCGCTCGGTGATTGATCTGCACGGCCGGCTCGACCGCGTCGTCTGCCTGGGCTGCGGTGCCACGATGCCGCGCGATGCGCTGCAGCCCAGGCTCGTCGCCGACAACCCCGGCTGGCATCCCGGCGCGGCCGCGATGGCCCCCGATGGCGACGCCGACATCGCCGCCGAGTCGGAATCCGTCTTCATGCCGCCACGGTGCCTGCACTGCGACGGCCTGCTCAAACCCGATGTGGTGTTCTTCGGCGAGAACGTGCCGAAGGCGCGCGTGCAGGCGGCAAGGACGGCCCTGGCGGCAAGCGATGCGATGCTCGTCATCGGCTCGTCGCTGATGGTCTACTCGGGCTTTCGTTTCGCGAAAATGGCCCACGAGGCGGGCCTGTCGCTGGCGATCCTCAACCGCGGCGTCACACGCGCCGACCCACTGGCGACCTTGCGGCTCGATGCCGAGATCGGCAGTACGCTGGGCGCCCTCGCGCGCGAAGTCTCAGCCGGCGACGAATAGATCGCGATACGCCGGCGCCACATGCGGCACCAGCACCGAGGCCGGCACCTCGACGGTCTGCACGCCGTCCGAGTATGGCCCGACCTGGTAGGGCGGAAACACGAAGCGCAGCCCTGCCAGTTTGCCGCCCGGGCCGGCGATCGGCTCGAACTGCTGGAAGTTGGCCACATCCGGCCGCGCGCCTTCGTCGATCATCCGGCCTGCGGTCTGCATCATCCGACTGCGCTCGGCGGGTTCGAGCTCGTCGGCGTCGATGCGCTGGGACAACGCGGCATGCAGTTGCTCGCGCACGTAATCCGAAATCGCCTGCCAGTCGCCCGCGCCGACGACAAGTTCGTCGGCGGTGAGCAACCGCTCCTCCCGGACGAGCCAGAAGAAGCGCGCGATGATCGGGTTGTCGTGCGCGCCCCCGGTGTAGCTGCCGCCATCGGCGGCGATGGCGAGCACGCGCGGGGTGTCGAGCAGCGTGGTGAAACTCAGCGACAGATCGTAGGTCACGCCCGGCTGCAGCTCGGCGCCTGGCAATGCCTGCTTGAGCTCGTCGCGCGCCGCCTGGGCAAAGCGATGCAATTCGGCGGCAAGCCCCGGGTACTTGTTGGCTTCGGGCGGGTAGCTGATGCCGACGATGTAGCGCGGGTCCATCTCGACCACATCCTCGAGCTTGACCGGCACTTCGGCCAACGGCTGCACCGCTTCGGGATCGGCCCCGGCCGATCCGGCCGCCGGCTGCGCCGGCACGGGCGCCTCGCGCTGGCAGGCCAGCAGCAACAGCGGCAATACGCACAGCACCATCCGTCTCATCATCGATCCTCGGGCCGCCCACGCGGCGTGGAGCTCACGAAACGCTAACGACATCGACGTGGCCTTGTCGTGAACGACGGGCGCCAGGCCGACGCATACGAAAAAGCCCCGGACGTTACCGTCCGGGGCCGGATCTCGCAGACGCTGCGGGCGATTAGATCGCCTGCACCTCGTCAGCCTGCAGGCCCTTCTGGCCCTGCACAACCTTGAAGGAGACCTTCTGGCCTTCCTGCAGCGACTTGAAGCCGGTGCCCTGGATCGAGCGGAAGTGGACGAACAGGTCCTGGCCGCTTTCCGGGGTGATGAAGCCGAAGCCCTTGGCATCGTTGAACCACTTGACGGTTCCGGTCTGGCGCTCTGACATGGTGTTACTCCTTGAAGCAGTGTGGTCATTGGAACACGACGTCCGGCGTTGTTTGGATGGCCGGCTGCCGCGACTGTCTAGCAAGGGGTAACGCGAAAGCGATGGAGCGGATCGTCCCGACCGGAAAGCCCGGCCGTCTTGAGATTGGATCTACCGCATCGGAGCCACGATGTACCGTGATCCCGCCTTGAACAGTCCGCGCACGATACCGCAATTATCGACCGAAATGTGAATAGGGGGACGACGGTGTCGCCCTTCCCCTTGGGCCCAAGGGTGCGGCCGATACTGCCCAGCGTCACATGGCGCAACGCCGGTCATACCGGTGCGGACGTGGGAGGGCGAACACCGCCGGACCAGCGAGCGGGCGGTCAGTCCGTCGCCGCACGACGATCGCGCTTGCCCTGGTTCTTGCGGTCGCGCGTACTGCTGCTGCCATGGATCGAGGCCTGCCGGCTTTCGGCGGCGTGCAGCTCCAGCGCCTTGGCCCGGGCCTGCGGCGACTGGAATCCCGGCGTCGCCGACGCTGCGCCGTCATTGCCGATCTCCTCCCAAGGCTTGGCTGCGCGCGCCTGCGCTTCGTGCTGCTCCAACAGCTGTCGCGTGTTGTCGAGTGCGCGCTCGGGCGAAATGCGCGCTCGGCGCTGCGATTTGCGCGCGGGCGCCGCCGGCTTGTCCTCAGACGCCGACTTCCGTGCCGCAGGCGTGGTCGCCTTGCGCGACCGGGCCGATGCCGACTTGGCGGGGACCTTGCCGACGGCGGCCGATGTCGTCGCAGACGCTGTACGCCGGGACGTGGCCGACTTCGCCGCGGTCTTGGCTGTCTTGGCTGTCTTAGCAGTCTTGGCGGTCTTGGCAGTCTTCGTCCGCGAGCCTGTCGAACCGGCGACAGTCACCGACTTGGTGGCTGACTTGGCGGCCGGCTTGCGTGCGCTCGACGCGCTCCTCGTCTTCGTCTTCGCCGACTGACGTGCCGCCGTCGCCGCCGCCTTGGCCGCCTTCGTGTTGTCCTTCTGGCGAGTTTCGAAGCGGCTCAGGATGTCGGCGAGCAGTTCGGCCTTCTCGCCGGTGCGCGCATTCGCCTGCCCGGTCCGCCCGGTCTTGCTGCCGGTGGACTTGCGCGAGGCCAGACGCTGGCGCTTCTCCAGATCGCGCGCACGATCCCGCGCGGTGCGCGCGCGGGTCACCAGCTTGGCGAGTTGAGCGTCGCTCAGGCCGCGTACTGCGTTGGCACGGCTAGCGTCGTACAACCCCATCTCGGTCTTGTTGAGCAGGCTAGTGGCTTTCGCTCGGGTCACGGCCATGGACACGCACTCCATTTGTTGGAAGTGCTTGCAGGGATACCACGCCTCGCATGCAAGGCTGGTGAGCGCGGACGCGACCCGCGTCCCGCACTCGCCGCTAGAAGAACGACGGCGACATCAGGCGATCGACGAAACTGCCGAGCACGCGCGGCTCCATCATCACGGTGAACAACACGCCATAGCCCGCCCCCCACAGGTGGGCACTGTGATTGATATTGTCGCCGCCGCGGCGGTCCATCCAGATGCTGTAGCCGACATAGCACACGCCGAACACGATCGCTGGCATCGGGATGAAAAACACCAGCAGCATCGACCACGGGCTGAGCAGGATGGATGCGAACAGCACCGCCGACACCGCGCCCGAGGCGCCCAGGCTGCGGTAGTGCGGGTCGCGCCGGTGACGCAGATAGGTCGGCAGGATCGCGACCAGGATCGCCGACAGGTAGAACATCAGAAAGCCGACCGGCCCGATATACGGCGCGAATGCGCGCTCGATCCCGCCGCCGAAAAAGAACAGCGTGAGCATGTTGAAGATCAGGTGCTGCCAGTCGGCATGGATGAAGCCATGCGTCAGCAGCCGGTCGTACTGGCGATAACGGTCGACCGCCGGCGGCCACAGGATCAGCCGGGCGAGCAGCTGCGGCTTCTCGAACGCCTGCCACGACACCACGGCGGTGACGACGATCAGCAGCAGCGTGACGGGAGCGAGGTTCATCGGGCGGGCTTCCGGAAGGAGGAATCAGGCGACACGGTAGTGGTCCTGCATGGGATAGCGCCGTGCATAGGCCGCGAACGCCAAGGCCGCCAGGAACGCGAATCCGGCGAAGAAGAACATCAGGAAGGCGTTCTCGCTCAGCCCCGATGAGGCAATGTACGCGGTCACCGCCTCGTTGCGCACGCTGGCATTGGTCAGCAGCACCCACAGGCTGCCGAAGGTGCTGGTCAGGTACCAGAACGCCATGATCACGCCCTTCATCGCCTGCGGCGCCTGGCTGTAGGCGAACTCCAGCGCGGTCGCCGACACCAGCACCTCGCCGAAGGTCAGCAGCAGGTAGGGCAGCGACTGCCAGGCCAGCGAGACCTGCTCGCCACCGTCGATCCACAACTGGATCGCGCCAGCGGCGATCCACGCCACGCCCGAGAACGCGATGCCCCAACCCATGCGGCGCAGCGGCGTTACCGACAGCCCCATCGCGCGCAGCGCCGGATACAGCACCAGGTTGTTGAACGGGATCAGCAGCATCACCAGCAACGGGTTGAGCGCCTGCATCTGCGCCGCGTCCTGGATCAGCCAGCTCGGCCACCACCAAGCCGCGTGCGGGATCACCATCTCGCGACCCTGGATGATCCAGGTCGAGGCCTTCTGGTCGAACAGCGACCAAAACGGCGTGACCAGCGCGAACACGATCAGGATCCGCAGCACCGCGCGCACGCCATCGACCGCGGCATCGGGGTGTGAGCCGCGCGCCCGCTCGAGCTGCATCGAAGCGCCGACGCCGCCGGCTGCGATGATCACACCCAGCGCCAGGCAGGCCGAGATCACGAAGTTGAAGGACTCGGCCCAGGCCGGCGACACCACGCCCACCGCCGACAGCGCCCACAGCACCAGCAGCAGCACCGCGACCGCGATGCCGAACAGCGCGACCAGCAGACCAGGGCGGCCTGCGCCTGGGCGCTCGGCGCGCAGCGCGGTCTTGACCACCTCGAAGAAGGCGTGCGGATCGCGACCGGCCGGGGGCACGTCGACGTAGCGCCGACGCCCGAGCCAGAACACGAATGTGGCGATGAACATCAGGATGCCGGGGATGCCGAAGGCGACCGCCGGCCCGAAATGGCGCAGGAACAGCGGCGCCAGCAGCGACGCGAAGAACGAACCGAAGTTGATGATCCAGTAGAACGCGTCGAAGACCAGCTTGGCCTTGTCCTTGTTGCTCTGGTCGAACTGGTCGCCGCAGAACGAGACCACCAGCGGCTTGATGCCGCCCGAGCCGAGCGCGATCAGGAACAGACCGGTATAGAACCCCGCAGCGTTGTTCTCGAACAGCGCCAGGCACGCATGACCGGCGCAGTAGATCAGCGAGAACCACAGGATGGTGTGGTACTTGCCGAAGAACCGGTCGGACAACCACCCGCCCAGCAGCGGAAAGAAGTACACGCCGATCACGAACATGTGGAAGATGTCCTTGGCCGCGCCGTCGCGCTGCGGCCCCTCGGGCAGGTAGGCCAGCAGCACCGAACTGATCAGGAACGGCACCAGGATGTTGCGCATGCCGTAGAAGCTGAAACGCTCGCAGGCTTCGTTGCCGATGATGTAGGAGATCTGGCGGGGCATGCGGCCCGCAGTGGTCTGGACGGTCGTCATCGGCGCGTCGAAGGCAGTCTGGGAACCCCACAGCCTACCCGATCCTCGCGCCCGGCCCGCGACTGCCATGCCGGCCGAACGAGGGCAAGTGCCGGGCGCTGGGCCATCAATCTCGATACCGCCCTTGGGGGCGTGCGCCCAGCCGGGCATCATGCACAGTCGCTCTTTTTCCGGACCGCCGCCATGTTCCGCCGCCCGCTCCTGCCGCTGTTACTCGCCGCCGCACTCGCCGTGCCACTGTCGTCCACGGCCAAGACCGACGATCCGCGCATCACCGTGTCCGAGCGCAGCGGATTCATCGAGACCGGCCGCTATGATGAGGTCGTGCGCCTGTGCGCCACCTTCGCCCGCCTGCATCCCGATGCGGTGCGCTGCACGCAGTTCGGCACCACGCCCGAAGGCCGGCCGATGCAGGCACTGATCGTCAGCCGCAGCGGCATCCTCGACCCTGCCCAGGCGCGCGCGCAGGGCATCCCGGTCGTACTGATCCAGGGCGGTATCCATGCCGGCGAGATCGACGGCAAGGACGCCGGTTTTCTGGCGCTGCGCCAGGTGCTCGACGGCGACGCCGCGCCCGGCGCGCTCGACGCGCTGGTCTGGGTGTTCGTGCCGGTGTTCAGCGCCGATGGTCACGAACGCTTCGCGGCCTGGAACCGGCCCAATCAGCGCGGCCCGCGCGAGATGGGCTGGCGCACCACGGCGCAGAACTACAACCTCAACCGCGACTACGCCAAGGCGGATGCGCCGGAGATGCAGGCGATGCTGGCGCTGGTCGAGGCCTGGGATCCGATCGCCTACGTCGACCTGCATGCGACCAACGGCGCGCAATTCGAGCACGACATCGCGGTGCAGGTCGAGCCGGTGCATTCGGGCGATGCGCAGATGCGCAATGCGGGACGCGCATTCCGCGATGCGGTCATCGACGACCTCGCGCGCCAAGGCGCGCTGCCGCTGCCCTATTACCCGTCGTTCGTCGAATCCGACAATCCGGCCTCGGGTTTCGAGGACGGCGTATCGCCGCCGCGCTTCTCGACCGGCTACTTCCCGCTGCGCAACCGGGTGGCGATGCTGATCGAGACCCACTCGTGGAAACCCTACCCGGTCCGCGTGGCCTTGACCCGCAACACCGTGATCTCGGTGCTCGAACAGATCGCCCGCCATGGTCGCGACTGGAGGCGCGTGGCGGCCGACGCCGACACCCGCGCCGCCGCACTCGGCGGCACCCCGCTGCCGCTGGACTGGCAGGCCACACCACGCGCGCGAATGGTCGACTTCCGCGGCTACGCCTACACCCGCACGCGGTCGGAAGTCTCGGGCGCGCTGATGACGCGCTATGACGAGACCACGCCACAGATCTGGCGGGTGCCGCTGCGCGACGAGATCGTGCCGTCGCTGACCGTCACGTTGCCGCGCGCAGGCTATATCGTGCCCGCCGCCCACGCGACCAGCGTCGCCCAGGCGCTCGACCGCCATGGCATCACCTATTCAACGCTCACGCGCGCCCATCCCCAGCTCGCCGTCGACACCTTCCGCGCCGAGCGCACCGCGTTCGGCACCGCCCCAGTCGAGGGCCACCAGCGGCTCACGCTCGAGGGCCGCTGGCGCGCCGAGCCGCAGGACATCGGTGCCGGCGCGCTGTACGTGCCGATCGCGCAGCCAAAGGCGCGTCTGGTCGCCGCACTGCTCGAGCCGCAGGCGCCCGACTCGATGGCCGCCTGGGGTCGCTTCAACACCCACTTCGAGCGCAAGGAGTACATGGAGGACTACGTCGCCGAAGCGGTCGCGCGCGAGATGCTGGCCGCCGACCCGGCGCTCGCCGAGGATTTCCGCACCCGGCTGCGCGACGATCCGGCCTTCGCCGCGGACCCGAACGCGCGCCTGACGTACTTCTACCGTCGACACAGCGCCTGGGATGCGCGCTACAACCTCTACCCCGTCGTCCGTACCGACGTCGCCCCCGAATGACCGGAGCCGCCATGTCCCCATTGTCCCGCCTGATGCGTCATTGCCTGCCCGCAGCGTTGTCGCTGCTCGTCCTCGCCGCCTGCACCGGCACCGGCGGCGCGAAGCCCGAACCGGCACCGCCGCGCACGCTCGACGTGGTCACGCTCAACATCTACCACGACAAGGCCGACTGGCCGAAGCGGCTGCCGCTGATCGTCGAGCAGTTGCGCGCGCTCGATCCCGACATCATCGCTCTGCAGGAAGTGCTGCAGACCGAGGCCCTGCACAACCAGGCGCAGACCATCGCCACCGAACTCGGCTATACGGTGCAGTTCGTCTCCACCGATCCGGCCGACCAGGCGCACCGTTACGGCAACGCCCTGCTCACCCGGCTGCCCGTCAAGGCGCAGGACTGGCACCGGCTGCAGCCGCACGACGACTCGCGCAGCATCGGCCACGCGCGCCTCGAGCTCGATGGCCGCCCGCTCGATGTCTACTTCACCCATCTGCACTGGACCCTGGAGGGCGGCGCGATCCGCGCAGTGCAGGTCGCCGACGCGCTGGACTTCGTGGCGCGTACGTCTGGGGATGTGCCGTCGCTGATCCTGGGCGATTTCAATTCACCGGCCAGCGCACCCGAGTTCGCGGCGCTGCGCGCACGCTACATCGACGCCTATGGCGCGCAGCACCCGGAGGCCGACGGCGCCGGCGTGACCACGCTCAACCCGCACTTCTTCGACTACCGCTCGCGGATCGACCTGGTGTTCGCGCAGCAGGGCCGGTTTGAGATCGAGGACGCGCGGGTGGTGCTCGACACACCGGACGCCGAGGGCACCTGGCCGTCCGACCACTTCGGCACCTGGGTCCGGCTGCGCCTGCGCCCGTGACCGCCGCCAGCCGAGCATTGCGCCCCCATTGCGCCGAAGGCGCGCATGCTGGGCGGCATCAACGCCGTGGAGTCCATCCGATGTCCCCGACCCGTCCGCTCCCGTTGCTTGCCCGCATCGCTGCCGCAGCGCTCCCCGTGGCCCTGCTCGGCGCCTGCCAGACCCCCGCCCCGACCGTCGCCGCAGGAGCACCGCCGATGACCGACAGCGTGCCGCAGCCATCGCTCACCCTGCAGGGCGAGGCCGTCTACTTCGAGAAGATCCTGATGCCCGAAGGGTCCCGGCTCGATGTCCGCCTGGTCGACCCTGCCCGCACGGGCGAGGCGCGCGTGCTGGCCGAACGCAGCACGACCGTCGGCGCCGGGCCTTACGAGTTCGCGCTCGACGTGCCACGCGCGCGCCTGACGGGCGCGGTCGCGCTGGAGATCGTCGTATGGATGCCCGACGGCACCGTGCGCTTCCGCACCGAGGATGCCGTGCCGGTCGCGATCGATCCGTCCAGCGCCGGCCTGCACGTCGGCCGCGTCCGGCTGCATCACGTCCAGCCGTAAAGCGATGCCGGACACGAGCTGCGCGCCGCCTGACCGGCGGCGGCCTCGCCACCGGCGCCCCTGCTGCATGCGTTCGCCCTACCCGGCGCGCGCGACACGGCCTCGCGCGCCCCCGCGTCGCAATGACGACGCGACTGCCGCGCGTTACTCGAAGCTGCCGATCGAGTCGTGCGAGAGGTTGTCGAAGCGGGTGTACTCGCCGAAGAACTTCAGCTTCACCGACCCCGTCGGGCCGCTTCGCTGCTTGCCGATGATGATCTCGGCCAGTCCCTTGTCCGGCGAAGTTTCCTTGTTGTAGTAGTCGTCGCGGTAGATGAAGATGATGATGTCGGCGTCCTGCTCGATGGCGCCCGACTCACGCAGGTCGGCCATCACCGGACGCTTGTCGGCGCGGGTTTCCAGCGAGCGGTTGAGCTGGGACAGCGCGATCACCGGCACGTTGAGCTCCTTGGCCAGGCCCTTGAGCGAGCGCGAGATCTCGGAGATCTCGGTCGCGCGGTTCTCGCTGTTGCCCGGCACTGACATCAGCTGCAGGTAATCGATCACCACCAGCCCCAGGTCGTGCTCGCGCTTGAGGCGGCGACACTTGGCGCGCAGCACGTCCGGACCCAGGCCCGGGGTGTCGTCGATGAAGATCTTGGTCTCCTTGAGCATGCGGATCGCACTGCTCACCCGGCTCCAGTCCTCGTCCTCGAGCTGGCCGGTGCGCAGGCGCGTCGCATTGACCCGGCCATTGGAGGAAATCAGGCGCAGCGCGAGCTGGCTGGCTGACATTTCCATCGAGAACACGCCGACCGCCTTCTTGGTCTTGATCGCCGCGTACTCGGCGATGTTGAGCGCGAACGTCGTCTTGCCCATCGCCGGGCGCGCGGCCAGGATGATCAGGTCGGTCGGCTGCAGGCCGGCGGTCATCTCGTCGAACTCGGTGTAGCCGGTTGGCAGACCGGTGACGCCGCCGCCGTTGTTGTAGCGGGTCTGCAGCACGTCGAAGGCATCGGCCATCGCCTTGTTGATCGCGGTGAAGTCGCTGCGCCCCTGGGCACCGGCCTCGGCGATCTTGAACACCTGCTGCTCGGCCTTGGCCAGGATCTCGCTGCTGTCACGGCCCTCGGGCTGGAAACCGTCGTTGACGATCTCGGTACCGACATCGATCAGCTGACGCAGGATCGCCTTGTCGCGCACGATCTCGGCGTAGGCGCGGATATTGGCGGCCGACGGCGTCGTGCTCGCCAACTCGCCCAGATACGCGCCGCCAGCGACCAGCTCCGACAGCCCGTTGGACTCGAACCACTCGCCCAGCGTCACCGCATCGAACGGCTTGTTCTTCTCGGCCAGTTCCTGGATCGCGGCGTAGATCTTCTGGTGATCGCGCCGGTAGAAATCCTCAGACACCAGCAGGTCGGCGATGCGGTCATAGGCATCGGGCACCAGCATGAGGCCGCCGAGCACGGCCTGCTCGGCCTCGACCGACTGCGGCGGGATGCGCAGTTGTTCGACGCGCGCATCGGCACGGTGGTCATTGCGGTACTCGGGACGTGCGGACATGGCGGTCGACTTCAGAAAGAACGGACTACGGCGAGTGACATGCTAGAGCGCGGGCCTGTGGACACGCGACCCCATAACCTGTGGATAAGCCTAACGATGCGCAGCTTCACAGCGGGTTATCTCGCGGACTGAGACGACTTCTTCGGAGGCTGCGAGTGCCCGGCCGGGATTGCTCCTCGGCTCGGTCAGTCATCCCTGACTGACTCGCCGCCGCGGACCATCCATGGTCCGCTCTCCGCAACGCCCGGCCGAGCCCTCGCCCGCGATCCGGAACTTGGCCGCTCTGAAGCCGTGGAAGGCCTTCCACTGGGCGAAAGACTAGCCGCCCGAACACCAACCCGGTGCGCGCGCGCCCTCGTCGAGGCGCCACAGAAGTCGCACATCCGGACGCTCGCGAGCGGCGGACTGGCGGGCAGTGGCCGCGCCAAGCGCGCCATGGGTGAGCCCGCTCCGCTTGCGCGGCATGCCCGCGCGAGTGGGCGAACGCCCGGCGCGCTGCGCCGGGCCGGACCGATCCGCAAAGCGGAGCCGGCGCGCGCCCGAGTCAGGACAGGATGCCCTGACCGAGGGACAAGCGGCCACTGCCCGCCAGGCCACCGCCCAACCGAGGTCCGCCGTGGAGCTGCCACTAGCGAACAGTGGTTGGGCAAGCAGCCCAAACGAAAACGGGCGCCTTGCGGCGCCCGTCCAGGACCACCCGATCCGATGGATCAGGCAACCTCGCCTTCGATGATCACCTTGACCGTGGTCTCGGCGTCGGCGTGCAGATGCACGACCACCTCGTACTCACCGGTGTTGCGGAACGCGCCCTCACCGAGCACGACCTCCGACTTCTCGACCGGCGCGACCGCCTTGGTCAGCGCATCGGCGATCTCGCGCGGACCGACCGAACCGTACAGCTTGCCCTCGGTCGACGCGTTCGCGTAAACGGTCACGCTGGCACCTTCGAGCTTGGCCAGACGCGTCTGCGCCTCGTCGAACTGCGCCTTGGCCTTGGCCTCGTACTCGGCACGGCGGGTCTCGAACTCGGCCAGATTGGCCTCGGTCGCCGGCACAGCCTTGCCCTGGGGCACCAGATAGTTGCGGCCATAGCCCGGCTTGACGTTGACCTTGTCACCCAGATTGCCGAGGTTGGTGACCTTCTGCAGCAGAATCAGTTGCATGGTGTAACTCCGTATTCGTTAGCGGCGCCCAAGGCGCCGCAACGAGTGCTGTCCGAACCGGACGAAAATGATGGTGCAGAACGGTGTCGCCATCCGCTTTTTTTAAAGTCCGGCCACGGAGGGCCGGGCTTCGGCGGAGGGACCCGCCTACCTCACACGTTGTGGTTGTCGGTGTACGGGATCAGCGCCAGGAACCGGGCGCGCTTGACGGCCGTGGCCAGCTGGCGCTGGTAGCGCGATTTGGTGCCCGTGATGCGGCTGGGCACGATCTTGCCGTTCTCGGTCAGGTTCTGGCGCAGGGTGTTGAGATCCTTGTAATCGATCTCCTTGACGCCCTCGGCGGTGAACTTGCAGAACTTGCGGCGGCGGAAGAACTTGGACATGGACGTGCTCCTCAGGCGGCTTCGGCGTTGGTGTCGGGCTTGTCGGACTTGTCGCCGTCGGCATCGCCGCCGGTGGACTCGCCCTCGTCATCGCGACGACGACGCTCGCCACGCTCGGGCTTGTCGCCCTTGTCGTCCTTGTTCTTCATGATCAGCGACTGCTCGGTGTCGGCCTCTTCGCGGCGGATCACCAGGTGACGCAGCACGGCATCGTTGAAGCGGAACGCCTCGACGAGCTCGTCGAGACCGGCCTGGCCGACCTCGATGTTGAACAGCACGTAGTGGGCCTTGACCAGATTGTTGATCGGGTAGGCCAGCTGACGGCGACCCCAATCTTCCAGACGGTGGATGGTGCCCTCGGCGCCTTCGATCATCGACTTGTAACGCTCGATCATCGCGGGCACCTGCTCGCTCTGGTCCGGGTGGACCAGGAACACGACTTCGTAATGACGCATAGTGGTTTCCTTTCGGATATCGACCGCGCCGGTCGGCGGCGGCCCGGATAGCCCCCCGCGTGCGCGGTGGAGCAAGGGGTCTCCCGGCGCCTGGGCGCAGGGAGCCGGCAATTCTCACAGATTCGCCGCCCCTGGGCAAGCGCGGGACATGCGCAGGCGGGCCTGCGCACAGGTGCGACACTCGGTCGCAGCCCTGTCGCAGGCAGGCATGGTGAAATGGACCCCCGGCCACCGCGACAACGGAGCGCACCCCAGCGGACGCGCCCGAGTCGAGCCGCAGGCCCCTCCCCCGCCTCTCAATGCCCGGATGTTTCGGGCCCGGACGACCGCATCGTGCAGACCACCGCCCATCGCCGACATGACCGCGCGCCCCGCAGGGCGCACGGTCCGTGGCGGTCAGCGGACGGTTTCCAGTGTCCGGCTGAAGCCCAGCGCGACCAGCGTCACGACCGCGCCCGAGAGCAGGTAATAGCCCACGTACTCCAGCCCGAAGCGGCTGCACACGCCCAGCGCGACCAGCGGCGCGAAGCCCGCGCCCAGCAGCCAGGCGATGTCGGACGTGACCGCCGCACCGGTGTAGCGGTAGATGCTCTCGAAACGCGAAGCGATCGCATTGCTCGCCTGCCCCAGCGACAGCCCCAGCAGCGCGAAGCCCACGACGACGTATGTCGTGCGGCCGGCGGTCGTGTCGTCGCCCAGCAGATCGGACGCGAAGAAGCTGAAGATCGCGATCAGCACCGCCGCGATCGCCAGTTGCCCGCGGCGGCCGACACGGTCGGCCAGCAGGCCCGACAGCACGATGCCCACCCCACCGACCACCGCGCCCATCAGCAGGCTCTCAAGGAAATCGCCGGCGTCGTGATCGGTGTACAGCGTGGCCCAGCTGAGCGGGAAGATCGTCACCAGATGGAACATCGCATAGCTGGCCAGCGGGATCAGCGCACCGAGCAGCACCTGGCGCGGATGCGTGCGGATGGTCTCGCCGATCCGACGAGGCTGCAGTTCCTGCTGCCGGAACAACTGCACGAATTCCGGCGTGACCACCAGGCGCAGCCGCGCGAACAGCGCGACGACGTTCAGCGCCAGCGCCACGAAGAACGGGAAGCGCCAGCCCCAGGCCATGAAGTCCTCATGGCCCAGGAATCGGATGAACACCAGGAACATGCCCGCCGCGAGCATGAAGCCGAACGTCGCACCCAGCTGCGGCACCATGGCGTACCAGCCGCGGCGTTCGCTCGGCGCGCTGAGCGACAGCAGCGACGGCAGCCCGTCCCAGGCGCCGCCCCAGCCCAGGCCCTGGCCGAAGCGGAAGACCGCCAGCAGCACCGGCGCCAGCAGGCCGGCCTGGGCGTAGCTGGGCAGAAACGCGATCGCCATGGTCGAGCCGCACAGCAGGAACAGCGCCACGATCAGCTTCGCGGCCCGGCCGAAGTTGCGGTCGATGGCCATGAACACCGCCGAGCCGATCGGCCGGGCAATGAACGCCAGCGAGAAGATCGCGAACGACTTGAGCGTGGCCTGCACCGGGTCGCTGTCGGGAAAGAACAAGTAAGGGAAGACCATCACCGACGCGATGCCGTAAACGAAGAAGTCGAAGAACTCCGACGTTCGGCCCATCACGACCGGGAAGGCGATCTTTCCTGGCGAGATGTCCAGGTCGTCGGTTTCCGGCGCGTCGTCCAGCCCGGTGGTGGCTTGCTGTGCGGTTCCGCTCATCTGCGCGCTGTCTCCGGTCGTAATGGGGGATAATGCACCGCATTGTGAACCCCAAACGGGCCCACCACGCAAGGTGCGCAGCAGCACGCGCCCGCGCCCTGCCCTGATTCCACGCTAGCCGCCCAGACGTGGCGCTTCCGTCAAGCCGTTTTCCTTTATCAGTCGTCGATCTCCCGCCAATGAAATCCTTCCTCCGATTCTCGGTCCTGTTCGGGACTGCCCTGCTGCTGTCCGGCTGCGACTGGGTGCTCATGCGGCCGTCCGGCGACATCGCCGTGCAGCAGCGCGACCTGATCCTGCTGTCCACCGGCCTGATGCTGCTGGTCATCGTCCCGGTGATCTTCCTAACGTTCTTCTTCGCCTGGAAGTACCGCGCGTCGAACAAGGACGCCGAGTACGCGCCGGATTGGCACCACTCCACACGCCTGGAGCTGATCATCTGGTCGGCACCACTGGCGATCATCCTGGTACTGGGCACGGTGACCTGGATTGCCACCCACAAACTCGACCCCTATCGCCCGCTCGACCGGATCGACACGAACACGCCGATCGCCGAGGGCGTCGAGCCGCTGGTGGTCGAAGTGGTCGCGCTCGACTGGAAATGGCTGTTTCTCTATCCCGAGCAGGGCATCGCGACGGTCAACGAGCTCGCCGCGCCGGTGAACGTGCCGGTCGAGTTCAAGATCACCTCCGCGTCGATGATGAATTCGTTCTTCATCCCGGCGCTTGCCGGCCAGATCTACGCCATGGCCGGCATGGAGACCAAGCTCAACGCCGTGATCAACGCCGAAGGCGTCTACAAGGGCTTTTCCAGCAATTACAGCGGCGACGGCTTCTCGCACATGCACTTCGACTTCCACGGCATGAGCCAGGACGGCTTCGACGCCTGGGTGCGCAAGGTGCAGGCCGACCAGACCCCGCTGGGTCGCCAGGAGTATCTGGTGCTCGAGAAGCCGTCCGAGCGCGAGCCGGTGCGCTACTTCGGCAACGTCGACCCGGCGCTGTACGAGGCAATCCTCAACATGTGCGTGGCGCCGGGCTCGATGTGCGTCCACGAGATGATGCATATCGACCGCTCGGGCGGCGGCGGCGTCGACAGCCACGCCAACTATGCCCGCCTGCGCTACGACAACCGCCACGCAGACGAACCGGTGGCCGCGCCCGGCGCGACCTTCCCCGAGGCCGGTCGCGAGGCGCGCGGGGACGAGCCGCAGGGCCATCAGCCGCGGGCCGTCTCGCCCGGGGAGCCCACGCCGCAGCCGACACCGTCGAGCGAAGGCGCCGACGACAAGGGCGTGCAGCCGATCCCCCCGGGACAGGCGCCGCAGCAGCAAGGCGCGCCCGGCAAGCCGGACGACGACGGCGGCCCCTCGGGCCGCTGATCCCGGATCGCATCACCGAATTCAGTACGAGGCAGGAACCCCATGTCCGCACCCCAGGACCAGCTCAACTCACCGTGGCTCGGGCGTCTTTCGCTCGAGTCCCTGGCCTTCCTTCACGACCCGATCCTCGCGGCGACCTTCATCGGCACTGCGCTCGGCGGCATCGCGCTGCTCGTGCTCGTCACCCGATACCGCCTCTGGGGCTACCTGTGGAAGGAGTGGTTCACCAGCATCGACCACAAGAAGATCGGGATCATGTACTGCATCCTGGCGCTGGTGATGCTGCTGCGCGGCTTCTCCGACGCAGTGCTGATGCGCGCCCACCAGGCCTTGGCCTCGGGTGGCGGCGAGGGCTTCCTGCCCCCGCACCACTACGATCAGATCTTCACCGCGCACGGGGTGATCATGATCTTCTTCGTGGCGATGCCGCTGGTGACCGGCCTGATGAACTACATCGTGCCGCTGCAGATCGGCGCGCGCGATGTCTCGTTCCCGTTCCTCAACAACTTCAGCTTCTGGATGACCGCCGCCGGTGCGGTGCTGATCATGCTGTCGTTGTTCGTCGGTGAGTTCGCGCGGACCGGCTGGCTGGCCTACCCGCCGTTGTCGGGCGCCGACTACAGTCCAGGCGTCGGCATGGACTATTACCTATGGGGGCTCCAGGTCGCGGGTGTCGGCACGACGTTGTCGGGCATCAACCTGATCGTGACGATCGTCAAGATGCGCGCGCCGGGCATGAAGTACATGCGCATGCCGATCTTCACCTGGACCTCGCTGTGCACCAACATCCTGATCGTGGCGTCGTTCCCGATCCTGACCGCGACGCTGGCGCTGCTGACGATGGACCGCTACGTCGGCACCAACTTCTTCACCAACGACTTGGGCGGCAGCCCGATGATGTACGTGAACCTGATCTGGATCTGGGGCCATCCGGAGGTCTACATCCTGGTGCTGCCGGCATTCGGCATCTTCTCCGAGATCGTCTCGACGTACTGCGGCAAGCGGCTGTTCGGCTACACCTCGATGGTCTACGCGACCGCGGTGATCACGATCCTGTCGTACCTGGTGTGGCTGCACCACTTCTTCACGATGGGCTCGGGCGCAAGCGTCAACGCGTTCTTCGGCATCACCACGATGATCATCTCGATCCCGACGGGCGCGAAGATCTTCAATTGGCTGTTCACGATGTACAAGGGACGGATCCGCTTCGATGTCCCGATGCTGTGGACGATCGGCTTCATGTTCACCTTCGTCATCGGTGGCATGACCGGTGTGCTGCTCGCGGTGCCGCCGGCCGACTTCGTGCTGCACAACAGCCTGTTCCTGATCGCCCACTTCCATAACACCATCATCGGCGGCGTGGTCTTCGGCCTGTTCGCCGGCATGGTGTACTGGTTCCCGAAGGCGTTCGGCTTCAAGCTCGACGAGTTCTGGGGCAAGGTGTCGTTCTGGTGCTGGCTGACCGGCTTCTGGGTCGCGTTCACCCCGCTCTACATCATGGGCCTGATGGGCGTGACTCGCCGTCTGAGCCAGTTCGAGGACACCTCGCTGCACCTGTTCTTCGTGGTCGCGGCGATCGGCGCGGCGCTGGTCGCGGCCGGCATCGGCGCGTTCATCATGTCGATCGTCCAGGCTGTGCGGAAGCGCAAGGCGCTGCGCGACGTCACCGGCGATCCCTGGGACGGCCGGACGCTGGAGTGGTCGACCTCGTCGCCGCCGCCGGCCTACAACTTCGCCTTTACGCCGGTCGTCCATGAGATCGACGCCTGGGCGGACATGAAGCGCCACGGCTACAAGCGTCCGCTGGCCGGTTTCGTGCCGATCCACATGCCGCGCAATACCGGTGCGGGCGTGGTGCTTTCGGCGATCAGCGTCGCCCTGGCCTTCGGTCTGATCTGGCACATCTGGTGGCTGGCGGGCGTGTCGTTCGTGGCCCTGGTGGTCGCGGCGATCGCGCACACCTTCAACTACGACCGCGAGTACTACATCCCCGCCCAGGATGTGATCGACACCGAGGAACAACGCACGCGCGATCTCGCGCAGCAGGCGCTCTGACATGGCACATAGCATTCAATCCACATCCGGCGATACCGCCCGCGTCTACCACGTGATCGAAGACCCGCATGCCCATGACGGGCATGAGCATCACCCCGAGACCGGGACCAACCTCGGCTTCTGGATCTACCTGATGAGCGACTGCCTCATCTTCGCGATCCTGTTCGCCATTTACGCCGTGCTCGGCCGCAACTACGCGGCCGGCCCGTCGCCGGCCGACCTGTTCGATCTGAAGCTGATCCTGGTCGCGACGTTCATGCTGCTGTTCTCGTCGATCACCTACGGGTTCGCGATGCTGAACTCGTACAAGCAGAACATCCGCGGCACGATCGGCTGGCTGCTGGTGACCGGCCTGTTCGGCCTGGCATTCCTGGGTATCGAGCTCTACGAGTTCCACCATCTCGCCCACCTGGGCGCGACCCCGCAGCGCAGCGCGTTCCTGTCGTCATTCTTCACGCTGGTCGGCACACACGGCCTGCACGTGACGTTCGGCCTGATCTGGCTGGTGACCCTGGTGTTCCAGCTGCGCAAGCATGGGCTCAACGCCGCCAACCACCGCCGCCTGATGTGCCTGTCGATGTTCTGGCACTTCCTGGATGTGATCTGGATCGGCGTGTTCTCGTATGTGTATCTGATGGGAGTCGTGGGATGAGCACCGAAACCAACCACCACCCCGCCCACGAGGCGGCGCACGATGCGCACGGCCACGGCAGCATGCGCGACTATGTGATCGGCTTCGTGCTGTCGGTGATCCTCACCGTCATTCCGTTCTGGCTGGTCATGGGCGAAGTGATCGAGAGCCGCGTCTGGACGGTGGCGCTGATCATGGTGTTCGGCGCCATCCAGATCGTCGTGCACATGATCTACTTCCTGCACATGAACCGGAAATCGGAGGGCGGCTGGATTCTGATGTCGCTGCTGTTCACCGGCATCATCATCGTCATCGCGCTCGTCGGCTCGTTGTGGGTCATGTATCACCTCAACTACAACATGATGCCGATGTCGCCCGAGCAGATGCGCGTCGCGCCCTGACCACCTCCGACGCTCCGTCATGACTGCGCAACGCGCCCCGCAACGCCCGGCCCGACGCTGGGCGTTACTGGTGTTCCTGATCGCGGCCACTGCCGGCTTCATCGCGCTGGGCCTGTGGCAGGTCGAACGCTTGGGCTGGAAGCGCGGGCTGATCGCCCGGGTCGAGGCGCGGATCCATGCGGACCCTGTTGCCTTGCCGGCCGCGGCCGACTGGGCCGACCTCGATCCGGCCGATGCAGAGTACCGGCGGGTCACCGCCCGCGGGCGGCTGCTGCACGACCAGGAAGTCGCGGTCTACGCCTCCACCGAGCGCGGGCCGGGCTACTGGATCATGACCCCGATGGCGACCGCGGACGGGACGGTGTGGATCAACCGCGGCTACGTCGACACTGCGCATCGCCGGCGCGACAGCCGCGCCCGGGTGGACGCCGCAGATGTCGTCGAAGTGACCGGCCTACTGCGCCAGCCCGACCGCGCCGGCCTGTTCGTGCGCGCCAACGTGCCCGCCGAAGACCGCTGGTATGCGCGCATGCCAGCGGAGATGACCGCCGCGCGACGCGTCGCGGCGCCGGTGGCGCCGTTCTTCATCGACGCCCAGACCTCGATCGACGGCGCCAATTGGCCGGTGCCCGGACTGACGATCGTGCAGTTCCGCGACAACCACCTCAGCTATGCGCTGACCTGGTTCGGCATGGCGCTGCTGACGCTTCTGGCGATCGGTTTCGTTTGGCGCAACGAGTTCCGGCGCGGCGCGCCCGACACGGCCGCATAGCGGCACGGCTGCGACCCACCCGTCCGTCCCGACGGCCAAGGCCGCCGGTTCGATGCCGTCAGGTCTTGCCCGGATGATGTACCCCATGGCATCGACCTTCCAGGAAACATTCGGTCATCGATTCGGGCCTATGGGATCGTGCCCGTTGGACGGACACGGCCTTCGTGACCGGTCCGATCGGCATGCCGCCCGTGCTCGCGCTGACGTTCGGGCATCACGACGCGGCGCGATCCACATCGGCATCGTGCAAGGCATTCGCGATGCCGCCCCGGCGCACTATCGCCTGGTTCTGACATCGCTGCCACCGAGCGATGAGGAAAGATCCGTCGGAGGGGCCGTCGTCGTCGCGACCCGCTCGAAAGTCATGGAGTCGGAGACAGACCAGAACCTCTCCCGCTTCCTGTCCGCCTATCAACGGGAGGGGCGCTACCTACTCATTCCGGCGATCTTGCGCGACGCCAAGGCCCCCAACTTCCTGATGGATCTTGGCATTCTCAAGCGGGAATTGAGCATTGGGATGGGAAAGGACCTCCATCCGGACGATCTCAAATCCGCACTGTTGCGGCACCCATCGCCCTCAATCGACAGCGCAGACTCTGCAAGCGATGGCCCGGGGCGATAGCGCAACGTCCGCAGATCGCCGCCATGGCACCGGCCCCGGCCAACTCCATCAACGCGGCGCGACGTAGCCCCCAAGCACGCCACTGGGCGATAGCACCAGCTGCCAAAGCTGGATCAGCCGCGCGCGGAAGCTCGCCATCGACCCGGCGAGGTAGTAGCGCCACATGCGCCGGAAGCGCTCGTCGTAGCGTTCCGACAGCAACGGCCACGCCGCCTCGACGTTGTCGCGCCAGACCTGCAACGTGCGGTCGTAGTCCGCGCCGAAGTTGTGCCAGTCCTCGATCACGAAGCGGCCTTCGAGCGCGCGCGTCAGCTGCGCCGCCGAGGGCAGCATCGAGTTCGGGAAGATGTACTTCGCAATCCACGGATCGGTGTGCGTGCGGCTGGTATTGCCGCCGATGCTGTGCAGCAGGAACAAGCCGTCGTCCGCAAGGCAGCGGCGCGCGACGTCAAAATAGGTTTCGTAGTTCTTCACCCCGACGTGCTCGAACATACCGATCGACACGATGCGGTCGAACCGCTCGCCCAGTTCGCGATAGTCCTGCACGCGGATCTCGACCGGCAGCCCGTCGCACAGGAGGCTGGCGAACGCGGCCTGTTCGCGCGAGATGGTGATGCCGACGCCCGACGCACCGTAGCGCTCGGCCGCGAACTTCAGCATCTCGCCCCAGCCGCAGCCGATGTCGAGCAGGCGCATGCCCGGGCGCAGGCCGAGCTTACGGCAGCACAGATCGAGTTTCGCTTCCTGCGCGGCGTCCAGGTCGCCCGAATCACGCCAGTAGCCGCAGCTGTAGACCAGCCGCCTGCCGAGCATCGCGGCGTAGAGGTCGTTGCCGATGTCGTAATGACGCTCGCCGACGGCGTAGCTGCGCTGCCCACGCTGCAGGTTGAACAGGCGCGCCAGCACCGCGATGCGCAGGTCGGCGAAGCCGTGCACCTTGCGGTCGATCCCGGCGTCGAGCAGGCGAAACAGCAGTCCGTCGAGCGAGCCGGCGTCCCACCAGCCATCCATGTACGCCTCGCCCAGTGCCAGCGAGCCGCCTAACAGCACGCGCGCGGGCAGCCGGTCGTCGCAGACTTGCATGTCCCAGGCGCGATCGCCGTCGACGCGGACGTCCGCGTCCGAGAGCAGTTGCTCGAGCCGAGAGTGGAAACGATCGTCGCGCATGCCCCGGTTTCGCGCCGCCGGAGGCCAGGTTCCGGCATCTCGGGTCCAGTCTACTCCACGGCCGGAGAAGCGGAGAACAGAGTCCGCCACTTCGCGTCCAAGACCATCACGAGCGCCCCCGGAAGCCCGGAGCCTGAGCAGGCGCGGCGTCCGATGGGGCAAGATGAAGTCATCATGCCCCGTCAAGGCATGAAGCTCGCGAAACAACTTCATCACTTAAGGAGCGAGCGAGACGATATGTTCCCTATGACCTTTCATCCGCCCAGCGAAAATCGTCCACAACCGCACCGGTCACCAGTGGCGTCCAGGAATCCGTCCTCGAACTCCGACCAAGTCGCTTGGCGCAGCTCGCCACTGCGAACGAAGGTCAGCAGGATGAGATGACCAGACGCGAGACGTCAGGAGCCTTCCTGACACCCAATGACAAGAAAAGCCATTAATATTCAATAAATTACAGAATGACTAGGACTCAGTGTCACGATGTGAATCGTCCACGGTAAAGCTCTCGCCGCAGCCGCACTCGGCGGCCGCATTGGGGTTGCGGAACACGAACTCCTGGTTCAGTCCCTTCTGCGCGAAGTCGATCTCGGTCCCGTCGACCATCGGCTGGCTTTGCGCATCGACGTAGATCCGCACGCCGTCCTGCTCGGAAATCGCATCACCGGGCCGTTCCTCATGCGCCAGGTCGACGACGTAGCCCCAACCCGAACAGCCGGTCCTGGTCACGCCGAAGCGCAACCCCAGCGCATCGGGGCTGGCGGCGAGGAAACGGCGGGCCCGTTCGAGGGCGGCGGGAGCGAGTGCGATGGCCATGGAACGAGTGTACTCCTGCGGTCGACAGCGGCAGCTGAGCGGGCATCCGCGGCGTGGCGGCGGCACGGTAGACTGTGCAGCCATTCATCGGTGCGGATTCCCGGGATTCAAGGCATGACCACGACCAGCGTCCAACAGGCCCTCGCCGGCCATCTTCCCGAAGGCGGCGACGTCACCGTCCGTGGCTGGGTCCGCACCCGCCGCGATTCCAAGGCGGGCCTGAGCTTCGTCAACGTCAGCGACGGCTCGTGCTTTGCGCCGATCCAGGTCGTGGCGCCGCAGACGCTGGCCAACTACGAGTCGGAGATCCGGCGGCTGACCGCCGGCTGTTCGGTGATCGCCACTGGCACGCTGGTCCGCTCGCAGGGCCAGGGCCAGAGCTTCGAGATCCAGGCGCGCGAGATCGAGGTTGTGGGCTGGGTCGAGGACCCGGAAACCTATCCGATCCAGCCCAAGGCGCATTCGCTGGAATTCCTGCGCGAGGTCGCGCACCTGCGCCCGCGCACCAACCTGTTCGGCGCGGTCACCCGCATCCGCCACTGCCTGGCGCAGGCGGCGCATCGCTACTTCCACCAGAACGGCTACTACTGGATCAACACCCCCATCGTGACCACGTCCGATGCCGAGGGCGCGGGCCAGATGTTCCGGATCTCGACGCTGGATCTGGCCAACCTGCCGTTGCGCGACGGCAAGGTCGACTTCTCGCGCGACTTCTTCGGTAAGGAGGCGTTCCTGACTGTGTCGGGCCAGCTCAACGTCGAGGCGTTCTGCCTGGCGATGAGCAAGGTCTACACCTTCGGCCCGACGTTCCGCGCCGAGAACAGCCACACCACCCGCCATCTGGCCGAGT
Organism: Luteimonas sp. S4-F44; assembly: GCF_022637415.1. Lineage (NCBI taxonomy): Bacteria > Pseudomonadati > Pseudomonadota > Gammaproteobacteria > Lysobacterales > Lysobacteraceae > Luteimonas > Luteimonas sp. S4-F44. Next base: position 2,017,046 of record NZ_CP093340.1, read on the forward strand.
TCTGGATGATCGAGCCGGAGATCGCGTTCGCCGATCTGGCCGAGGATGCGCGCGTGGCCGAGGACTTCTTGAAGTTCCTGTTCCGTGCGGTGCTCGATGAGCGCGCCGACGATATGGCGTTCATCGCCGAGCGCGTGCAGAAGGACGCGGTCACACGCCTGGAAAAGTTCATCAATGCGCCGTTCGAGCGCATCGAGTACACCGAGGCGGTGGAGTTGTTGCGCAAGTCCGGGCAGAAGTTCGAGTTCCCGGTCGAATGGGGTCTGGACCTGCAGACCGAGCACGAGCGCTGGCTCACCGAGCAGCACGTCGGCCGGCCGGTCGTGGTGACCAACTACCCCGAGCACATCAAGGCGTTCTACATGCGCCTCAACGACGACGGCACGACCGTCGCGGCGATGGACGTGCTGGCGCCGGGCATCGGCGAGATCATCGGCGGCGCGCAGCGCGAGGAGCGGCTCGACGTGCTCGACGCGCGCATGGACCAGTTCGGTCTTGACCGCGAACACTACGGCTGGTACCGCGACTTCCGCCGCTACGGCACCGTCCCCCATGCCGGCTTCGGCCTGGGCTTCGAACGCCTGATCGTCTACGTCTGCGGCCTGTCCAACATCCGTGACGCGATCCCCTACCCCCGCGCACCGGGGCAGGCGGAGTACTGAGTACGGAGATCGAAGAGGCGTAGACCGTGCGTCTCAAGTCAATACCGGCCTCAGCACTCATTGAAGAGTGCTGAGGCCGCGCAACGCGTTGCCTTACTCGTCGACGCAACGCTCATTGCGCCAGCGACACGCCATGTTCAAGAGGCAAGACTGGCGATCGCGAATCCGCATGCAACTCATCTCTTGATCACTGGCGACGTCTGCAAGCAACTTGACGGGAGCCGCAAGCGAGGGCGAAACCAGCGCGACGGCCTCTGGCGCATTGCGGTCTTCGGTCGCGAGGCTGGAAGCCTGGACAGACGCAACCGTCAAGCCGGCGACAAGACACATCAGTGCGCCGGCCCATAATCTGATCCTCATACATCCTCCTTGAATGGTGTCCGAGGGTCATCCCTCCCATGCGACGCTAGTGCCGTGCGCGCGTCAAGGTCAAGCGCGATCTCCACGAACACATTATCCTTTCGCTGTGTCCACGTGCCGGAAGCGTCGTGATCCTCTTCCTCGCCCTGTGCTTCTTCGGCGTCGCGATCGGCGGGGTGACCGCGTTCGTGATCTTCTGGCCGCTGTCGCTGGTGCACCTGCGCGACCGCCATCCGCAGGTGCGGGCGCGGTTCGCGGAGGGCGCATTCTTGCAACCGGCTGCGCTGCGCTGGCTGCTGACCGGCGGCTACTACGAAGTCTCCGACCGCCAGTTCACCGGCTTGGCCACTCCGGCGCGGATTTCGTTGATCGTGATCCTCGGCGCACTGACCGCCTGTGCGGTGCTGTGGCTGTGGTCGATCGCCCCCTGACCTTGCAAGGACGTTTTTCGATGACCCGCGATGAGTGGTGGCTGGCGACAATCGGACGGACGGTGATCTGGGCGCGCCTGCGCGTGCTCGAGGCCGGCACCGCCGAAGTCTTTGACAGCGACGGCAATACCCTGCCCTACGACAGCGAGGACACCGCGCGCTCGATGCTGCTCGACGCCGAGTTCGTGGCCTGGGACGGTCTGGACGCCGAGGACGCGCTCGAGCGCGGTTTCGCGCCCGGCGAGATCGCCCCGCCGCGGGCCGAGGACGACACCCGGCTGCGCGACCACATGGTGCAGTCGCTGGGCGCGCGCGCCTGACCCGGCCCCGGCACGGCGGCCTCGACGTCGGACGCAAGCATCTCCGACCGTCGTTCTCGCTTGCATCCGGCGGCCACCATGGCAGCCTGTGGCCCGACCTCGTTCACTCACAGGAAGCCGCCCATGGACCTCGACCTGACCGGCCGCCACGCGCTCGTCTGCGGCGCCTCCGAAGGCATCGGACGCGCCACCGCGCATGAACTGGCGCTGCTGGGCGCCGGCGTGACGGTGCTCGCCCGGCGCGGCGAGGCGCTGCAGGCCGTGTGCGAATCGCTGCCGACGCCGGCGGGCCAGGCACACCAGGCGCTCGTCGCCGACATGGACGACCTGGAGGCCCTGCGGACCCGTCTGGAGACGCACGTCGCCACGGTTCCGGTCCAGATCCTGGTCAACAACACCGGCGGTCCGCCCGGGGGACCGGCGCATACCGCATCGGCCGACGCTTATCTGAGCGCATTCCGGCGCCATCTGCTCGCCGGGCAAGTCCTGGTCCAGACGCTGCTGCCGGGGATGCGCGCCGCCGGCTGGGGGCGGATCGTCAACGTGGTCTCGACCTCGGTGCGTGAGCCGATCATGGGCCTGGGCGTGTCCAACACCGTGCGCGGTGCGGTGGCCGGCTGGGCCAAGACGCTCTCCCGCGAACTGGCTGCGGACGGGATCACGGTCAACAACGTGCTGCCCGGTTACACGCGCACCCAGCGCATCGCGCAGATCGTGGCCGATCGCGCCGCACGCAGCGGCCAGTCCGAGGACGCGATCATCGCCGCGATGCGGGCCGCGGTGCCGGCCGGGCGTTTCGCCGAGCCCGAGGAGACCGCAGGGGTGATCGCCTTCCTCTGCTCGCCGGCCGCCGCTTACATCAACGGGGTCAGCCTGCCGGTGGACGGCGGGCGCATGGCCTCGATCTGAGCCACACAGACGCGCGCACGCGCCTTTACGCCAAGTCGGAGTCACGAGACCGCGACGCGCGGGCTGCTCCGATGCACACATGCCCGAAGGTCCGGAAACCCACGCCCTCGCCGACCGCCTATCGCAGTTGCTCGTCGACGAGACGCTGACCCGCGTGCGATTCGTCGATCCGGCGCTGCAGCGACGCCGCCGCCTGCTCGAAGGCCGCCGGGTACTGGCGGTCGAAGCCCGCGGCAAGGCACTGCTGACCGCTGTCGATGGCGGCTGGACCCTGTACACGCACAGTCACCTCTTCGGCTTCTGGCGGTTTGCCGACGCGCCCGAGGCCCTGCCCGGTGAAACCCGGCCGCGGGTGCTGCTGGTCACGGTGCGCGGCGTCGCCGCGCTCTATGCCGCGCCGTCGGTCTCGCTGTGGCGCACCGACGCGCTCGGCGAGCAGCCTTACCTCGCCAAGCTCGGCCCCGATGTGCTCGATCCGGCCGTCGACGCCAAGGCGCTGCTGGCGCACATGCGCGACCCGCGTTTCGGCAAGCGCACGCTGGCGGCGCTGCTGCTGGCGCAGGACTTCGCGGCGGGGATGGGCAACTACCTGCGCTCGGAGGTGCTGTTCCAGGCGCGGCTGTCGCCGCATCGCATCCTGCAGGATCTGACCGCCCGCGAGCGGCGGCGGCTGGCCAACGCGCTGCTCGACGTGCCCCGGCGCGCCTACCGCGCCAAGCTTGACGACGCGCTGCCACCCGGCAAGGACTACCTGGCACAGACCCGCGCGAGCTTCGGCTTCGCGGTGTTCGAGCGCGCCGGCGCACCCTGCCCGCGTGGCGACGGCACCATCGCCGAGATCCGCCTGGCCGACCGCCGGCTGTACTGGTGCCCAGGCTGCCAACATTGACCTCGATCCCGGCCTGCGACCACCGCCCCGGTCTCGGCGCGCACTCGGGTAAGCTTGCGCCATGCAGCGGCTGACCCACTGGATCGACGGCGCGGCACGGGACCCGGCGGCGGATCGCTGGTTGCCGGTGTACGCCCCCGCGACCGGCCGGGTGTACGCCGAGGTCGCCGCAGGCGATGCCGCCGACGTCGATCTCGCCCTGCAGGCCGCCGGACGCGCCGCCCCCGGCTGGGCGGCGCTGCCCAACAGCAGGCGCGCGGCCATGCTCGAGCGTCTGGCGTCGCTGCTCGAGGCCCGCAACGACGACGTCGCCCACGCCGAGTCCCTGGACGGCGGCAAACCGTTCGCACTGGCGCGCGACGCCGAGATTCCGCGCGCGGTCGCCAACCTGCGCTTCTTCGCACATGCGGCGACCCAGTTCGCCAGCGAATCGCACCATGGCGAGGTCGGCCTGCACTACACCCTGCGCCAGCCGCTGGGCACGGTCGCGACGATCTCGCCGTGGAACCTGCCGCTGTACCTGTTCACCTGGAAGATCGCGCCGGCGCTGGCGGCCGGCAACACGGTGGTCGCCAAGCCGTCGGAGATCACGCCCGCAACGGCGACGTTGCTGGCTGCGCTGTCGGCCGAGGCCGGATTGCCGCCGGGCGTGCTCAACCTCGTCCATGGCAGCGGCGCCGAGGTCGGCGAGGCGCTGGTCGTCGATCCGCGGGTGCGGGCGGTGTCGTTCACCGGCAGCACCGCGGTCGGGCGGCGAATCGGCACGCTTGCCGGCGGCCTGCTGAAGAAAACCTCGCTCGAGCTCGGCGGCAAGAACGCGACGCTGGTGTTCGCCGACAGCGACTGGGAAGACCGGCTCGATATCCTGGTGCGTTCGGCATTCCAGAACAGCGGCCAGATCTGCCTGTGCGGCTCTCGGATCCTGGTCGAACGGCGCATCGCGGTGCAGTTCGCCGAGCGCTTCGTCGCCGAGGCCTCGGCGCTCCGCATCGGCGACCCGATGGACCCGGACGTGCGCATGGGCCCGCTGGTGTCGCAGGCGCATTTCGACAAGGTCCTCGCCGCACTGCAGCGCGCCCGCGACGAAGGCGGCCGGGTGTTGTGCGGCGGCCACGCGCTCGACCGTCCCGGCTGGTTCGTCGCGCCGACGGTCATCGACGGCCTGGGTCCGGACTGCGCGACCAACCAGGAAGAAATCTTCGGGCCGGTAGTCACGCTGCAGACCTTCGACGACGACGCCGAGGCGCTCGCGCTCGCCAATGCCGGCAGCTACGGCCTGGCCGCCACGCTGTGGACCCGCGACCTGGCGCGTGCGCACCGCCTGGCGGCCGCGCTGCGCGCCGGCATGGTCTGGATCAACGGCTGGATGCTGCGCGACCTGCGCACCCCGTTCGGCGGCAGTGGCGATTCGGGGTTGGGCCGTGAAGGCGGGCTGGAGGCCATGCGCTTCTTCACAGAAGCGAAGAATATCGGCCTGTCTCTGGAATAATGTCGCGATGGGCGAACTCGACAACCTCCTGCAACGCAACCGTGACTGGGCAGAACGCGTCTCGCGCGACGACCCGGATTTCTTCCACCGGCTGTCCAGCCAGCAGACGCCGAAGTACCTGTGGATCGGCTGTTCCGACTCGCGGGTGCCGGCCAACCAGATCCTGGGGCTCGACCCCGGCGAGGTCTTCGTGCATCGCAATGTCGCCAACGTACTCTCGCACGGCGACCTCAACGCGCTGTCAGTGATCCAGTTCGCCGTCGATGTGCTCAAGGTCGAGCACATCCTGCTGGTCGGCCACTACGGCTGCGGCGGCGTCCAGGCCGCCCTCACCGGCACGCGGGTCGGCCTGGTCGACAATTGGCTGCGCCACGTCTCCGACCTCGCCTACAAGCATGAAGACCTGCTCGCATCGGTCCAGGACGAGACCCAGCGCCAGGCGCGGATGTGCGAGCTCAACGCGATCGAGCAGGCGCTCAACGTCTGTCAGACCACGGTGGTCCGCGATGCCTGGGCGCGTGGACAGCCGCTGGCGGTCCACGGCTGGGTGTACGCCCTGGGCGACGGCCGTGTGCGCGAACTGTCGATGGACGTGTCCGGCCCCGAGCAGATCACCCCCGCCTACCGCGCCGCCGTTGCCAAGGTCGCCGCGGTCGCCGCGCGTGGCGAGCGCGATGACTGACGCGGTCCACGCCGCCTCCGCGCCCTACCCGGTCGGGCGCTACCCGCATGCGCGTCGCGCCGGCGGCCTGCTGTTCCTGTCGGGCATCGGCCCGCGCGATCCGGCAACCGACGCGGTGCCGGGCAACGTGCTCGATGCCGATGGCCGGGTGGTCGCGCACGACATCGCAGCGCAGACCCGTGCCGTACTTGCCAACGTCCGCGCCGTGCTCCAGGCCAGCGGCGCGTGCTGGGAAGACCTGGTCGACGTGACCGTCTACCTGACCGACATGGCGGACTTCACCGCCTACAACGCGGTCTGGGCCGAGTATTTCCCCGACGCCGCCGCCGCGCCCTGCCGGACGACGCTCGGCATCGATGCACTGCCGACGCCGATCGCGATCGAAATGAAGTGTGTGGCGGCCATTGGCCGCCATCCCACGTCCCTCTCCCGCCCTGCGGGAGAGGGGGGGACCATTGGCGGAACCGATGGTGGGGTGAGGGCCACGGACGCCAACGCACCTGCATCCAAGAAGGAATAAGCCAATGATTCCGGGACCGATCAATCTGCAGGCCTGGATCGACGCGCATCGCGAACTGCTCAAACCGCCGGTCGGCAACAAGTGCATCCACGATGGCGACTTCATCGTGATGATCGTCGGCGGCCCCAATGCGCGGACCGACTACCACTACGACGAGGGTCCCGAGTGGTTCTTCCAGCTTGAGGGCGAGATGGTGCTGCGCATCCAGGAGGACGGCCGCCCACGCGACATCCCGGTCCGCGCCGGTGAGACCTTCCTGCTGCCGCCCAAGGTGCCGCATTCACCGCAACGCAGCGCAGGCTCGGTCGGCCTGGTGATCGAGCGAAAGCGTCTGCCGCACGAGCGCGACGGTCTGCTGTGGTTCTGCGAGCGCTGCAACCATAAGCTGTTCGAACACTACTTCACGCTGCACGACATCGAGCAGGACTTCCCGCCGGTGTTCGACCGCTTCTACGGCGCCATCGACCTGCGCACCTGCGAGGCCTGTGGGCACATCAACCCCAGGCCCGCGCGTTACGACCAGGCCGCCGGCCCAGCTGCGGGATGACCTGCGGCCTGCCGCGCCGCAGCGGGTGCACCTGACCGACAGTGCCTACAATCGGGCCATGCTGAAGATCGACATCCACGCCCACTACCTGCCGCGCGACTGGCCGGACCTGGCAGCCAAGTACGGCGAGGCGCGGTTTCCCGTCATCCACCACACCGCCGACGGGCGCCACCGGATCTACAAGGACGGGCGGTTCTTCCGCGAGATCTGGTCGCGGACCTGGGACGCGCGCGAGCGCATCGACGACTACGCGCGCTTCGGGGTGCAGGTCCAGGTGATCAGCACCGTGCCGGTGATGTTCGGCTACTGGGCCAAGCCCGCGCACGCGCTGGAACTGCACCAGTCGCTCAACGACCACATGGCCGCCACGGTCGCCGCCCATCCGCGGCACTACGCCGGCATCGGCACCGTGCCGCTGCAGTCGCCGCGGTTGGCGATCCAAGAGCTGGAACGCTGCGTCGATCAGCTCGGCCTGCAGGGCGTGCAGATCGGCAGCCACGTCGGCGACTGGAATCTCGACGCGCCGGAGCTGTTCCCGTTCTTCGAGGCCGCCGCCGACCTGGGCGCGGCGATCCTGGTCCACCCCTGGGACATGATGGGCAGCGAGTCGATGCCCAAGTATTGGCTGCCCTGGCTGGTCGGCATGCCGGCCGAACAGGCACGTGCGGCCTGTTGCCTGGTCTTTGGCGGCGTGCTCGAGCGGTTGCCGAAGCTCCGCATCTGCATGGCGCATGGCGGCGGCAGTTTCCCGTACACGATCGGGCGCATCGAGCACGGGTTCAACATGCGTCCGGATCTGGTCGCCACCGACAACCCGCACAATCCGCGCCGCTACCTCAAGCGGCTGTACTTCGACTCCTGGGTCGCCGACCCGCGGGCGCTGCAGTACCTGCTCGACACCTGCGGCGCGGACCGGGTGATGCTCGGTACCGACTATCCCTTCCCGCTCGGCGAACAGGAACCCGGCGCAGGGATCGAGCAGCTCGCGCTCGACGACGCGGCCCGCGCCCGGCTCTACCACGGCACCGCGCTCGATTGGCTGGACCTGCCGGCCAACCGCTTCGCCTGAGTCCCCCTTTTTCGCGTCGCTTCGCGCGACACCACCGGCTTGCCATGATGACCGATACCCACGCTCTGTTCACCGACGACTACGCCGCGACCGCCGACGCCGCCGACCCGCTCCGGCACTTTCGCGCGCAGTTCCACATGCCGCGCTTTGGCGAGGTCGAACAGGCCTACTTCGTCGGAAATTCGCTGGGCCTGCAGCCACGCGGCGCCCGCGCGCAGGTTGAGGACGTGCTCGAGAAGTGGGCGATGGAGGCGGTCGAAGGCCATTTCCGCGGCAACTCGCAATGGATGACCTACCACGCGCTGGTCGGCGCGCAGTTGGCCGAGGTCGTGGGCGCGCAACCGGAGGAAGTGGTCGCAATGAACTCGCTGACCGCGAACCTGCATTTTCTGATGGTCGGCTTCTACCGCCCGAGCACCGAACGCCCGGCGATCCTGATGGAAGCCGGCGCGTTTCCGTCCGACCGCTACGCGCTCGAATCGCAGGTCCGCTTCCACGGCTTCGACCCGGCGACCGACCTGATCGAAGTGCAGCCCGGCGCCGACGGCCTGTTCGGCATGGACGCGATCGCTGCGGCGATTTCCGAACACGGACACCGGCTGGCGCTGGTGCTGTGGCCCGGGGTCCAGTACCGCACCGGCGAGGCGTTCGACTTGGCGGAAATCGTGCGCCTGGGCCACGCGGCCGGCGCGGTGGTCGGCTTCGACCTGGCGCATGCCGCCGGCAACCTGCCGCTGCGGCTGCACGACAGCGACGCCGATTTCGCGGTGTGGTGCCACTACAAGTACCTCAACAGCGGCCCCGGCGCCGTGGCCGGTGCCTTCGTGCATGCGCGCCACGCCCATACCGATCGCCCGCGCTTCGCCGGCTGGTGGGGCCACGACGCGGCGACGCGCTTTCGCATGGGGCCGGACTTCCAGCCCACGCCCGGCGCCGAGGGCTGGCAGCTCAGCAATCCCCCGATCCTCGGCCTGGCACCGCTGCGGGCCTCGCTCGACCTGTTCACCGAGGCCGGCATGCCGGCGCTGCGCGCCAAGTCCGAGCGCCTGACCGGCTACCTGGAAGCGCTGATCAACGCGCAACTGGCGAACGTGCTCGAGATCGTCACGCCCGTCGATCCCGCACAACGCGGCGCCCAGCTGTCGCTGCGTGTGCGCGGCGGTCGCGAGCAGGGCCGCGCGCTGTTCGACTACCTGTCCGAACACGGTGTGCTCGGCGACTGGCGCGAGCCCGACGTGATCCGCATCTCACCCGCGCCGCTCTACAACCACCACGGCGACGTGTTGCGGTTCGTACGCGCGGTGATGCGCTGGCGCGACGCGTGAGCGGCGCGGCGCGCCAGCTGACCATCATCGGCGCAGGCCTGGCCGGCGCGCTGTTGGGCATCCTGCTCCGGCGCCGGGGCTGGGAGGTCGACCTGTACGAGAAGCGCGGCGATCCACGGCGGCTCGGTTACGCCGGCGGGCGTTCGATCAACCTGGCGCTGGCCGAGCGCGGCCGGCACGCGCTGCGCGCGGCCGATGCGGACGAGGCGGTGATGCGGCACGCGATCATGATGCGCGGGCGCATGGTGCACACCGGCGACGCCGACCCGCGGCTGCAACGCTATGGCCGCGACGATGGCGAGGTAATCTGGTCGGTGCATCGAGGCGATCTCAACGTCGTGCTGCTCGATCTGGCGCAGGCCGCCGGCACAAGATTGCATTTCGATGCCGGCCTGGAGGCGGTGAACTTCGACTCCCGGCACGCGGTGTTCCGCCATCCCACCACCGGCGAAACGCGCGAGGTCCCGTTCCAGGCGCTGGTCGGCGCCGACGGTGCCGGCTCGGCGCTGCGCGCGGCGATGCAGCGTGTGCGCGACCTCGGTGAGCGGGTCGATGTGCTCGATCACGGCTACAAGGAGCTGGAGATCCCCCCGTCAGCCGACGGCGGTTTCCGCATCGAGCCGCACGCACTGCACATCTGGCCGCGTGGCCACTACATGTGCATCGCCCTGCCCAACGACGAGCGCACCTTCACCGTCACGCTGTTCCTGCCGCACCGCGCAGGCGCCGACGGCGGCCCGGCGTTCGACCAGATCCACAATGTGGATGCGGCGCAGGCGTTCTTCGCGCGTGAATTCCCCGACGCGCTGGCGCTGATGCCCGAGTTCCGCGCGCACTGGGCCGCCAATCCGGTCGGCCAACTGGCGACGCTGTATCTCGACCGCTGGCATCTCGACGACCGCGCGGTGCTGCTGGGCGATGCCGCGCACGCGATGGTGCCGTTCCACGGCCAGGGCATGAACTGCGCGTTCGAAGACTGCGTGGCGCTGGCCGGTCAACTCGATGCGCATGCCGATACCGCCGACGCATTCGCCGCGTTCGAGGCGCAGCGCCGACCCGACGCCGCCGCGATCCAGCGCATGGCGCTCGACAACTACCTGGAGATGCGCGACCGGGTCGACGATGCCGACTACCTGCTGCAGCGCGAACTCGAGCTCGCCTTGCAGGCGCGCCACCCCGGCCGCTTCGTCCCGCACTACGCGATGGTGACCTTCATGCGCATTCCCTACTCGCTGGCGATGCACCGCACGGATCTGCAGCGCGGCATCCTCGAACGCGCGACGGTCGGCCACGCCGCCCTCGACACGCTGGACTGGCCGGCGATCGACGCCGAGGTGCACGCGCAGCTGACGCCGTTGGAGGACGCGCCCGCATGATCGTGCCACCCTCGCAACGGCTTGCAGCCACGAGGCGCCAGTCGCACCGCTTATGACCGATAGTGTTCTCTTCTACGATTGCGCCTCGACGAGCCCGCCACACCCAGTTGGAATAAGGCCGTCGCAACGGCTCGCAGCAACGAAGGGCCGATCGCACTGCCTATGACTGATAGTTTTCTCTTCTACGACTTGGAAACCTTCGGCGCCGACCCGCGCCGCAGCCGGATCGCCCAGTTCGCGGCGATCCGCACCGATGCCGATCTGGTGCAGATCGAGGACCCGATCGACTTCTTCGTGCGGCCGGCCGACGACCTGCTGCCCTCACCGGTCGCCACGCTGATCACCGGTATCACGCCGCAGCAGGCGCTACGCGACGGCCTGTCCGAGGCCGAGGCGTTTGCGCGGATCTTCGAGGAGATGGCGCGCCCGCGTACCTGCACACTGGGCTACAACTCGCTGCGCTTCGACGACGAGTTCGTCCGCTTCGGGCTGTTCCGCAACTTCCACGATCCCTACGAGCGCGAATGGCGGGGCGGCAACTGCCGCTGGGACCTGCTCGATGTGATGCGCTTGTGGCATGCGCTGCGTCCCGACGGGCTGGTCTGGCCCACGCGCGACGACGGCGCGACCTCGTTCAAGCTCGAGCATCTGGCCTTGGCCAACGACGTGCGCACCGGCGATGCCCACGAAGCGCTGTCGGACGTGCGTGCGCTGATCGGCCTGGCCCGGCGGATGCGCAGCGCCCAGCCGCGGCTGTGGGACTACGCCGCGAAACTCCGCGACAAGCGCCATGCGGCCGCGATGCTCGACCCGGTCGCGATGACCCCGGTGCTGCACGTGTCCCAGCGCTATCCAGCCTCGCGGCTGTGCGCAGCCCCGGTGCTGCCGCTGGCACGACACCCGACGATCGACAGCCGCATCGTGGTGTTCGATCTCGACGCCGAGCCCGATGCCCTGCTCGATCTCGACGCCGACACGATCGCCGCGCGCGTGTTCGTGCGCGGCGCCGACCTGCCCGAGGGGATCGCCCGCATCCCGCTCAAGGAAGTGCACTGCAACCGCTGCCCGGCCCTGGTCGCCTGGTCACACCTGCGTGCGGAGGATTTCGCGCGCCTGTCGATCGATCCGGCGCTCGTCGAGCGCCGCGCCGCGCAGCTGCGTGCGGCCGGCCCCGCACTCGCGGCGAAGATCCGCGCGGTCTTTGCGACCGAGCGCGCGCACGGGCCGTCGGATGCCGACGGCTCGCTGTACGACGGCTTCCTGGGCGACGGCGACCGCCGCCGTGTCGCCCGGGTCCGGGCCACGCCGCCGGCGCAGTTGCACGGGGCGGATTTCGGCTTCGAGGACCCGCGCCTGGACGAACTGCTGTTCCGCTACCGCGCCCGCAACTGGCCCGACACGCTGTCGCCAGACGAGCGCCACCGCTGGGACGAGTACCGTCGCCTGCGACTCGGCCCCGGGACGACCGCGTCCGAACAGGACTTCGACGACTACTTCACACAGATCGACGCCCTGCGCGTCGACCATGCGCAGACCCCCACGCACCTGGCCTTGCTCGACGCGCTCGTCGACTGGGGCCGTGGCCTGCATTCGCACCTCTACCCCACCTCCCCCGCATGACCGCCTACTTCAGCGAGAAGAGCTTCCGCTTTCTGCGCGCGCTCGCGCGCCACAACGACAAGGCCTGGTTCGAGGCCCACCGCAAGGACTACGAGGCGCATGTGCGCCAGCCGTTCCTGCGGCTGGTCGGCGACCTGCAGCCCGATATCGCTGCGATCAGCCCGCATTTCCGCGCTGACACCCGCACCGTCGGCGGCTCGCTGTTCCGCATCCATCGCGACGCCCGTTTCTCGCACGACAAGTCGCCGTACAAGACCTGGCAGGGCGCGCGGCTGTTCCACGAGCGGCGGCGGGAAGTCGCCGCTCCCTCGTTCTACGTGCACCTGGAACCGGGGGCGAGCTTCGTCGGCGCGGGACTCTGGCATCCCGAACCACACACGCAGCTTAAGGTGCGCCAGTTCATCCTGGAGAACCCCGGCGGCTGGAAGGCGGCTGCGCACGCACCCAAGTTACGGCGCCGCTTCGCACTCGACGACAGCCAGATGCTGGTCCGCCCGCCGCGCGGCTTTCCGGCCGACTTCGCCTACATCGACGATCTGCGCCATCGCAATTGGGCGTTCCTGCGACCGCTCGACGATGCGGTGATGGCCGGCCCTGGCCTGGACCGCACGATCGCCGCCGACCTCGCCGTACTGGCACCGTTCGTCGACTATCTGTGCGCGGCGCTGGACCTGGAGTTCTGAGCCTGGCACGGCAGTGTTCAGCCGCTCGGTGGCGTGCGGTCCCACAATGGCGACGCCCCCCTGCTCGGCCCGTGGCCCGATGAAGAAACTCGCCTGGCTGTCCGCCCTGATCGCCGCCCTGCTGCTGGCCTACACCGCGGCCGGGCCGTTTCTGACGATGCACGCCATCCGGGACGCGGTGCAACGCGAGGACTCCAGGGCGCTCTCCAAACAGGTGGATTTCCCGGCATTGCGCCAGAGCCTGCGTCTGCAGCTGTCCGACGCGCTGGTCCGACGTGCGGGTGTCGACGTGCAATCGAGCCTGCTCGGCGCGCTCGCGTTGCAGGCGGCTGGCGGCACCGTCGGCACGGGCGTGGACATGATGGTCACGCCGGTCGGACTGAGCGCGCTGATGCGCGGCCGACGGCTGTGGGACCTGTCGAGCGGCGCCACGCCGCCAGTCGGTGGGGAGCGCGCGCCGGCGTCCGACCCCCTGGCCGATGCGCATTGGCGCTATCACTCGCCGTCGCGCTTCACCGCGACCGTGCGCGACGAGTCCGGCCGGCCGATCGTCTTCGTGCTCACGCGCAAGGGCCTGCGCTGGCGGCTGTCGGACATCCAGTTGCCGCTGTAGGCCCGCCCCTTGGCGGCGACGCGTCGCACGGCTGCCCCCGGCCGCGGCGTGCGCTGTCTGTCTAACGGCCCGAAGGCTCGATGCGCCCGCCGCGACCCAACGGCGGGTGGTAGAGCAGCAGGTACACGCCGACCCCCCAGACCGAGGCCGCGGCCCAGCCGGCGAGGATGTCGGAGGGGTAATGCACGCCCAGATAGATGCGCGACAGCCCGACCATCGGCACGAACACTGCCATCGCCGCGATCGTCCACCAGCGCGCGCGCGTCGGCCAGGTCAGCAGCACCAGCACCAACGCCAGGGTCATCGAGCCCATCGCATGGCCGCTGGGAAAGCTGTAGGTCGCCTCGGGCGCGATCGACTCCCACAGGCTGGGCCGGTCACGCGCGAACAGCTGCTTGGTTCCCAGGTTCAGCAGCGCCGAGCCGCCGGTCGCCAAGGCTGCGAACAGGCCATCGCGCCAGCGCCGCAGCGCCAGCAGCAGCACGACCAGACCGATGTCGACCGGCACCACGCCGCGCGCATAGCCGATCTGCGAGAAGAACAGGAAGACCCGGTCGAAGCCGTCGCGCGCCATCTGGTTGGCGTACAGCAACAGCGGCTCATCGAACGGGATCGCCTCGGCCTCATGGACCTCGTCAGCCAGTTCCATGAAGCCCCACATCGGCAGCAGCACGCCGACAAACAGCAGCGTCAGCTTCCAGCCGTGCCGGCGCAGCAGGCCACCGGTTTCGTGCGCGGCCTCGCGCGCCAGCGCGTGGTCAGCCGCCATCGGCACCGCGACCGTAGGTCCGGTGCACGTAGTCGTCGACCAGTGCGACGAAGTCCTGGGCGATGTTTTCGCCGCGCAGCGTGACGGCCTTCTCGCCGTCGATGAACACCGGCGCCGAGGGCGCCTCGCCGGTCCCTGGCAGCGAAATGCCGATATTGGCGTGCCGCGACTCGCCGGGGCCGTTGACCACGCAGCCCATCACCGCGAGCGTCATGTTCTCAGCCCCCGGGTGGGTGATCTTCCACTCGGGCATCTTCTCGCGCACATGGTCCTGCACCACGCCGGCCAGTTCCTGGAAGAACTCCGAGGTCGTACGGCCGCAGCCCGGGCATGCCGTGACCATCGGCGTGAACGCGCGCAGGCCCATGGTCTGCAGCAGTTCCTGCGCGACCACGACTTCCTTGGTGCGCGATGCACCCGGTTCGGGGGTCAACGAGATGCGGATCGTGTCGCCGATGCCTTCCTGCATCAACAGCGCCAGCGCAGCGCTGGAGGCGACCATGCCCTTGCTGCCGATGCCGGCCTCGGTGAGCCCGAGGTGCAGCGCAAAATCGCAACGCGCCGACAGGTCGCGATAGACCGCGACCAGTTCCTGCACGCCGCTGACCTTGGCCGAGAGCACGATGCGATCGCGCCCCAGCCCTAAGTCCACGGCGCGTTCGGCCGAATCGACCGCCGAGCGGATCAACGCCTCGCGCAGCACGCGCCCCGCGTCCCAGGGCACGGCGCGGCGGGCATTTTCGTCCATCAGCGTCGCGGCGAGCGACTGGTCGAGCGAGCCCCAGTTCGCACCGATGCGCACTGGCTTGCCGTAGCGGATCGCGAACTCGATCAGCTGCGCGAACTGCAGGTCCTTCTTCTTGCCGAAGCCGACATTGCCCGGGTTGATCCGGTACTTGGCCAGCGCCTGCGCGCAGGCCGGCTCGCCGGCCAGCAGTTGGTGACCGTTATAGTGGAAGTCGCCGATGATCGGCACTTCGATGCCCTGCATCGCCAGCCGCTCGACGATCCGCGGCACCGCGGCGGCCGCCTCGGGCGTATTGACGGTGATGCGCACCAGTTCGGAACCGGCACGCCACAGCTCGCCGATCTGCCGCGCGGTGGACACCACGTCGGCAGTGTCGGTGTTGGTCATCGACTGCACGACCACTGGCGCATCGCCACCGACGGCGACGCCGCCGACCCGGACCTGGCGCGTGGCACGGCGCGGCGCGGGCCCGAACGGCGGCGCGGCCGTGGGTTCGGGACCGGGATCGGAAAACGTCGGGGCGTCGGGCTGGGCGGACATCCGCGCAGTTTACCGGCTTGGCCCGAGCGACGCTGACGCCAGCCGAAACGTGGTCGCAGCGCCGCCGCGATAGGCGCCCGCCCGCCGGTGCACTACGATGGCGGCCCATGCAGTCGCAACCCCCCGCCACCGCCCTGCTGCGCACCCTCTACGGCCTGCGCTGGGCGGCGGTGGGCGGGCAGTCGCTGACTATCCTGTGGGCGACACGCGGCTTCGACATGGGGCTGCCGGCCTGGCCGCTGTGGACCGCGGTGGCGGTGCTGGCGGTGTTCAACGTCGCCGTGTACCTGCGCCTGCGCAGCAGCCGCGACGCGGCACCGGCCGAAGCCTTCGCGCACGTGCTGGTCGATACCGCGGTGCTGACCTGGCTGGTCGCCTGGACCGGCGGCATCGCCAACCCCTTCGCCTCGCTGTTCCTGCTGCCGATCGCGCTGACGGCGATGGCGCTGCCGCCGGCCTGGGCGGTCGCCGCGGCGCTGTCGTGCGTGGGTGGCTACATGCTCTCGGTGCACTTCGGTCAACCCTTGCCCCACCTGCACGACCGGTTCGACTTGCACCTGGCCGGCATGGCGGTCAATTTCTTCGTCTCCGTGGCCCTGGTGCTGTACTTCCTGACCCGGCTGGCGAGCGCCCGCGACCGCCGGGAACGCGAACTTGGCGATCTGCGCGACCGCTTCGTCCGCAACGAGGGCATCCTCGCGCTCGCCACCCACGCCGCGTCGGTCGCCCACGAACTCAATACCCCGCTGGGCACGATGACGCTGGTGCTCGACGATGTCGACACCGCGTCCCTGCCCGCCACCACTGCCGAGGACATCGCGATGTTGCGACGGCTGGTGGACACCTGCCGCGATCGCGTGCGCTCGCTCGCCAACCCCGCCGACCCGGCCGCCAGCCGGCTGGTCGATATCGGTCGGGTGCTCGACCACTGGCAGCTGGTGCGCCCGACCGTGGTACTGATGCGCAGTGGCAACGTCGAGCCGCAACTGCGGGTGGACCGCACGATCGGCCACCTGCTGCTGGCGCTGCTCAACAACGCCGCCGATGCCAGTGCGGCCAACGGCAGCCAGCAGGTCGATCTGCGCCTGCAGCTCGACGACGGCATGCTCGATGGCGCGATCCGCGACTACGGCACCGGATTCGACGCCCAGGCGCCGTTCCTGCCGGTCCTGTTCCGCAGCGGCAAGCCCGACGGCCTCGGCGTCGGTCTGGCGCTGTCGCATGCGGCGATCGAACAACTGGGTGGCGAGCTCGACCTGGAGGAGGCGGACGGCGGCGGCGCAGTGCTGCACTTCCGCGTCCCGGTTGACGCGCGCCATGCCGACGCTACCAAGGAAACGACACGATGAAAGGCCTGCTGGTCGATGACGACACCCTGTATCTGGAAGCACTGCGGCGCGCTCTGACCCGCCGCGGAATCGACTGCGAAGTCGCACCCGACATCCCGACCGCGCTCGAACTCGCCGGACGCATCGCGCCCGACTTCGCGCTGGTCGATCTCAAGCTCGCCGATGCCTCCGGGCTGTCGTTGATCGAGCCGCTGCGCGCGATCCGCGCCGACATGCGCATCCTGCTGGTCACCGGCTATGCCAGCATCGCGACCGCGGTCGAGGCGATCAAGCGCGGCGCCGACGACTACCTACCCAAGCCGGTGTCGGCCGACACGTTGCTGCGAATCCTGCACAACACCGATCCGGTGCCGGCCGGCGCGACGAGCGACATCGACGATGGGCCGAGCGTCGAAAGTCCGACGATGATCCCGCTGCACCGCCTGGAATGGGAGCACATCCAGCAGGCGCTGGCTGAAACCGGCGGCAACATCTCCGCGACCGCGCGGCTGCTCGGCATGCATCGCAGGTCGCTGCAGCGCAAGCTCGCCAAGCGGCCCGGCCCGGAGCGGCGCCCGCTGTCGGAGTGAACCGGCGGCCGCGTGCCGCTATCGCCTCGAACCGACGCCGCTACGCGCGAGCCCTGCGTTCCGTGCGCGGATCAGTCGCCCGGCGAGGCCGCCAGCCGATAGACCGTCGATGCCCGCTGTTCGCCCTGCCAGGGATCGAACACGCGCACCTCCACCCGATGCGCGCCGACGGGCAGATCGGTCGCGAGCGCACCGCGCCACAGATGCGGCGACAGGTCCGCCTCCGGCGAGCGGTCGCGTCCGCGCAGGCCGTCGGCGAGATCGTCGCGCGCATTCTCGAGCACCAGCCGCGGGTCGGCGCGTTCGACCCGGCGCATCGGCCGCCAATCGCCGTCACCGATGCGGTATTCGACCCGCGTGTCCGGCTGGCCCATATAGACATTGGCGTAGACACCCCAAGCCGGATACGCGCCCTGGCGCAGCACGCGCGGCGCGTGCAGCGCCATCGCCGCGGTGCTGGCCGGCTCGTCGGCAGGCACACGCGCTGGGTGCCAGGCCAGCCGGTAACCGCCGTCGGCGTCGATGCGCAACGTGGCGAAGCCGTTCGGTGTGCCGTCGGCCATCGTCGCTGCCGGAATGCCATCGGCATCGGGCGCGCCGCTCCAGAACGCCCCGCTCGCCGCGCCGACGTTGTACTCGTGCAATAGCCTCGCGCCCTGCCAGCCCTGCGCCGCGCCGTGGCGCACGTGGCGCTGGGTGTGGCGGTGGCCGGAGAGCAGCAGCACGCGCGGGAATCGCGCCAGCAACCCGAACAGCCGCGCGCGGTCGGCACTGCGGATGGTCTCCGGCGCACCTTCGGCGGCGGTGTCGAACCACGGAATGTGCGCGCCGACAACCAGCAGCCGGTCAGTGCGGGCCCGCGCCAGATAGGCCTCGACGAACGCGAACTGGTCCTCGCGCAAGCCACCGACGTAGGCCGGACGCACGCCGGGCTGGTGGATGACGTTGTCGAGCATCAGGAAACTGGCCTGCGGCTCCTCCCAGGCATAGCTCTCGGGCCCGTAGACCGCACGATAGGACGCCGTCGAGCCGGGGTCATCGGCCGCCTCGACATCCAGGTCGTGGTTGCCCGGCACATGCAGCCACGGCACATCGAGCTGCGCGGTCGCGGCATTGATCGCCGGATACAGCGCCGGCACGTCGTTGCCGACATCGCCCAGCACCAGGCCGAGCGCCGCCGGTGCCCGCGCTGCCGCGGCAACCACGCTGCGCGCGTAATAGTCGACCTCCGCCTCGCGGCCGGCCTGCGGATCGGCGAATACCAGCACGTCCAGCGCATCGGCGGCCGGCGCCTGCGGGCGCAGCGCGAACCGGCAAGTGTCACCGCGGTCCGGCGACGCCCAGTGCCGCGGCAGCGCGCCGTCGCGAGCGAGCGCGTAGCCGGCCGGCTTGATGACGAAGGCCGAGCCACCGGCCAGGCCGCCGAATCGACCGTCGGCACCGGTCTCGACGATCCGCACGCCATCGGACACGCCGATGCCCGCGATGCCGGGCTCGTCCGCATCCTGTCGGCCGTCGCCGTTGCGGTCTTCGAACACGACGCCGGTGTCGCAGGCCAGAGCGGGCGCGGACGCCGCGCCCAGCAGCGCGAGCAGGACGGGCAACGGCAACAACGAACACGAGCGCGACATGGCGGACATCCGGCAGCATATAAGCGCGTCGATTATGCACCGCGCCCCTGACCGTCGATTCCGAACCGCCTCATCGCTGCAGGCGCAGCTGCGAATCGAAGCGACGGCGGCGGCCGTCGAGCGGATCGTCGAACGCCAACGACGCGGCGAGCAGCTGCAGCGCAGGCGCACCGTCGTCGACCTCGCGCAGAGCCGGATACCAGGGATCGTGCAGAATCGGCGCGCCGAGCGCGGCAAGATGCACGCGCAACTGGTGCTTGCGGCCGGTGACCGGCTCGAGCCGATAGCGCCAGCAATCGGGCATGCGCTCGCGCACGTCGATCCGGGTCTCGCTGTTGGGCGCGCCTGCGCATTCGCGCATGCGGAAGAACGGCACCCCGCGTTCGATCCGGCTGCGATGCACGTACGGGAACACCAGATCCGGCAACGGCGGCGCCAGCGCCTCGTAGCGTTTGTCGATGCGCCCCTCGCGGAACAGTGCTTGGTAGGCCGCGCGCGTTTCTGGCTCGGCCGAGAACAGCACCAGCCCGGCGGTTGCGCGATCGATCCGGTGCAGCGGCACCAGATGCGGGTTGTCCAGCCGTTCGATCAACCGGTGCAGCAAGGTCTGCCGGACGAAGCCGCCCGCCGGCACCACCGGCAGGTCGTGCGGCTTGTCGGCGATCACCAGATGCGCATCGACATGCACGATGCGCTCGATCGCCGCGACGACCGGCTCCTCATCGACCTCGCGGTAGTAGGCGATCTCCAGGCCCACGCGATAGGCCGCATCCGGCGCCAGCGGCATCGCATCGTCGGCCGCCAGCACCCGCCCGCGCGCGAAGCGCGATTCCCAGATCGGCCGCGGAATCTGCGGGAACCGCGCGCACAAGGCCTCGAGCACCGTGCGCCAGGGTCCGGGCGGCAGCTGCAACCGGCTTGCGGGCACGCCGTCGCACAGCGGCAGCGGCCGCCGCGTCATGCCCGCGTCCCGGACAGGATCATCGCGTCGGCAGCCCCATTTCCTCCAGCAGTGCCGGTGCCGGGTAGACCTTGGCCATCAACCATCGCATGTAGCGCATGTCGACATGGATAGCGCGCTTGGTGCGCGGGTCGAACCACCAGCTGGCACTGACCGACTCCCAGTTGCTGTCGAAGTTCAGCCCGACCAGCTCGCCACGGGCATCGAGCACCGGCGAGCCGGAGTTGCCGCCGGTGGTGTCGAGGTTGGTCAGGAAATTGACCGGCTGGCTGCCCAGCGTCGGCTCGTCGGTACCGGCGAAATCGCCGCGCGCGATCGCGTCGAGCAGCGGCGCCGGGGCGTCGAACGGCGTCTGGCCCGTGTGCTTTTCGACGATGCCGGCCACCGTGGTGACCGGCGCGTAGGCGACCGCGTCGCGCGGGGCCAGCGGTTCGACCCGCCCGAAGCTCACGCGCAAGGTGCCGTTGGCATCCGGATACACTGCCCGCCCTTGCGATGCCCGCCAGGCGACCAGGGCGCGCATGTAGGCCGGGCGCAGCCGCAGTTGCTCGCCCTCGCGGGTCTTGCGGGCGTCCTCGGCCTGCAGTTGCGCGGCGACCAGCGGCCCGGCCAGCGCGACCAGTGGATCGTCAGCCAGCGCCTGGGCGGCGCGCGCGGCCTCGAAGCGCGACAGCCGCTGCGCTTCCTCGCCCAGCGTGGTGCCCGCATAGAGCGCGTCGAGCGCGCTCGCCAGGGCGGCGGGCGTGCGTCCGAACGCCGCGTCAAACGCCGGCAGCCGCTGCGCGTCGGGCAACTGCTGGTAGCGGCCGAGCAGCACTGTCAGCAGCGCCTTCTCCCCTTCGGGCGCGTAGCGTCGCTGCGCCTGGCGCAGTACGCCTTCGATCAGCGCGTGGTCGCGCTGCTGGTAACCGCGCTCGCGCTGCGCGTCGGGCTTGGCCGACTCGATGCGCAGGCGCTCGAGCAGGAGCGCGCTGCGCAGCATCTGGGTCTGGCTGGCGATCAGCTCGAGCAGTTGCTCGCCCTCGCCGGCTGCGTTGCCCTGGGCCAGCACCATCTGCAGCGCCGCGATGTCGCGCGCGTCGTCGCCGCGGGTCGCGGCGAGCATCGCGTCCTCGTCGGCGCGGCGCTGGCGCACCGCATCGCTGCGCACCAGGCCTTCAAGTTCGCCGGCGGCGCGCTTGCGGCGGTTCTTCAATGTCTGCAACTGCGCAGCGTAGCGCGTGCGGACCTCGGCATCGTCGCGACCGACCGCCTCGACGGCCGCGATCAAGGCATCGAACACCGCGACCCGCTGCGGCAGCACCTGCCGGACCTGCGCGTCGAACTCGGCCGCCGTGCGATGGCGGAACGTCGTGCCCGGATAACCGGCGAGCATCGCGTAGTCACCGGCATGCAGGCCGTTGCGAGCGACCTGCAGATGCGCCGGCGGCGCGTAGGGCACATTGTCTGGACTGTAGTCGGCCGGACGCCCATCGCGCCCGACGTAGGCGCGCAGCAGCGTGAAGTCGCCGCTGTGCCGGGGCCACATGAAATTGTCGATCTCGTCGCCGTAGTTGCCGATCGCGCGCGGCGGTGCATACACCAGGCGCACGTCGCGCAGTTCCAGTTGCCGGATCAAGTAGAAGTCGCTGCCGTAATCCATGTTGGCGACGCTGCAACGGACCTCGTCCCCCTGTTCGCAATCGGCGACCAGGCGCTTGCCCGCCGCCTCGACCGCATCGTAGTAGGCGCGTCCGTCCAGACCGCGCGCCTCGGCGAGGACCTCGTCGGTCACCCGGTCGAAGCCGACGGTCACCAGCACGCGGAAATCCGGATTCGACGGACGCTCGTCGGCCCGGCCGTCGGCGATGAAGCCGGCGTCGATGATGTCGCGCTCGGGCCGGCTGTTGTACTGGATCACGCCGTAGGCGACGTGGTGATTGGTCAGCAGCAGGCCATCGCTGGAGACGAAGGCACCGGTGCCGCCGCCGACGCGGACCACTGCATTGAGCGGCGGGCGGGTCACGTCGGCCAGCGCCCGCGCGTCGCCGCGAAAACCGGCCTGGCGCATCTGCTGGGCGATGTCGGGCAATTGGCCCGGCAACCACATGCCCTCGTCGGCATGGGCGGCGGCGGACAACAACAGGCCGGCCGCGAGCGCGGCAGTCAGCGGGCGTTTGCAAGGCATGGCGAAGATCCAAAAAAGCGCACGACGGCACAGCCGGCGACCATAGCCAGCCCGGCGCCCGCCGACAACATCCATC
This sequence comes from Luteimonas sp. S4-F44, assembly GCF_022637415.1. Classification (NCBI taxonomy): domain Bacteria; kingdom Pseudomonadati; phylum Pseudomonadota; class Gammaproteobacteria; order Lysobacterales; family Lysobacteraceae; genus Luteimonas; species Luteimonas sp. S4-F44. Next base: position 2,039,351 of record NZ_CP093340.1, read on the forward strand.
GGTCGCGCTCGCGGTTAATGTGCCGTCAAGCGCAGCCGCCTGTGCGGTCACGTCCGCATCATAGGCCGCTTGCGAGCATGCGCGTCATGCCAGTCGCTCCCGATCCACGTCGCCCCCATTCCGAAACTTTTCTCACCCCGAGCACCCCGCCTGCGCTGCGGCTGCGCGAAGACGCTTGGGATCTGGTCGCTGCCGATGGCCCGGTCATCACGACCGCGATCCACGACGGTCACCTGCTGCGGCCTGCGTTGCACGACCGTGTCGCGCTCGATGAGGATGCGCGATGGCGCGAAGAGGACCCGCTGACCAGTCTGCTCGGACAGGTCGGCGATGTGCGCCTGCGTGTGCGCACGTCGCGCTTCGAAGTCGACCTCAACCGGCCGCGCGAACAGGCGATCTACGCCGCGCCCGAAGCCGCCTGGGGCCTGCAGGTCTGGGCGTCGCCACTGACCGAAGCCGAACGCGCAGCGTCGCTGGCGCTGTACGACCGCTTCTATGCGATGGTCGGCGAACTGATCGATCGCACGGTCGATCGCTGGGGCTGCGCCCTGTTGATTGACCTCCACAGCTACAACCATCGCCGCGATGGCGCCGACGCCGATCCGGCGCCCCAGGCCGACAATCCGGATATCGAGCTGGGCGTGACCACGCTCGACCACGCCCGCTGGGGCGGCACCGCGCGATGCTTCGCCAATGTGCTGCGCCGGCATCCGGTGCGCAGCGTGCTGCCCGACGTGCGCTGCAATGTGCGGTTCCCGACCGGTGGTCATTTCCCCGAGTGGGTCTACGCACACTGGGGAGACCGCGTCTGCACGATCTCGCCCGAGTACAAGAAGATCTTCATGGACGAGTGGAGCGGCCAGGTCGACATCCCCGCGCTCTATGCCCTGCGCGACGGGCTGCAGCAGGCCGTGGAGGCGGTCCGACCGGAGTTCCTGGCATGAGCGCCGAGGTCGTTGCGCGCGCCCTGCCACGGGCGCGCGCCCTGCCCCCGGTGGCCGCGCAGATCGATCAGACGCTCGCGGACATGGACGCGCAACTCGATTGGTTGATCGCGCTGTCGCCGCTCGACGGCGAGGCCTTGTGGCGCCAGTTCGATGCCAGCGGTCGGATGGTCGAACCCCCACTGCGCTATGTGGATCTGGAGACCGATCTGGCGGCGGCCCGCCGCACGCTCGATGCGCTGCCGATCGGCGAGGTCGCGCCGCCCGCACTGCAGGCGCTGCTGGCCGAGAAGCAACGCGAACTCAGCCGCATGATCGACCTGGTGCAGGCGCGCGACCAACCGGACTTCATCGCCGCCAGCATCGCCCTGTTCGGGGACGTCGAGCCCGACCTGCTGGCGCTGGCCCGACGCATCCTCATCGACGTGCCGGCGGGCGAGCCGCTGGTCGCCGATGCTGGCATCGACGAGGTCCGCGCCGCGGTCGAGGCGGAGATCGACTGGTATCGCGCGCAAGCGCCCGACTTCCATATTGAAGTCGTGGTCGATACCGACATCAGCTCGATGCTGATGGTGTCCCACGGCACGTTCTACATCGACGGCAACATCCGCCTGCCCCATGCGCGCGTCGATCCCTTGATCCAGCACGAGATCGGCACCCACGTGGTGACCCGTCACAACGGCCAGCAGCAGGCGCTGCGCCAGTTGCAGGTCGGCCTGGCGCAGTACGACCCGACCCAGGAAGGCCTGGGCGTGCTGGCCGAGTATCTCGCCGGCTACCTGCCCGGCGAACGCCTGCGCGTGCTCGCCGCGCGCGTCGTCGCCGCGGCGATGGCCGCCAACGGCGAAGGCCTGCCGGCAATCTTCGACCGGCTGCATACCCACCATGCGCTGCCGACCGACGATGCCTTCGATGTCGCGCTGCGTGCGCGTCGCGGTGGTGGCCTGACCAAGGATGCGGTCTATCTGCGCGGCGTGCGCGACCTGCTGGCCTACCTCGCCGCCGACGGTGAGTTCGATGCGCTGTTCCTGGGCAAGTTCGCCCTGTCGCAGCTGGACCTGCTCCAGACCCTGATCGACGACGGCTGGGTCGTGCCGCCCGCCCTGCTGCCCCACTACGCCGCCGCCGACGACTTTTCCACCCGCCTCGACGCGTGCCGCCGCACGCCGGTCGAATGCCTCCACCAGACCCACCGTCCCCCGGAATCCACCACACCATGAGCGCCAGCGAGCACGCCCCGATGCGATTGGGCTTCGTCGTCAACGACGTCGACACCGAACAGGACCACTACACCACCATTCGGCTCGCCCGGCAGGCGGTCCATCGCGGCCACCGGGTCGCGCTGATCGGACTGGGTGACTTCACCTACGATGCCGGTGGCACCATCCGTGCCTGCGCGCGGATTCCGCGCCTGGACCGCTACGAAGACGACCGCGTCCTGCTCGCCGACCTCCAGGGCCCCGAGCGCCAGACCGAACGGATCTCGGTGCAGGATCTGGATGTGCTGATGCTGCGCAGCGATCCGGCCGAAGAGCTGGTCGAGCGCCCCTGGGCACCGAGTAGCGCGCTGCTGTTCGCCCAGTTGGTGGCGCTGCACGATGTGCTCGTCGTCAACGACCCCACGCATCTGACCGACGCGTCCAACAAGACCTATTTCCAGCATTTTCCCGAAGACGTGCGCCCGGTCACCTGCATCAGCCGCGATGCCGAGGAGATCAAGTCGTTCATCGCCGCCCATGACGGGCGCGGCGTGATCAAGCCGCTGCAGGGCTCGGGTGGCCAGGGCGTGTTCGTCGTCGATGGCAACGGCACCGGCAACCTCAACCAGATGATCGACGCGGTAACCCGCGACGGCTACGCGATCGCGCAGGAATATCTGCCCGGCGCCAAGAACGGCGACCTGCGGCTGCTGATGCTCAATGGCCGGCCGCTGGAGGTCGATGGCACTTACGCCTGCATCCACCGCTACAACGACAGCGGCGACGCACGCAGCAACATCAGCGCCGGCGGCAAGTACGAGATGGCCGTGCCCGATGCCGATGCGCTGCGCCTAGCCGAACTGGTGGCGCCGAAGCTGATCCGCGACGGCATGTATTTCGTCGGTCTGGACATCGTCGGCGACAAGTTGATGGAAGTGAACGTCGACACTCCCGGTGGCATCAACATGGTCGAAGAACTGACTGGCCTGGACTTCAGCGGCGCGATCCTCGACGACCTGGAGCGCAAGCTGCGCCTGCGTCGCCATTACGGTCGGACGCTCGGCAACGCCGAACTGGCGATGCTTTAACACCTCGCGCCGAACGGTCACAGGACCGTGCGGCGCGTGCCGTCTAACGACAGCCGATCACCCCGGCGCCGGGCCTGCGGGCACCGGCGCGTCGCTGTGTCCCCGCACGATCCGGACCGGCACCGATTTCGCGGCCGGCACGTGGCTGTCGATCGCGTGGTGGGCGACCGGGATCAGCGGATTGCATTCGGGGTAATAGGCGGCGATGCACCCGGCCGGAATCAGATACGGCACCACGCGCAGCCCACCGACCTCGCGGCGGACACCATCGTCGACATCGGTGGCCAGCGCGATCTCCTCGCCCTCCTGGATGCCGAGCGCACGGATGTCCTCGGCGTTCATCAGCACGACGCGACGCGTCCCTTCGATCCCGCGGAACCGGTCGCGATAGCCGTAGACTGTGGTGTTGAACTGGTCGTTGCTGCGCACCGTCAGCAGCCGGTAGCGCCCCGGACGATCCTCAAATCCAGTCGCCGACAGCACCTCCGGCACGTGGAATTCGGCCTTGCCGCTTTCGGTCTGCCAGCGCCGCTCGCGCGCCGCGACCGGGCGCGGGAAACCGCCGGGCACGTGCAGCCGCGCGTTGAAATCCGGGAACTGCTCGGGATACGTCGCCTCGATCGCGTCGCGGACCTTGGCGTAGTCGTCCACCCAGGCCTGCCAAGGCACCTGCGATGCGTCCGCGACCGTCGCCAGCGCGATGCCGGCGACGATCGCCGGCTCCGAGCGCAGCTGCGCACTGGCCGGGCGACTCGTGCCGAACGAGGCATGGATGCAGGTGGTGCTGTCCTCGACGGTGACGCGCTGCGGGCCAGTCGCCTGCACATCCTCCTCGATCCGGCCCAGGCACGGCAGTAGCAGCGCGGTGCGACCGCACAGCAGATGGCTGCGGTTGAGCTTGGTGGCCACCTGCACCGTCAGTGCCATGTCGCCCCAGCGCGCCTCCAGCGGCCCGGTCTCGGGCGCGGCGCGTGCGAAGTTGCCGCCCAGCCCGATGAACGCATGGACCGAGCCGTCGAGAATGCCCTCGACGGTCGAGACCGTATCGCGGCCCTTCTTGCGCGGCGCCTGGAACCCATACTGCGCCTCGAGGCGGTCGAGCGGCACCAGCTCGGGCTTTTCGGAGATGCCGACGGTGCGCTGGCCCTGGACGTTGGAATGCCCGCGCACCGGGCAAATGCCGGCGCCCGGCCGGCCGACGTTGCCGCGCATCAGCGCCAGGTTGCACAGCATGCGGACGTTGTCGACGCCGTGGCGATGCTGGGTCAGCCCCATGCCGTAGATCAGGATGGTCGCCTTGGCCCGGGCGTAGACGCCGGCGGCGGCTTCCATATCGGCGCGCGACAGGCCCGATTCGCGCTCCAGGTCCGCCCAGTCGCTGGCGCGCAGCGACGCGGCGAACGCCTCGAAGCCGTGGGTGTGCTCGGCGATGAAGTCCACGTCGAGCACCCGCGGCTCGCCGGCGGCCACGGCGGCATCGTCGAGCGCCAATACGGCCTTGGCGATGCCCTGCAGCACCGACAGGTCGCTGCCGGCGCGCACCTGGAAGTAGGCATTACTGATGCGCGTCGACTGGCCGGTCGCCATCGCCAACGGCTCCTGCGGATTGGTGAACCGCTCCCAGCCGCGTTCGTACAGCGGGTTGAAGGTGATGATTTCCGCGCCGCGCCGGCTGGCGTCCTGCAGCGGGTGCAGCATGCGCGGGCTGTTGACGCCGACGTTCTGGCCAAACGACAGAATGCAGTCGCAGTGCTCGAAGTCGTCCAGCAGCACCGTGCCCACCGGCACGCCGATGCTCCGGGGCAGCCCCACCGACGTGCTCTCGTGACACATGTTGGAGCTGTCGGGCAGATTGTTGTTGCCGTACACCCGCGCCAGCAGTCCGTACATGTACGAGGTCTCCAGCGAGGCGCGGCCGGACGCGTAGAACACCACGCGCTCACGCTCGAGCGCACGCAGCTCACGGCCGATCAGCGCGAAGGCCTCGTCCCAGGCGATCGGGACGTAGCGATCGCGCTGCACGTCGTAGCGCATCGGCTCGACCAGCCGGCCTTGCGCTTCGAGATCGTAGTCGGCCCATTGCCGCAGTTCGGACACCGGGTGGGCCTCGAAGAACGCAGCGTCGGCGCGCGCTTCGTCGAGTTCCCACATCGTCGCCTTGGCGCCGTTCTCGCAGAACTCGAACGCGTGGGCCTCGGCCGGCTTGGCCCACGAGCAGCTCACGCAGGCGAAGCCGTCGACCTTGTTCTGTCGCGCCAGCTGCCGCGCGCCTTCGATGCTGGGGGCGTCGGGCCCCAGGCCGTACCGCGCCAGCGACTGGACCGAGCCCCAACCACCTGCGGGGCCTTCATAGCGGCCGATCCGGATCTGTGCCATCGTCCGTCCTTACGAGCGAATGACGTCGGACGCTAGCGCGTCAGCGCTCACGCATACGTGAACACATCGATGTGAACACGCGGATGTCACCCGGACAGCAGGTTGCCATGGCAGGCACGCCCTCAATCGGCAAGCTCCCAAAAGGCCCGGATCAACGGTTCGGCATCGTCCCAGGCCACCGAGTGATCGCGGCGCAGGCGCAGCCATCCGGCCTCCAAGCGCGCGGCGCACGCCTCCCAGGGGACCGAGCCCAGGTACTCGCGCGCCATCTGTCCATAGATGCAACACAGTTCGACATCATCGGTGTCCATACGACGCTCCTGTCGGTTGTGATCCTGCAGGTCGAGCCATCCGAGGCGGCCTGCCACGAGCCTGCGACGGCACGTTCCGATGGTCTGTGCGATACCGAACGTATTCATCTGACGTATGCGCGGTTTCGCACATACGACACCCCATTCAGCAACGAGAATCCATCGTTGACTGAACGTTTCGGATCCAAGTGCACCGCATGAACAGGAATGCGCCCTGGGCGCCCCTCAATGGACTGCTTCAGGACCTCCCGCCGGAGGTCTGCGATCGGATGGGCAAGGATTTGCAGTTGGTCGAACTGCCGGTGGGCAAGGTCCTGCATGAGGCCGGGGCGAACCGCTCCACGCTGTATTTCCCGCGCGAGGGCATCGTCTCGATCCTGTATGCACTGGAGAACGGCGACACCAGCGAAGTGGCGATGATCGGCAACGAGGGCGTCGTCGGTGCCGGCTTGCTGGCCGGCTCGCGCAGCGTGCCGCTGCGCGCTGTGGTCCAGGTCGGTGGCGAGGCACTCGCGCTTCGCGCCGAGCTCGCGCAACGCGAGTTCCAGCTCGGCGGCGCGTTCCAGGCCATCGTGCTGCGCTACATGCAGGCGCTGCTGACGCAGACGGCGATGACCGGGGTCTGCAATCGCCACCACACGGTGGACCGGCAGCTGTCTCGCTGGCTGTTGCTGGTCAACGACCGTATCGGCACGACCGAGATCAAGATGACGCAGGAGCAGATTGCACACCTGCTGGGCGTGCGCCGCGAGGGCGTGACCGAGGCCGCGCGCCGGCTGCAGGAGGAAGGGTGCATCCGCTATAGCCGCGGGCTGATCCAGGTCCTCGAACCGGCCTCGCTGCTCGACCGCGCCTGCGAGTGTTACGAGGTCATCCGTAGCGAGTACGACCGCCTGTTGCGCGAACCGCTGGAGTCCGAACGTTGAGGCTGGCCGTCCTCACCCGACCTTGGCCCGGCACTGCGCCATCATGCGGCCTCCCGACCGGAGGTTTTCAATGAGCCAGACGCCGCCGCGCATCCACGTCGCGCGCACCGAGATCGAGGCGCTCGAACGCAACATCGGCCTGCTCAATGACGAGGCCATCGTTCAGGTCATCCTCACCGACGGCACGCAGGTCGAAGGCGTGGTGTCGGCGCGCCCGACCTTGGAAACGTTCCGCACCGCCGCCGGCGACGAAGGCCACAACGCGCGGTTGCGGCTCGACGACCTGGAAGACCCGGCGGTGCCGCACTACGTCTGGGTCGGCGACATCGTCGCGATCGAACAGATCGGCAGCGCCTGATCCATCGGGTACGGGGCCCGCACGCTCAGCGAGCGTGGGGACCGGCGCTTGCGCCGCGTGAGGCCATCGAGTCGACGCTATTCGCACCACCAGCTCGCGCCGACACGGGCCGCCGCCGTCGTTCAGCATCTGCCGGCAGTGACCTTGCCGCAACGTCGGACGGCCGCGGCGGCGGCATCGATGCGGGCCTTGCACACCCGTGATGCGGCCCGTCGCCGTCGAGCGTCAACAACGCCGTCAGCGGAAACCGCGCGCCGGACATGTCGTCCTCGCAGCGCATGCGGCGGACGATGAGCACCACATCGCCCGCCTGATCGCGGGCCGCGATGCGCCGCCCATCCGCCGTCATCGACGACGATGCGTTCGCGAATCGGCGTGCCGGCCCATCGACTCCAGTGACCAGGACCGTGTCGCCCTCGATCCGGGCTTGCCAGAACGGCTCATTGGTCGATACGACGACATCGCCATCGAGGGCCGCGCCGTCGACCGTTACGGGCTCGCCACGCTCGCCGCCGCCGTCTGCCGCGACAGACGCGCCGGGACGCGCGGCAGTTTCGCCGCTCGGCTGGCAGGCGGCCAGCGAGACCGCGCCCAGCGCGAGGGAACAGACGAAGATTCGATGGATGCGCATGGCAGGCCTCGTGGGAATGGCCGCACGATGGTGCCCACCGGACTGTTCGCATCCGGTTACGGCGCCATTGACGCCTGCGCACTCGGCATTGACGCACGCCGGTCCACGATGGTGGCACGTCACGCCGGCCACGCCCGGCGGCTTTCGATCACGAACGAGGACTTGCCATGCGCCATGCCGCCCTGCCCGCCGCCTTGATCGGATTGGCGCTTGCCGCCTGTTCCAACGAGCGCGAGACATCCGCCCCGCCCGCATCGCCGCCCCCCGCCCCTGCGACGATGGAGGCACCGCCGCCCACCGGCTCGCTCGCCGCCCGCGAAGCGGAGAGTGCGCCACCATCGACGGTTCGCTATCGCTGCGGCGACCACACCTACACCGTCGCCTACGAGGATGACGGCGACACCGCGCTGATGCAGGTGGACGGCCGCACTCTGAGCTTGCGTACGACGCCGGCCGCGAGTGGTGCCCGCTACGCAGACGACGCGGGCAATGTGCTGTGGACCAAGGGGTCGGACGAGGCCGACATCACCGTCGACGGTGCACCGGCGCAGGCGTGCAGGACATCGGTGGAGGACGCTGGCTGATGCGGCACCCACGCTGTCTTCACACCCCACGCGCGGGGGACGGGTAGCCTGCGACACGCGCCTCCCCCCATGTCCGTCCCAGGTGTCCACACGCAAGGAGACGATCATGCGCCACGCCCCACCCCTGCTCATCGCAGTCCTGGGTTTCGCTTTCGCTGGCTGCTCGCCTGCCCAGGCGCCGGCCGACGACACCGTGCCGCCGCCTTCCCCTAATGCGGCGTCCGGGGCAATGACGCCGCCCGCCCCCGAAACCCCGTCCACTGACGCTGCACCCATCGCGCGCGTGGTGCATTACGACTGCGAAGGCACGCCGGTCGATGCGACCTTCGATGGTCGCGGTCAGGCCAGCATGGCCATCGACGGCGGCCATGTGGTGCTGCGTACCGCGAGCGACCCGGCAATGCAAGGCGCCCGTTACGCGGACGACCAGGGCACTGTGCTGTGGACCCGGGGCGCACACGACGCCATCCTGCTGCGCAACGGCCAGCCGGATCGCGTGTGCACCGGGACACCCGGCGCGTCCTGATCCTGACGGCTTGTGGGCTCGACGACGGGTTCACACACCACACCCCATGCGCCCCATCGCCCCGCACACGGCTTGCGTGCGGGGCGACCGCGCTCAATCTCGCTCGGCGTTGCGTGCGGCGATCGCGTCCAGCGCGGCCTGCAGCTGCGCGCGCGGCCACCACTGACCGCGCGCCATCACCCCGACCGGATCACGCGCGTGCGCCAGGTCTTCGCGCGGATCGCCGTCTAGCAGCAGCAGATCGGCACGTCGCCCCACCGCGATGGTGCCGAAGGCCTCTGGTGTGCCGAGCGCGCGCGCCGGATTGCGGGTGCCGGTGACCAGGACCTCGTAGGGCGTCAGGCCCGTGGCCTGCATCATGGTCATCTCGCGATGGAGCGAAAAGCCCGGCACGTTGAAGAATTGCGGCGCATCCGAGCCCAGCGCGATCGGCGCCCCACCGTCGTGCAGCGCCTTGAGCAGTTGCCGACGCAAAGCCACCAGTCGCGCGGCCGCCTCTGGTTGGAAGTCGGGGCGCTGGGCGTACTCGCGCTTGGCGCGCAGCCAGCGCGCGCGTTCGGTGGCAGGCATGTAGCGCATCTCCGGCCACGCGATCATGCGCTCGGGCGCCTCGGTCGAGGCCATGTGCTCAACCAGGCTCAGCGTCGGCACATTCCAGGTGCCGGCCGCAACCGTGCGGCGGACCGCCTCGTCGATGCGCGCCGGATCCACGCGGTCGATCCAGGCGCTGCCGAACCAGCCGGCCTGCGCATCGGCGATCGGCGCGCTGGGCACCAGGAACTCGACGTAGCGGTCGAGGTGATCGATCGACGCCTGGCCGGCCTCGAGTGCGGCCACCAGGCCGACCCCGGATGGGATATGCCCGGCGAACGGCAGGCCGAGCGCATCGGACGTACGCGCCATCGCCGGATAGGCGTCGGCGGGAATGCTGCCGAGCTTGATCAGTTGCGCGCCCGCAGCGTGGTGAGCACGCACCTCGGCCTCGACCGCGGCGATGTCCTCACCGCGTAGCCAGGGGCTGGCAACCACGAGCGTCGGTCCGGGCACCTCGCCCGCTTCGATCCGCGTGCGCAACGCCGGATGCGACGGATCCCCGGACATGTTGCGCACCAGGGTCACGCCATTGGCCAGATACAGCAGCAACGTGTCCTCGACCGCTTGCGGCCGATCCGCGCCGGGCACATGGCCATGCATCTCTGCCAGGCCCGGCATCAGCACCCGGCCGGTACCGTCGATGCGCTCGGCATCGGCCGGCACGTGCACCTGCGCCGACGGCGCAACCTCGACGATCTGGCCGTCGCGCACGACGACCGTGTGGTCCTCGAGCCGGCGATCGCGATCCATCGGCAGCACATCCACGCCGACGAAGGCGACCGTGCGCGCCGCGATGGGGGTGGACTCGACGGCCTGCGCGGCGCACGCAGCGAACGCGGTCGCCAACAACAGCGTCGGCAACCTCCGGCCGCGCCGGCTCATGGGTCCGGCGTCGCATGCATCGCGACATTGAGTTGGTCGATGACGATGATCCAGTCCGCATCCTCGAGCCGCTCCTCACGCAGCAACTGCGCCTGGGCGGGCGTCCAGAACGGCGCCTCCTCCAGTCGCACGGCGTCGGGCAACGGGGCATGGCGGGCAATGAAGGCGCGGATCGACGCTTCGTCATCAGGCAGCCCGAGCTGGGCGAAGAGTTCGGAGAACGGGTGCACGGTCGGGTCCACGGACATCCTCGGTCGGGCAAGCGGTGCACCTACCCTAGCGGCACCGGCGTCAACGTGACTTGAGTTCTAGCGAGCTTCGCTTGATTCGAAGTCTGGCTGCAGGCGTCCGCAGCGGCGGACTGACGGCCGGTAGCCGCGTCAAGCGCACCATGGATGGCGCGCGCCCGAGTCAAGACAGGATGCCTTGACCGAGGGGAAAGCGGCTTCCGGCTGGCAGGCCGCTGCCCATCCGAAGTGGAGTTCCCCTTCCCGCACTTAGGAGAAGAACCAAAAAAAACCGCCGGCAAGCCGGCGGTCATGGCACTGCGATCGACAGGGTCGTCAACTCGTCACTTTCTTGGCGACCGTCAGGCCGAGCACGAACAGCACGATGGCGATGATGATCGCTGCCCAGAACAGGAACTTGGCAATGCCCATCGAGGCACCGGCGACACCGCTGAACCCGAGGGCACCGGCGATTAGGCCGATGACGGCGAAAATAATGGCCCACTTGATCATGTCGTTCTCCATACGTCGGTAGTTGCACGACGTGGCATTCGTCGCGTCGGCGGACCGCAGTCTGTGACCGGGGCGGTGCGGCTGGCGTGAACGCGCCCCGCTGCCCTACGGTCGCGCCGTCCGGCGCCACAAGGCCATCGAGACCGCGGTCAGCCAGCCCAGGATCGACACCACCACGGTCTTCTGCGCCAACCCGCGCGGTGCGTCGCGCCAGAGCGCCAGCACCCAGATCGATGCGAAGCACAATAATGCCCACGGCAGCGCCCAGCGCGCGGTCGCACGCCAGGCGGCGTCGCCGCGCAGGCGGAAGGCCTGCAGCACCATGCCGGCGGTCGCGAACAGGAACGCGCCCTGCGCCGAAACGCCATGGATCAGGCCTTCGAGCGTGCTGTCGATGCCGGGTAGGTCCATCCAGGCGTAGGCGGTCGTCGCCAACGACAGTCCACCGAGCGCGAACAGCAGCAGCGGCGCCGTACTGCGCGCGCCCTCGCTGCTCGCCTGCCACAGCCCCCAGCCCAATGCGGCCATCCCGATCGCGAGCGCGACATACGCCGCCTGCAGCAACGGCCCCCAGTCGCCGATCAGATACAGGCTCAGCTGGCTGTGCACCGGATCGAGGTCGGGGCGCAGGCCATGCAGCGCGCTGGCGCTCGCGCCGAACGTCGCCAGGCTCACCAACGCCACCCGCGCGCAGGTCCGGGCACGGCGCTGGTCGATGGGCGTGTCTATGACGGCAGCGGGCTGGGACATGACAGAACGATCGCGCGGCGGGCCGCCATTCTAGGCGCGCCCCATCGTCACGCCGCGCGACGCTATGCCGGGCACGATGGGTGCTTCTGTCCGGCCGACCCGACCCGATGGCCGCCCACGCGACGATCGCAACCGCCACGCTGCCGCAAAGAGGTCGATCTGGTGTTGGTCGGCAGCGATCCCGATGCGGCGCATCTGGTCCACGCGGCCATTGAGGACCACGCCGAGCGGCTGGCCGGGGTGATCCGCTGCTTCCTCGCGCAACCCGAATGTGCCGGCGTCAAGCGGATCATCATCGGCGGCGGCTTCCCCGGCAACCGCACTGGCGCGTTGTCGGTGCGCCGTGCCGCGCGTCTGCTCAAGCTCGCGCGCGCAGTGGCGGCATGCCAATGATGCGCCCGATCGCGAGACCGCGATGACCCGGACCGCGGCGGTGCTCAACGGCCTGATCGCGCATGCACGCACACGCGATCTGCGACTGGCCCCGTTCGTCGCGGTGGCGGCCGGGCGAGATCGCGCCCGATGGCGCCATCCTGCACGGCGCACACAATTTGCCCGGCGACTGGGAGGCAGTCGATTTTCGGGTCGACGACGCGTTGCAGGCACGCCTGGACCGAATCGGCGGCCGCACGCCGCTGGTGCGATTGCACAACGACGCCGTCGTGCAGGGCCTGAGCGAGCGTCCGCGCATGCGCGGTGTGCGCGGGTGGGGCGTGCTGACGATTGGCACCGGTATGGGCAACGCCAGTTACACGAACCGGCGTTCCTGAACCGACCGGCCCATCGCCGACGGCTCCACAGACGGGCGGTGTTATGCTAGGCGCCGGGCCCTCGCCCATCCGTGCGTCCCGTGCGACCGCCTCGGCCGCCGCCTCGCTTCCCCCACGTGTGACCGCCCGCTCCGGGCGACGCTCCCCAGGAAGCGTGATGAACCGCTGCGTCCCCACCCCATTCGCGTCTGCCCCGATCCGCCGCCCGGTCTTGGACCGATGACCGCGCCTGATATCGACTGCGCGCGCTGCGACGCGGTCTGCTGCCGGTTGACGGTGGTGCTGCAGAGCGACGACGACGTACCCGCCCGGTTCGTCGACGTCACCGAGGCCGGCCTGCAGGTCATGGCCCGCGACGAGGAAGGCTGGTGCGTGGCGATCGATCCTGCGCGGATGTGCTGTTCGATCTACGACACCCGGCCCCAGATCTGCCGACGCTTCGAGATGGCCGGCCCCTACTGCCGCTCGGTCCGCGACGACTACGAAGATCGCGGACGACGCGGCATCCCCCTGGCGATGTACTGAAAGGAGCGTTCGATGTCCCGTACCAAGAAGACAGCGGCCCCGGCCGCAACGGCCACCCCGACAACGGCGTCGAGCACCGGCCACCTGTTCGCCGGCCCGCGCAAGCCCGGTGACCGCGGCGCGAGCGTGACCAGCGACCGGATCGCAGCCGACCTGGCGCGCTTCCGCGCGGCGGGCGGTCGGATCGAGGTGCTGGGTGTCACCCGGACGCTGATGCGCGTCGACGCCGAGGCACCGAAGGTCGCCGCCAGCGCGCCGAAGAAGGCCCGCGGCGGCTGAGGCCTGCACCCGGCCGCGATGCCGGGCGTGCGACCCTGCGGCCGATCTCGCCATGGAGGCCGCCATGTCCCTGACCCCACCCGTGCTGCCGTTTGATGCGTCGCCGCTGCGCGATCGCGTGGTCGCGATCACCGGCGGCGCGCAAGGCATCGGCCGCGGGATCGCCCAGGCGGTGCTCGGTGCCGGCGGTCGCGTGGCGATCGGCGACCTGGATCGCGACGCCGGCGTTGCCTGCCTGGCCGAGTGGGATGTCGGCGATCGCGCCTGTTTCTTCCCGCTCGATGTCGCCCGCGAGGCGTCGGTGCGCGGTTTCTTCGCCAAGGCCATCACGCGCCTAGGCGGCCTCGACGGCCTGGTCAACAATGCCGGACCGGCCGATCCGCACGTCTCGGACCTGACACGTCTGCCGTTGTCGCAGTGGCGGCGATTCCTCGACGCCCACCTCACCGGCGCCTTTCTGTGCTGCAAGTCCGCGCTGCCCGCGCTGCGCGCGCGACAGGGCGCAATCGTGTCGATCGCCTCCAGCCGCGTGCTCCAGTCCGAAGCCCACACCGAACCCTATGCGGCCGCCAAAGGCGGGCTGGTGGCGTTGACCCACGCCTTGGCGATCAGCGAAGGGCCCCGCGTGCGCGTCAATGCGATCAGCCCCGGTTGGATCGCGACCGACGACTGGCAGCGTCCCGCGGCGCGCCGTCGCCCGAAGCTGTCCAGGCGTGACCACGCGCAACATCCGGTCGGTCGGGTCGGCACGCCGGAGGACATCGGGGCCCTCGCGGTGTATCTGCTCTCGCCCGCGTCGGGGTTCGTGACCGGGCAGCACGTCGTCATCGACGGCGGCATGGGCCGCAAGATGCAGTACGCCTGAGCAACGACGCGAGCATCACGCGACGTGCCGGCGGCTGAACCACGATGCGCAAAAGTGTCGGGTTTCATGTGCGGTTGCCCGGAGTGCTGCAAGCATCGCAGCATCACCCCCGTGGAGATCGTCATGAACACGTTGCGCACACTTGCCTGTCTCGGCCTGTTTTCGCTGGCTGCGGCCGGAACCGCCCACGCCCAGCACTACGGCCCGCAGGACGAAGGGCGCCGTTTCAACGACGGCAGCCGCGTGGTCTGCAAGGATGTCGAAGTCCAGCGCAACAGCTCCGACCCCAATCGCATCGGCGGCACGGCCGCAGGCGCGGTCATCGGTGGTCTGCTCGGCAACCAGATCGGCGGCGGCAACGGCCGCAAGCTCGCGACCGTGGGCGGTGCCGTGGCCGGTGGCGCGATCGGCCGCAACGTCCAGGGCAACCGTCAGGAGACCCGCGGCGACCGCATTGTCGAAACGCGCTGCGATCGCGTCTATCGCTGAGTTCCACCTCGTCGCGCACGCACGCCGGCATCCCGTTTGGGGTGCCGGCTTTTCTTTGCGCCTGAAACGATCCTTTCCGTCCCGCGCGCTACCGTAGCGCGCGGCTGACGCCACACTTTCCCGGTTGCCGCATCGCGGCCTGTCTCTCTCTCTCAACCAGGAAAGCCCAGCATGTCCAGCAATCCGTTCCTCGAAACTTCGCGACGTCGCCGCAGCCAGTACAGCCTCGGGCGCAACCTTCCGATCTCGCAGCAGGCGACCACCGACCTCATCCAGGAAGCGGTGCGCCTGAGCCCGTCGTCGTTCAACTCGCAGAGCTCGCGGGCGGTGATCCTGTTCGGCGATCAGAGCCAGACGTTCTGGGACATCGTCAAGGACGCACTGCGCGCGATCGTGCCGGCCGACGGCTTCGCCGCCACCGAAGCGAAGATCGACAGCTTCGCCGCCGGTGCGGGCACGGTGCTGTTCTACGAGGACCAGGACGTGGTCCGCAGCCTGCAGCAGCAGTTCCCGCTGTATGCGGACAACTTCCCGGTGTGGTCCGAACATGCGAGTGCGATGGCGCAGTTCTCGGTCTGGACCGCGCTCGCCAATGCCGGCATCGGCGCCAGCCTGCAGCATTACAACCCGCTGCCCGATGCCGCAGTGGCTGCGCAGTGGTCGCTGCCGGCAAGCTGGACCTTGCGCGCGCAGATGCCGTTCGGCTCGAACGAAGCGCCGTTCGGCGACAAGGACCACATCGACGACGCCGTGCGGTTCCGCGTGCACGGCTGAGTCGCCACGCCGCGGCGCCGTCCGACGGCGCCGCGCCGGGCGCGCGCGATCGCCGCGGTGATCGCAACGCGGCGGGTATCGACCATCGTCCCAAGGCGTCGCATCGCCCATCCGGGGTATCTTCGACGGCTTTTCCGTGTTCCGGAGCCGCCCGCATGTTCCAGCGCGCCACGCGCCTGTCCGTTCGCCTGGTCGAACGCTACCTGCCCGACGCCTACGTCTTCGTACTGATCTTCACCGCGATCGCCGCCGCGGCTGCGCTCGCGATCGAACGCACGCCGCCCCTGGAGCTCGTGCGCCATTGGGGCAACGGCTTCTGGGAACTGCTGGGGTTCTCGATGCAGATGCTGCTGGTGCTGGTCACCGGCTTCATCCTCGCCCGGACGCCGCCGGTCGCGCGGCTACTCACCGCGCTGGCCTCGCGCTGCCGCACGCCGCGCAATGCGATCGTCGTGGTCACGTTGGTCGCGCTGGTCGCCAACTGGATCAACTGGGGCTTCGGACTGGTCATCGGTGCGCTGTTCGCGCGCGAGGTCGCCCGCCATGTGCGCGTGGACTATCGCCTGCTGGTCGCCAGTGCCTACTCTGGCTTCCTGGTCTGGCATGGGGGGCTGTCGGGGTCGATCCCGTTGACGATCGCGACCGAGGGCCACTTCCTGCAGGAGACGATGGGGCTGATCCCGACCAGCGAGACCATCTTCGCCCCGTTCAACCTGATGATCGTCGCGCTGCTGGCGATCGCGGTGCCGTTGATCAATCGCGCGATGACGCCCGACGACGACGAGGCGGTGCTCTTCTCGCCGCCCGACGACCCGGCGCCGCCGACGCTCGCGCACGACGCCACGCCGGCGGTGCGGCTCGAGCATGGCTGGATTCTGTCGCTGGCAATCGGCGCGTCCGGCCTGGTCTATCTGGTCGACCATTTCGCCACCGGCGGCGGTCTCAATCTCAACATCGTCAACTACGGCTTTCTGATGCTGGGCATCGTGCTGCATCGCACGCCTGCCCGATTGCTCGCCGCGCTGCAGGAGGCGATCAAAGGCGGTGCCGGCATTGTGGTGCAGTTCCCGTTCTACGCCGGCATCATGGCGATCCTGGTCGGCTCGGGACTGGCGACCACGTTGTCGGAGTGGTTCGTCTCGTTCGCGAGCGCGTCGACGCTGCCACTGTGGACGTTCCTGTCGGCCGGTCTGATCAATATGTTCGTGCCATCCGGCGGCGGCCAGTGGGCGGTGCAGGCGCCGGTGATGGTGCCCGCTGCGCAGGCGCTGGACGCCGACCTTGCGCGCGTGGCGATGGCGGTCGCCTGGGGCGATGCGTGGACCAGCATGCTGCAGCCATTCTTCGCGTTGCCGCTGCTGGCGATCGCGGGGCTGAAGATCAAGGACATCATGGGTTACTGCCTGATGCTGCTGTTCGCATCGGGCGTGATCATCGGCGCGGTGCTGCTGCTCGCCTGACGTCGGCGCCCCGCAGCAGGCCGGAACGGACACGACAAAGCCGCCGGGGATCGCCCGACGGCTTTGGGTCCGTCATCGTTGGTGAGCGGTCACCAGATTCGCACACGGTCCTCGGGCGCGATCCACAGCGCATCGCCCTCGCGCACGTCGAACGCGTCGTACCACGCATCGACATTGCGCAGCGGCGCGAACGCACGGATGTGGCCCGGCGAATGGGTGCCGTTGACCAGCTGCTGGCGCAGCGCATCGTCGCGCCACAGCGTGCGCCACACCTGCGCCCAGCCCATGAACAGCCGCTGCTCGCCGCTGAAGCCGTCGATCTGCGGCGCAGGGTTGCCGTCCAGCGAACGGCGGTAGGCCTCCAGCGCGATCGTGATGCCACCCAGGTCACCGATGTTTTCGCCCATCGCGACCTTGCCGTTGATATGCATGCCCGGCAGCTGCGGGAACGTATAGGCCTCGTACTGCGCGCCGAGCTTGGCCGCCTGCGCCTCGAACTTCGCCGCGTCCTCGGCCGTCCACCAGTCGCGCAGCACGCCCTCGCCGTCGGACTTGCGGCCCTGGTCGTCGAAGCCGTGGATGATTTCGTGGCCGATCACGCCGCCGATCGCGCCGTAGTTGACCGCCGGGTCGGCGTCGGGATCGAAGAACGGCGGCTGCAGGATCGCGGCCGGGAACACGATCTCGTTCTTGACCGAGTTGTAGTAGGCGTTGACCGTCTGCGGGGTCATGCCCCACTCGCCCTTGTCGACCTCCTTACCCAGACGGTTGCGGCGGTAGTCCCATTCGAACGCCATCGAGCGCTCGGCGTTGCCGAACACGTCGCCGGGCTCGACCACCAGGCCGCTGTAGTCGCGCCACTGGTCCGGGTGACCGATCTTCAGGCCGAACCCATCGAGCTTCCTGCGCGCCTCGGCCTTGGTCGCCGGGCCCATCCAGTCGAGCTGCTCGAGCCGCGCGCCCATCGCCACCTTCACGTTGGCGACCAGCGCGTCCATCTTGGCCTTGGCATCGGCCGGGAAGTACAGCGCGACGTAGTCGCGGCCGATCGCCTCGCCCATTGTGCTCTCGGCGAACGCCACGCCGCGCTTCCAGCGCTCCTGCTCCTCGGGCTGGCCGGACAGGAACTTGTTGCGGAACTCGAAGCGCGCATCGGAGAACGGCTTGGACAGCAGCGGCGCAGCGTTGTCGATGGTGTGGAACGCCTGCCAGGCCTGCAGCGTGGCGACGTCGGTCTGGCCGAAGATCGCGGCCAGTTTCGGAATCGCGGTGCTCTGGCGCACGACCGCGCGCGGTGCCTGCGGCACGCCGGCCGCGGCGAAGTACGTGGCCCAAGGGAAGCCCGGCGCGGTGGTCGCGAACGCCGACAGTTCGACCGGGTTGTAGGTCTTGTCGCGGTCGCGGCTCTCGGCGCGGGTCCAGTGCGCCTCGGCGATCTTGGTCTCCAGCGCGAGGATCGCTTCGGCATTCTGCTGCGGGTTCGCCCAGCCGCCCAGTTCGAGCATCTGCGCGATATAGGCCTGGTAGCGCTCGCGCTGCGGCGCGAAGGTCTCGCGCAGATACATCTCGCGATCGCCCAGACCCAGGCCCGACTGGCTCATGTACAGCGTGTAGCGGTCGGGGTCGCGCTGGTCGTCGGACACGCCCAGGCCGAAGAAGCTGCGACCGAAGTCGCCCTGGCTCTGGCCCATCAGCCGGGCCAGCGCGTCCTTGTCGCCGGCCGCGCGGATCGCGGCGAGCTTGGGCGCGAGCGGCTGGGCGCCCAGCGCGTCGATCGCGGCCTGGTCCATGAAGCCGGCATAGAGGGTGGCGACCTTGGCGCGGTCGGGATGCGCGGTGTCGGCCACGTCATAGCCCTCCACCAGCTGACGCACGCGCGCCTCCGACAGATCGCGCAGCACCAGGAATGCGCCGTAGCTCGACTTGTCGGACGGGATCTGCGTGGTCTTGGCCCAGTTGCCGCTCACGTAGCCGAAGAAGTCCTCACCCGGCCGCACCGAGGTGTCCATGCCGGCGGTGTCGATGCCCCAACTGCCCATGCGCTGCGCGGCGACGGGATCGCCCGAGGTGGAGGCGCCACCGGCGCCGGGCTCACTCGCAAACAAGGCCTGCAGCGTGCAGGTCTCCTCGAGACAGCGGTGATCGTGGGCAGCGGCGGTGGCCGCCATCGTCATCGCCACGGCGGTCGCCGCGGACAGCAGGGTCTTCTTCAAGCGCGATCTCCATCGAAACACGGTCGGAAAGCCGTCAACGGCGACTGCCTGGCGGCCAACTGCCAAGCATACCGGGCACGCTGCGGCCGCGCCCCGGCCATTGGTCACCCGCGTGCTCAGCCGCCAGCGAGCACGCGCACGGTCTGGGTCAGCCGATGCGTGGAACCGGGCGCCAGCGCGACGACATCCGGCCCGGCATTGGCCGCCTCCAGGCACAGAAAGCCGCGCCAGGCCTGACCGATGTCGTCCATGCGCGCGGCGGCCGTCGCGCCCGGATTCCAGACCACCAGCGACCGGCTGCCGGCGACGTCGAGCGCGATCCGGCGGCCCAGGCCTGGATCGTCGAGAACGTACCGCCCGGGCGCATCGGTGTAGATGTAGTCGCTGCGACCGGGGTCGCGTGGGTCGTCGAGCGTCCAGTCCCCGGCCTGCGCATGCGCGGCGTAGCCGTCGTTCTTGTCGAGATAGGTCAGTCCGTCGAGACCGCGGACGCGGACCTGGGCGACGTCGGAGACACGGAAGTAGGTATGCAGCGCCTGGGTGATCGCGACCGGACGCGCGCCGGTGTTGATGGTCGTCAGCGTCTGTTCCAGCGCCTGGCCGATGCGCAGCGTCATCCGCAGCTGCAGGCCCAGCTCCGGGAAATCCGGCGGTGCCAGTTCGATGGCGACACTGCCGTCGTCGGCACGCGAGGCCGCGAGCACGTGCCAGCGCACCGTGCGCACGAAGCCGTGCGCCGGCACTTCGCCGGTCTGCCCCTGCCGGCCAAAGTACGGCCACACCACCGGCGTGCCGCCGCGGATCGCGTCCGGTGGCCGCTTGAGCGACGGCGAGAGCCACAACGCATCGTCCTGGCCGGCCGGCACATAGGACAGCAGATGTCCGCCGTGCAGCGCGATCGCAGCCGTCGCCAACGGGGTCTCCACCACCAGCGCCTCGATGCCGGCATGACGTCCCAGCCGCAGGCCTTCGACATCGGGCAATGCGGGCGGCGCGATCGCTGTCGCCGCAGCGGCGAGAGCGGCCCGGTAGCCGCTGGGCACGGCGAACGCGGTCTCGGAGATGGACGGTGTCGTAGGCAAGGCGGTCTCCTGCGCCGGCCGCGGGTCGCGCGGCGTACTGCCGCCAGCGCATCCGGCGAGCAATCCGCAACACAGCACCAGCAAGCGAATCGGCATGGGGGGCAACGGGTGGAAAGTCGGATCGCCCAGCTTAGCCGGCTGCGTGCCGGACGTGCAGCGCAACGCGCGCCTGCGTGCGCAGCGGCCTGCCCTTGAAGCCGTGCGCACCGGCGCATCTGCGTGCTGCCGCGCAACATGCTCGCTCCATGCACGCTGGCGATTTCACCCGACGCAGACGCCAATCCGTGATCCCGTTCGCGGAACGCGACATCCCGGGTCCAAGGTGGCTGACAGCGCTGTCAAGCACACGCAGGCTCGGAGCCGGCCGTCCCCACCGCGCCGCTTCCCCTTTCGAAAGCAAGGAGTCCGTCATGGATCGCGTACGCCTGTTCGCCCTGCCGCTCGTCGCCTGCCTGGGCGCGGCCGCTACATTCGCCCCCGCCGCGCATGCCCAGACCCCCGTCTGGCAGGAGAACTTCGACGGCCCGTCGATCGACGGCAACACCTGGACCTACGACGTGGGCACGGGGTGCCAGATCGGCCTGTGTGGCTGGGGCAATGCCGAGATGCAGTACTACACCAGCCGCCCGGAGAACGCGCGCATCGAGAATGGCCGCCTGATCATCGAGGCACGCCGCGAAAACTTCGATGGCAGCCCGTTCACGTCCGCGCGACTGAAGACCGAGGGCCGTGTGCAGTTCAAGTACGGCACGCTCGAGGCGCGGATCAAGATCCCAGAGGCCGGCAACGGCGTGTGGCCGGCCTACTGGATGCTCGGTGCGGTCGGTGTGTGGCCGGCACGCGGCGAGATCGACATGATGGAGGCCGGCTCGGCGCAGGCCATCGCCGATGGCGTGGTCAATCGCCGGATCGGCGCGGCGGTGCACTGGGACTACAACGGCTCGTACGCCTCACACGCCACGGTCTACAACAGCCCGGTCGCGCTGCATGACGACTTCCATATCTACAAGCTGACCTGGGACCCGAACTTCATCCGCGTCTCGATCGACGGCCAGCAGTACTTCGAGTTCGACATCTCCGATGTCGAGGGGCCGCAGGTGCACGAGTTCCACGCCCCGCACTTCCTGCTGCTCAATATCGCCGTCGGCGGCACCTACACCGGCGTGCACACGCCGCAGGACGTCACCGCGCCGCTGCCCGGCCGCATGGAAGTCGACTGGATCCGGCTCTATCAGGACCATCCCGACAGCGAGCTGTACCTGGGCAGCAACAACGCCGCCCCCGCCGGCCAGTTCGGCGTGTACACCGAGCGCAGCGGCCTGGCCGGCGCTTTGGACTTCGGCAGCAACACCGACCTGTTTCTGTGGAACAACCTCACCCCGATCGCCGCCGCGCCGTACGAGGGCAGCGAGCTGATGGCCTTCCGCGCCAATCCCGGCAACTGGTTCGGGCTGGGCATCATCACCGACGTGCGCAACATGGGCGCCTACGCTGGCGGTAGTCTGAAGTTCCGCATGCGCACCGCCAGCCAGGCACCGTTCCGCGTCGGCATCAACACCTCGTTCGGCGACAGCTGGATTCCCTTCGCACCGGGCGGCCAGCAGTACGGCCTGGTCCGCGACGGCGCCTGGCACGAAGTCAGCATTCCGTTCTCCGCGTTCCACGATCTCGACCTGCACGCGGTCAAGCAGTTCTTCATGCTCGCCGGCGATGCGCCCGGCCAGCCGGTCGACCTGTTCATCGATGACGTCTACTATCAGAGCCCGTGATCGCAGCCGCGCGCACCGTCCACGGGCGGTGCGCGCGATGCCCTAGAACACCGACAGCCCGGTCATCCGCGTGAAGCGGTGCAGCGCATAGGCGCCGAGCAGCGAATTGCCCTTGTCGTCGAGCGGCGGCGACCACACGCACAGGCTGAGCACGTTGGGCACCACCGCGACGATGCCGCCGCCCACGCCGCTCTTGGCCGGCAGGCCGACGTGGAAGGCGAACTCGCCCGCAGCGTCGTAGGTGCCGCAGGTCATCATCACCGCATTGATCCGCGTGCTGCGCTCGATGCTGGTCACGCGTGTGCCTGTGCCCGGGCACACCCCACGACCGGCCAGGTAGCGCACGCTGCGCGCCAGATCCACGCAGTTCATGCGCAGCGCGCACTGGAAGAAGTACAGGTCGAGCACGGCGTCGACCTCGTTCTCGATGTTGCCGAAGCTGCGGATGAAGTTCGCGAGTGCGATGTTGCGATAACCGCTGCGCCGCTCCGAGGTCCAGATCTCCTCGTCGCGGCCGACCTCGGCATTGCCCGAGCGCTCGCGCATGAAGGCCAGCAGCGCGGCTTCCGGATCGTCGTAGTGCGACAGCAGCACATCGGCCACGACCAAGGCGCCGGCATTGATGAACGGATTACGCGGGATGCCGCACTCGTGTTCGAGCTGCACCAGCGAGTTGAACGGATCGCCCGACGGCTCGCGTCCGACCCGCTTCCACAATGCATCGCCGGCCGCGTCGAGGGCGAGCGTGAGCGTATGCACCTTGGAGATGCTCTGGATCGAGAACGGAACCTGGGCATCGCCGACGCTGTAGACGTCGCCGTCGAGCGTGGCGATCGCCATGCCGAAGCGCTCGCGCGGCACCGAGGCCAAGGCCGGAATGTAATCGGCAACCTTGCCCTCGCGCGCATCGAAACGCGCGCGCACCTCATCTTCGATCGTCGCCAGGATGCCGGGGAGGTCGTGACGCGAGAGGTCGTGCGGGTTCTGCGGCGGGCTGTGCATCGGCAGGCTCGTGGTGATGACGGACGGGCAGTCTGCGCATGGAGGCGTCAAGCGCGGGTCGCAGTGATTCAGCCACGCGCGCTTGATGCCGCAGCCGGCACACTGCAGGCCTCACCGCTTGGAGACGCCGCACGATGGGCATGCTGATCGAAGGCCGCTGGCATCGCGACGACGACGGACTGGTCGATGACGACGGACGCCTGGCCCGGCCGCAGACGCAGTTCCGCAACTGGATCACCGCCGATGGCCGCGCCGGCCCCACCGGCGAGGACGGGTTCGCCGCGCAGCCCGGCCGCTATCACCTCTACGTGGCACGCGCCTGCCCCTGGGCGCACCGCACAACCCTGTTCCGCGAGCTCAAGGGCCTGCAGGACAGCATCGGGCTGTCGGTCACCCACTGGCTGATGGCCGACGACGGCTGGACCTTCGCGCCGGGGCCAGGCGTCGTGCCCGACCAGGTCAACGGCGCGGACACGGTGTGGCAGCTCTACACCGCCGCCGATCCGCGCTACACCGGTCGGGTCAGCGTGCCGGTGCTGTGGGACACCCAGCGCGCCACCATCGTCAGCAACGAATCGGCCGACATCATCCGCATGTTCAACAGTGCCTTCGACGATGTCGGCGCGGCCGAAGGCGATTACTACCCGCCCGATCTGCGCGAGGAGATCGACACGGTCAATGCGCGCATCTACGACGGGCTCAACAACGGCGTCTACAAGGCGGGCTTCGCGACCCGCCAGGCGGCCTATGACGAGGCCGTCGAGGCGGTGTTCGCGACGCTCGACTGGCTGGAGCTGCGGCTGTCGGGCGAACAGTTCCTGTGCGGCCAGCAGCTGACCGAGGCCGACTGGCGGCTGTTCACCACGCTGCTGCGCTTCGACGCGGTCTACCACGGTCACTTCAAATGCAACCTGCGGCGGCTGATCGACTATCCCGCCCTGCTCGCCTACACCCAGCGGCTGTACCGCCACCCGGCGGTCGCGCCGACCGTCGACTTCGACCACATCAAACGGCATTACTACCAGAGCCACCGGCAGATCAATCCGACCGGCATCGTGCCCGCCGGACCGGTGCCGCCATTCGGGCGCTGACGCGGCCGACGTGTCGCGGCTACAGCGGCGGCGGCACGCAGCCGATCGCCGACAACGGCCCATGCAAAGCCGGCACCTGCATCAGCCACGGGCCGGCCAGCGTCAACAGGCCGGCCGCCAGTACCAGCGACGCCACCAGCGCGCGCAGCCGTGGGCGCTGCAACCAACGGCCCACGCGCTGGCCCGACCAGGTCAGCGGCAGCATCACCGGCAACGTGCCCAGGCCGAAGGCGGCCATCGTCAGCGCGCCGCCCGGCACACTGGCCTGCATCCAGGCCACCGTGAGCAGGCTCAGGCTGAGCCCGCAGGGCAACCAGCCCCACAACATTCCCAACGCGATCCGGCGCGGCGCCGTCTCGGCCGGCAACAGGCGTCGCTGCAGCGGCTGCAACCAGGCCCACAGGCGTGCTCCCGGCCGGCGCAGCAGGTCGAAGCCGCCGCGTCCGAACAGCCGCAGCGCCACCAGCACCAGCGCCGCGCCCAGCAACATGCGCAGCCCGAAGCCGATCCACGGGTTGCCGAACACGCCGACCAGCCCGTGGCCGAAGCCACCGACGATCGCACCGGCCAGCACATAGCCGCCCACGCGGCCCAGGTTGACCTGCAACGCATGCGGCCAGCCGCCGGCCGGCGATGCGGCCGAGAACCCGGTCGCGATGCCGCCGCACATCGCCGCGCAGTGCAGACCGCCGAGCAGGCCGCTGGTCAGCGCGGCCAGCACTACCAGCCAGTCAATCGGCACGCGGCCGGTCCTGCGGCGGTGCCGCCGGCGGCGCCTGCGTGGACCGCGCGCCCAGCAGGTGCCCGGCCTCGTCGCGGCCGTCGTCGTCGACCAGGATGTCGAGCGCCGGGGTATCCATGTCGTCGAACTGGCCGCGCCTGACCGCCCAGACGAAGGCGGCGATCGCGATGCCGAGCAGGACCAGGCTGATCGGCACCAGCAGCAGCAGACTTCTCATCTCGGTTCTCCGGTCGCCGGCACCCGCGTCAGGCGCAGCGCATTGGCGGTGACGAGCAGCGACGACAATGCCATGCCCAGCGCCGCCAGCCACGGCGTCACCAGTCCGGCCGCCGCCACCGGAATCGCCAGCAGGTTGTAGACCAGTGCCCAGCCCAGATTCTGCCGGATCACCCGCCTGGCGCGCCGCGCGACCGCGATCGTCGCCGGAATCCGCCGCAGGGTCGGCCCGGTGGTGACCAGATCGGCGGCGCGCTGGGCCAAGGACGCGCCCTCGCCCATCGCGATCGACACATCGGCGCCAGCCAGCACAGGCGCATCGTTGAGGCCGTCGCCGATCATCGCCACGGTGCGGCCCTCGGCCTGCAGCGCCCGCACCCGCGCCAGTTTGTCCTCGGGGGTCTGGCGCGCATGCGCATCTTCAATGCCCAGTCGCGTGCCCAGCGCCGTGACCGGCGCCTGCGCATCGCCGCTGGCCAGATGCAGCACCAGCCCCAGTTCGCGCAGGCCCTGCAGTGCGGCCGCCGCGTCCTCGCGCACGTGCTCGCGCAGCGTGAACCGGGCCATCGCGCGGCGGCCGTCGCCGAGCCACAGCGCGCCATCGTCCGCGCGTCCGGCGGCGAACGCCGCCTGGCCCAGCCGCCAGCGCACGCCTTCGACCGTGCCCTCCACGCCCTGCCCCGGCACCACCGCCATCGCGTCGGCGGTGGCGTCGGCCGCGACATGCGCGAAGGCCTGCGCGATCGGATGATTGGCGTCGCGTTCGAGCGCGGCCGCGATCCGCAGTGCCTGCGCCGGATCGAAGCCGTCGAGGCCGGTGACGTCGTCCAGTTCGGGGCGCGTGTCGGTCAATGTGCCGGTCTTGTCGAAGACCATATCGGTCGCGCTGGCGAGCGTTTCCAGCGCATCAGCCCGGGTCGCAAGCACCCCGAGCCGGGCCAGCGCGCCGTGCGCGGTGGCCAGCGCCGTGGGCACCGCCAGCGACAGCGCACAGGGGCAGCTGACCACCAGCAGCGCCAGCGTCACTTCGAACGCGCGCGCGGGGTCGTGGATGCGCCAGCCCACATACACCGCCAGCGCGGTCAGCAGCAGGCCGGCGACGAAGCGACTGCCGACGCCGTCGGCCAGACGCGCCAGGCGCGGCCGATGCGATTGCGCCTGTTCGACCAGCCGCGTCAGTTGCGAGAGCCGCGTGTCGACGCCGGTGCAGGTCACGCGGACCCGCACCGGCCACTCGCGGCAGACCGTGCCGGCGTACAGCGCTTCACCGGCGATGCGGCGCACCGGCGCCGACTCGCCGGTCAGCAGCGATTCCTCGAACACCGCCTCGCCATCAAGCAACACGCCGTCGGCGGGCAGGACATCGCCGGCCGCGACACAAACGATGTCGCCGGCGACGAGTTCGGCGGCCGGCACCGACTCGCGCATGCCGTCGGCGCGCTCGCGCACCGCCAGTGACGGCCGCGCGCGCGCCAGTGCATCGACCTGGGCGGTGGCGACGTTGCGCGCGCGTTGCTCGAGCATCCGCGCGGCCAGCAACAGGAATACGAACATCACCGCCGCGTCGTACCAGACGTGGGTGCCGCCGCGGATCGTCTCCCACAGGCTGGCCAGGTAGGCCAACAGGGTCGAGGTCGCGATCAGCGTGTCCATGCCGACGTGGCGCTGGCGCAGTTCGCGCGCCATGCCCGCCAGGAACGGCCAGCCGGCGTAGAACACCACCGGGGTCGACACCAGGAAGGTGATCCAGCGGAAGAAGTCGCGCGTGGCGAGCGGCATCTGCCGGTCGAAATCCAGGTACAACGCCTCGGCGAACATCATCGCCTGCAACGTGCCCAGCCCGGCGATGCCCAGGCGCAACAGCCAGCGCCGACGCTCGCGGACCCGGGCGCGCTCGCGCGCCTCGCCGCCGGCCAGGTACGGGCGATACCCCAGCGCGGCCAGCCGCTGCAGCACCTTCGAGAGCGCGGTCCGTGCCGGGTCCCAGGCGATGCGGATGCGGCCGGTCACCGCATTGGCGGTGACATCGAGCACACCGTCCTCGCGGCGCAGCGCGCTGTCGATCAACCACGCGCACGCGGCGCAGCGCATGCCGTCGGTCAGCAGGGTGAGCGCGCGTCCGCCGGGTACCGGGTTGGCGTGCTCGCGCAGCAGATCCTCGCGATCCCAGATCCCGAAGTCGATCGCCTCGTTGCCGACCGGTGCGGGCATCGCACTGCGCAGGCGGTAGTAATCGCCGAGATCGGCGTGACGGATCCACTGCGCCGCGGCCGCGCAGCCGTCGCAACAGAACGTCTGCGTGGCGCTATCGATCGGCGCCTGCACGGCATGCGCGGTCAGCGGTTCGCCGCAATGGAAGCAGCCCGCGGACGCGGGATGCGCAGTGGCGTTCACGTCTGCATCAGGGCTGCAGCGACGGCGCCAGACGGGCGGCGTGCTGCTGCTTGGGCAGGCGGCCTTGCAGGCGCCAGCTGCCATCCATGGGTGCCAGCTGCACGATCCAGTCGTGGCCATCGTCGATCGGCGTGGTCGAGCGCCAACCGGTCTGCGTCGGTACCAGTTCGAGCGTCAGGTCGTCCTCGGACTGGGTCGGATGCTGCAGCAGCAGCCGCAAGGTCGCCTCGCGCGGGAACTCGCCTGTTGCCGGGATCGCCTCGACCATCGTCTCGTCGATCCGCACGATCGCGCTCAGCCCCAATTGCCGCGCCTTCGCATCCGCGCCCAGATCGGTGGTCTGGATCTGCGACACACGGCGGACCTCGTCATTGACGACATCGTCGCCGCCGGTGCGGGCGGCGACGATCAACAGCCCCACGCCGGCGACGATGGAGGCCAGCGGCAGGCCGATGACCAGCCACATCACCGGGATCCGCCACAGCGGGCGCTTGTTGTCATTCATCACATCGGTCCAAAGAAACTGCTGTCGACTGTCTTGCGCGTGCCGTCGTCGTCCTCGACGACGAATCGCACCTCGTGGCGACCCCGCACACCCTCAGGTGCCACCAGCACCAGCGGGAACGAAACCACCTCTTCCGCACGCGCCGGCACGGCCTGGGCATTGTCGCGCAGTTCAATGCCCGGCGTCGGGGATTCGACCAGGATGCGGAACTCGCGCGCCGCGTCGGACTTGTTGACCAGCTTGAGCGTGTAGGCGTTCTCAGTACTGCCGTCGCCGGCTTCGCGGTAGAGCGCGTTGCGGTCGCGCAGCACTTCCACGATCAGATCGCTGCGGGTGCTTACACCGACCGCCCAGGCCACGCACAGCGCCACCAGCAGCGCGCCGTAGACGACGATGCGCGGGCGCAGCACCTTGGTGGCCTTGCCGTCGATCGCGTTCTGCGTGGAGTAGCGGATCAGACCACGCGGATAGCCCATCTTGTCCATGACGCCGTCACAGGCGTCGATGCAGGCGCCGCAGGCGATGCACTCGTACTGCAGGCCGTTGCGGATATCGATGCCGGTCGGACAGACCTGCACACAGATCGTGCAATCGATGCAGTCGCCCAGCGCCTCGGCAGCGAACTTGGGCAACGGTTCGATCGCGCCCAGATCGCCGTCCCAGGTGATGGTGCCGCGCGCCTGCGCGTTCTGGCTGGCGGCCGACGGGTGACGAACGGCGCGGAACACGTAATCGTAGGCGACCAGCTTGTCGAGCAGGCCACGGCCGCGCTCAAGCACACTGCCCAGGCCACGCTTGCGCGGACCGCGCGGTTCGCCGCGCATCGGGTCGTAGGCGATGATGAGGGTATTGCGGTCGAACATCGCGCTCTGGAAGCGCGCATAGGGGCACATGTACTTGCAGACCTGCTCACGCAGGAAACCGGCATTGCCCCAGGTGGCCAAGGCGTAGAACAGCACCCAGAACGTTTCCCAGCCGCCCCACGACAGCGTCGTCGCGCGCGCGCCCAGTTCGGTGATCGGGGTGAAGAAGCCGACGAAGGTGAACCCCGTCCACAGCGCGAACACCGCCCAGATCAGGTGCTTGCCGCCCTTGCGCATCACCTTCTCACCGGTCCAGGGACCGGCGTCGAGCTTCAGGCGCTTGGAGCGGTCGCCTTCGGTCCAGCGCTCCATCCACAGGAACACCTCGGTCCACACCGTCTGCGGACATGCATAGCCGCAGAACAGGCGCCCGGCGAGCGCGGTAAAGAAGAACAGCGCCAGCGCCGCGATGATCAGCAGCAGCGCCAGAAACAGGAAGTCCTGCGGCCAGAAGGTCAGGCCGAAGACATGGAACTTGCGTGCCGGCAGATCGAACAGCACCGCCTGGCGTCCATCCCAACGCAGCCACGGGAACACGTAGAACATGCCCAGCAACCAGAACACCGCGGTCACCCGCAACCGGTTGAGCCGGCCCGACACGTCGCGCGGGTAGACCTTGCGCTCGCTCTGATAGACAGAACCGCCGTCGTCGACGACTTCGAGCGGGATCGCGCCCGTCACGTCGCAGCTCCCGGATGCAGGACGATGGACGAGGAGAACTTGGGCTGGATGCGATTCATCTGGCTACCGATGGAGGTGCGACCGACGTGCGCGTTCGGTATGAGCGCTATTGTCCGCCTGGTTCAGGGCGTCGGAATGCGACCCGGTGTCGCAGCGCGGACAACGCCGCGCTACGCCGATGGCGGCCGCCGGCTCAGTCCGGCGACAACGGTCGGTTGAAGCGGCTCGCAGGCCGCAGAAGGATCCAAGTGAACAGGCTGGAAGCCGCAGTCGCCAGCCAGAACATGAAGAACCCGAGGGTGTATCCCAACTCACGCGACAGCGGCAGATCGGGGAAGGTCATGTCGCGAAGCGCGAGGGGATCGACGAGGGCGAAGAACACCATGGTGCACACGCCCGCCGCGAAGAAGCTCGGCCACAGAATCGCGCCCACCCGCTGCGCCAGCGGACGTGGCGGGTGGTCGAAGCGCGGTTCCGTAAAGTCCGTCATTGGCGTGCCGTGGTGTCCGCTGCCGGCTGATTGGACAACGACCAGACATAGGCCGCAACCAGGCGCGAGCGGGTCTCGCCCAGCAGGTCGCGGTGCGCGGGCATGACCCCGTGCCGCCCTTCGTTGATCGTCTGGCGGATGCTCTCGAGCGTGTTCGGATACAGGGTGTTGCGCGCCGTGAGGTTCGGGGCGCCCAACGCCTGGTTGCCCTTGCCGTCGACGCCATGGCAGGCCACGCACAGGCCCTGGAAGTGCTGCTCGCCGCGCGCCGCCATGTAGTCTGTGCTCAGCGTCTGCTCCAGATCCGGCGAACGCAGCGCCCGCACGTAGGCGGCCGTCTGGGTCACCGCGACATCGCCGCCGATCCCGGCCAGCACCGACCCCAGCGGCGGCATGATGCCCTGGCGGCCATCGAGTACCGTTTCCAGGATGCGCTCCGGCTCACCGCCCCAGTTCCAGACATCATCGGTCAGGTTCGGATAACCGGATGCGCCTTGCGCAGTCGAGCCGTGGCAGGCCGCACAGGTGTTGGCGAAGATCGAACGGCCCAGTTCCATCGCCCGCGGGTCGCCGGCCAACTGTGGCAGGGGCTTGCCGGCGAATGCACCGAAGGTCTCCTCGAGCTGTGCATCACGACGGGCCTTGTCGGCATCGTGCTCGCGCGCCGAGGTCCAGCCGCTGGTGCCTGCGAAATTGCCCAGGCCCGGATACCAGATCAGGTAGCCGATCGCGAACACCACCGTCAGGTAGAACAGGTTGATCCACCACTTGGGCAACGGCTTGTTGTACTCGGTGATGTCGCCGTCCCAGACATGGCTGGTGTCATCGGGCTTCGGGTCGCCGGGGCGGCGCCGCGACGTCCAGATCAGCAGCCAGACGCAGCCGACGATGTTCAGCGCCACGATGGCGATGACATACCACGACCAAGCGTTGCTCATGCCCCCTGCTCCTCGTCATCGTCCAGCGGCAGTTGCGCGGCTGCCTCGAATTCGGTTTTGCGCTTCGGGCTCCACGCCCAGACCCAGCCGCTGATGAAGCACAGCAGCAGGATCGCGGTGACGATTCCGGAAATCATTGGCTGTCCCCTCCCTTGGGAGCGTGGCGGCCGAGGCCCTGCAAGTAGGCGACCACGGCATCGAGTTCGGTCTTGCCCGACACGTCCTCGGCGGCCTGCGCCACCTGCTCGTCGGAGTAGGGATCGCCGAGGCGCTGCAGCGCGCGCATGCGACGGCTGACCTGTTCGCCGTCGAGCGTGGCCTTGGCCAGCCACGAGTACGCCGGCATGTTCGACTCGGGCACCACGTCGCGCGGGTTGTTCAGATGCACCCGGTGCCAGTCGTCGGAGTAGCGGCCACCGACGCGGGCCAGATCCGGCCCGGTCCGCTTGCTGCCCCACTGGAAGGGCCGGTCGTAGACCGACTCACCGGCCAGCGAGTAGTGCCCGTAGCGCTCGGACTCGAAGCGCAGCGTGCGCACCATCTGTGAGTGGCAGTTGTAGCAGCCCTCGCGGACGTAGACGTCGCGTCCGGCCAGCTCCAGCGCCGGGTACGGTTCCACCCCCGGCAGCGGCTCGATCGCCTCGGCCTGGTACATCAGCGGCACGATCTCGGCCAGACCGCCGAACGACACCGCCACCGCGATCAGCACCGCCATCAGGCCGACGTTCTTCTCGACCTTCTCGTGTGCGTTCTTGTTCTCGCCGCTCATGCCTGGCCTCCTGCGGAGACCTGCGCGGCCACCGGTGCGGGGGGGTGGGAGATGTCGGGCGGAAGCACCGGCTGGTCGGCCGTGACGACCTGACTCTGACGGTAGGTCTTCCAGAAGTTGTAGGCCATCAGCAGCATGCCCGACAGGACGACGATGCCGCCCAGCAGACGCACCAGGTAGTACGGATAGGTCGCGTTGAGGCCTTCGACGAAGCTGTAGGTCAGCGTGCCGTCCTCATTGGTGGCGCGCCACATCAGGCCCTGCATGACGCCGGCGATCCACATCGAGGCGATGTAGAGCACCACGCCCACGGTGTGCAGCCAGAAATGCAGGTCGATCCACTTGGTCGAGTACATCTCTTTGAGACCCAGCAGGCGCGGCATCAGCGCGTAGATCGAGCCGATCGAGATCATCGCCACCCAACCCAGCGCACCGGCGTGCACGTGGCCCACGGTCCAGTCGGTGTAGTGCGAGAGCGAGTTGACCGTCTTGATCGACATCATCGGCCCCTCGAACGTGGCGATCATGTAGAACGAGATCGCGACGATCAGGAACTTGAGGATCGGATCGGTCCGCAGCTTGTGCCACACGCCCGAGAGCGTCATCACGCCGTTGATCGCACCGCCCCAGCTGGGGGCCAGCAGGATCAGCGAGAACACCATGCCCAGCGACTGCGCCCAGTCCGGCAGCGCGGTGTACTGCAGATGGTGCGGGCCGGCCCACATGTAGACCGCGATCAGCGCCCAGAAGTGCACGATCGACAGCCGGTAGGAGTAGATCGGGCGGCCGGCCTGCTTGGGCACGTAGTAGTACATCATGCCCAGGAAGCCGGCGGTCAGGAAGAAGCCGACCGCGTTGTGGCCGTACCACCACTGCACCATCGCATCGACCGCGCCGCTGTAGACCGAGTAGGACTTCAGCGGACCGACCGGGATCGCGATGTTGTTGACGATGTGCAGCAGTGCCACGGCGATGATGAACGCCGCGAAGAACCAGTTCGCCACATAGATGTGCTTGACCCGGCGCTTGGCGATCGTGCCCAGGTAGAGCACCGCGTAGGCGACCCAGACCACGGTGATCAACAGGTCGATCGGCCACTCGAGCTCGGCGTACTCCTTGCCCTGGGTCAGGCCCAGCGGCAGGGTGATCGCCGCGGCGACGATGACCGCCTGCCAGCCCCAGAACACGAAGGCGGCGAGCTTGTCGGACAGCAACCGCACATGGCAGGTGCGCTGCACCACGTGCAGACTGGTCGCGAACAGCGCGCAGCCGCCGAACGCGAAGATCACCGCGTTGGTGTGCAGCGGGCGCAGACGGCCGTAGCTCAGCCACGGAATCTCGAAATTCAGCGCAGGCGCGTAGAGCTGGGCGGCGATGATCACCCCCACCAGCATGCCCACGATGCCCCAGACCACGGTCATCACCGCGAACTGGCGGACTACTTTGTCGTTATAGGTTTCAGTGATGGCGTGCATTCGCCGCCCCCTTTCTTGGATAGAGGAATGTTAGGCGCCCGTGATGCCGCTCCACCTTGATCTGAATCAAGGTGCCCCCTTAGGCAATGTGCCGTTCCACCATGCCGCGCTGACCGGCGAACATGAACGCGTCCAAATAGAGCGTCGATCTTTCGTTTGCCGGCGCTGCCCGCGCCGCCGGGCTGCGACCGATCAGCGCACCTGCCCAGAAACCGAGGATCTGGAGAGGGCCCTGCCGCTGATGGGTCCCGGCGGCGTCTCGGAACATGGGCACTGCCGACGCTGTTCAGCACACAATGGGCTTCTACCCGGGCGGCGTATGCCGGCTGGCCATGCCAATGCCGAGAATAGGGAGGTTCAATCGCATGAGGTCCTTCACCGCGCGGATTGCGCTTGCGCTACTGATTCCGCTTCCGGCCTTCTCCGCGGCGCCCCAGGCCCCCTCGGTCGCCGACAACTACGTCAGGGCCGCCCAGGTGCTCGATGCAACCTTGGCAGGCGCCGTCCGCAACGGCTCGGTCACCGCGCACTGGATCGAGGGCTCCCGCCGCTTCTGGTACCGCCGGGATGCGCAGGGCGGGATCGAGTACCGCATCGTCGATCCTGAAGCGCGCACATCCGAGCCTGCCTTCGATACCCGCAATCTGGATGCCGCCATGGCTGCATCGAACGGAGCACCGGTGCGCTACACCGTCGTGGACATCGCGCCGGCTGGGGACCGGGTGCAGGCCGAACTCGACGATGGCCGCCTGGCTGAGTGTTGGCTGCTCGATTTGCCGCGATGCACGCTTCGGGATGCGTTGCCGATCAACGAGCTGCCCTCGCCCTCCGGCGAGCGTACGCTTTACATCGCCGGACACGATCTGATGCTTCGCGAGGCCACCGGTGCGCGCAGGCTGACGCAGGACGGTGTCGCCCATTACGCATACGGCAAACTGCCGGATGCGTCGCAACGCGCGCTTGCGACACCGGCGCCCGTACCAGTGGGCGTCGCCTGGACGCCTGACGGCGCTCGCGTGTTCGGGATTCGTCTCGACGAGCGCCCTGTCACGCCTTACCCCTTCCTCGAATCGGTTCCCCGCGACGGCAGCGTCCGTCCCAAGCTCCACACGCTGCGCCTTGCGCTGCTCGGCGAAGCCCCACCCGCACAGGAGGTCTTCGTCATCGACGTGGCCACCGGGCAAAAGCGCGTCATCGATCTCGGCGAGGGATGGCGTCTACACGATGCGGATCTGGGATGGTCCCGCGATGCCCGCAGAACCTGGCGCATCGCGCATACCGCGGGATGGAAATCGATGGCACTGGTGGAGATCGACCTCGTCTCGGCACGCGTCCGGCGCATCATCGAGGAAACCGCCCCACGGACCAGCCTGCTACCGCACAGCATGCCCTTCATGCCGCCGAACGTCCGGATTCTCGAAGACAGTGGCGAAGCGATCTGGTTCTCCGAACGCGATGGTTGGGGGCACCTGCACCTTTACGATCTGGGCACCGGACGCCACAAACGGGCATTGACGCACGGCGACTGGGCCGTGCGCGACCTGATTGAGGTCGATCATCGTCATCGTGTGGCGTTCGTAACCGGCACCGGCCGCGAGCCTGGCCGCGATCCCTACCTCCGCCACCTCTACCGCGTCCCGCTGGACGGCGGCGAGCCCGTGCTGCTGACACCGGAAGATGCCGAACACGACATCCCCACGCCTAGCGCCACGCTGCTGCCTCCGAGTCCTGGAAGACGCGCCTTCTCGGCGGACTTCTCGGTGTTCATCGACAGTTGGTCCACGGTCGACACTCCGCCAGTCACGGTCCTGCGCAGGGCCGACGATGGCGAGATCATCATGCCTCTTGAGGTCGCCGACACTGAGGCCGTCCAGGCCGCCGGTTGGCGCGCACCTCGGCGTGTCTCCGCCCTCGCCGCGGACGGCGTGACCGAACTGTATGCCACAGTGTGGCTACCGCCGGGCTTCTCGCCGGAAAGTCGCTATCCGGTCATCCATGCCACGTACGGCGGCCCCTGGACGCTGAACGCGCCGCGCAGCTATCAAGAAGCCGTCTCGACATTCAACCCGGTATCGCGCGCGAGCCTGGCAGAGTTGGGCTTCATCGTGGTGACCATCGATGCGCGCGGCACGCGGGGGCGCTCACGCGCCTTCACCGACGTGGGCTACGGCGACTTCATCGGGCCCGCGATCGAGGACCATGTGGCGGTCATCCGTCAACTTGCTGAACAGTTTGGCGGCTTCGATCTCGACAGAGTGGGCGTCTACGGTCACTCGTTTGGTGGCTACGTGGCGGCGCGTTCGCTCCTGACCCGCCCCGATTTCTTCAAGGTCGCCGCGGCATCCGCCGGTCCGCATAACTACCAAGGTCTTTATGGCATGGAGCACCTGCTGGGGCTGGCAACGGACGGGACAGCGGCCGATCACTATCAGCATCTGGATAACGCCCACCTGGCGCACAGGCTGCGTGGGCGTCTTTTGCTGGCCTACGGGGATCTGGACGAGAGCGCCTATCCGGCCCTGACGCTTCAACTGGCGGCCGCACTGATCCAAGAGAACAAGCGGTTCGACCTGCTCTATCTGCCCAACCGGACCCACGACTTCTTCCGCACGGACACCTACTACACCCGGCGGCTCTGGGATCACTTCGTGGAACACCTGCAAGGCATAGAGCCCCCGTCGGATGTCGACCTGAATTGAGCCAGCCAAAACCGGGGTCAGAGTGCACTTCTCGGTGATCGAGAAATGCACTCTGACCCCGGTTCTGGGACCCGGTTTTGGGTGGGGCGGTACACTGGGGGCTCCTCCAACCACGAAGGCCCCATGGCAAAGCCCAATTACTCGTTCGAAAAACGCCAGCGCGAACTCGCCAAGAAGAAGAAAGACGAGAAGGACGCCAAGAAGCGCGCTGAGCGCGACGCGACCCGCAGCGACACGCCGGCCACGCCCGACGCCGCCGAGTGACCCCGCCGGCCGCGGATCCCGCGCGGATCTGGGTCGATGCCGACGCCTGCCCGGGCCCGGTCAAGGAGATCCTGTTCCGCGCCGCCGACCGCGCGCAGATCGCGGTCACGCTGGTCGCCAACCAGTGGCTGCGCACCCCATCCTCGCGCCACGTGCGCGCGCTTCAGGTCGAAGGCGGCCCCGATGCCGCTGACGATGCCATCGTCGCCCGCGTCACGGCCGGCGATCTGGTGGTGACCCAGGACATCCCGCTGGCCGCCCGTGTGCTCGCGCTGGGCGCGCAGGCCATCGACCCGCGCGGCCAGCCGTTCACGTCCGACAGCATCGCCGAGCGGCTGTCGATCCGCGACTTCATGGACGAACTGCGCGGCGCCGGCGTGCAGACCGGCGGGCCCACCGCGTTCCACGCCCGCGACCGCCAGGCGTTCGCCGGCCAGCTCGACCGATGGCTGGCCAGACGGCGCTGACCGGCCCCCCCCCCCTGATGCGTTACACCGAAGCGTCCGCGATGCCGTCGAGGGTGGCGACCGCAGCCGCCGGCAGCACCAGATCCGCGGCGGCCAGGTTCTCGCGCAGATGCGCGAGCGATGAGGTGCCGGGAATCAACAGCAGATTGGGCGCGCGGCGCAGCAGCCAGGCCAGCGCGACCTGCATCGGCGTCGCGCCCAACTCATCGGCAACCGCCGACAGCGTCGAGGACTGCAGCGGGGTGAATCCGCCCAGCGGGAAGAACGGCACGTAGGCGATGCCGTCGGCGGCCAACGTGTCGATCAGCGCGTCGTCGTCACGGTGCGCGATGTTGTACAGGTTCTGCACGCACACCACCTCGACCATCCCGCGCGCCTGCGCCACCTGGGTCGCAGTGACGTTGCTCAGGCCGATGTGCCGCACCAAGCCTTGCCGCTGCAGCTCGGCCAACACCGCAAGCGGTGCCTCGATCGAGCCTTCCGCCGGGCCGTGCGCGGACAGCATGATCCTGAGGTTGACCACGTCCAGCACGTCGAGGCCGAGATTGCGCAGGTTGTCGTGCACGGCCTGGGTCAGTGCATCGGCCGAGAACGCGGGCAGCCAGGAGGCGTCGTCGCCGCGACGGGCGCCGATCTTGGTCACGATCGTCAGATCGTTTGCATACGGATGCAGCGCCTCACGGATGAGCCGATTGGTCACATGCGGGCCGTAGAAATCGCTGGTGTCGATGTGGTCGACGCCCAGGGCGACCGCCTCACGCAGCACCGCAAGGGCGGCAGCGTGATCCTTCGGCGGTCCGAACACCCCCGGGCCGGCGAGCTGCATCGCGCCATAGCCCAGCCGCTTCACGCGGCGATCGCCCAGGCGGAAGGTACCAACGTTGTCGATCGGGGACATGCGGCGCGCTCGGGTCGGAAGGCGCCAGTATGCGCCGCTGGACGTGCTCGGCGACCGGATAGCGCTGGCGATACAGCCGTTCGGGCAAGTCGTGCAGCACCAGCGCCGGCACGAGAGTCCGCCGGTTCGGTCATGGCGCGGGAAGGCGTCTGCCCTTTCGCCTGGCGGGGAGACGGACCGGTGAGTCAAGCACGGCCTCGACACCGGAGGCGCTAGCCTGCCTGCATGCACACGCCCCGGTTGTGGACGATCGGCCATTCGACACGGCCGATCGAGGTCTTCATCGCCATGTTGCGCGCCGATGGCATCACCGCGCTGGTCGACGTCCGTCGCCATCCTGGCTCGCGCCGCCATCCGCATTTTTCCGCGCAGTCGCTCCTGCACAGCCTGCCCGAGGCAGGCATCGACTTCGTGCCGATGCCCGAACTGGGCGGTCGTCGTCAGGCCGTACGCGACTCGCCGCATACGGCCTGGCGCAACGCGGGTTTCCGCGGCTACGCCGACTACATGGACACCGCCGAGTACGCCCAGGCACGCGCACGGCTGATGGACCTGGCGCATGCGCAACGCACCGCCTGCATGTGCGCCGAAGCGATGTGGTGGAGTTGCCATCGCAGTCTGATTGCCGACGACTTCAAGGCCCGCGGCTGGGAGGTCGTGCATCTGATGGGACCGGGCAAATCGCAGCCGCATCCCTGGACCGCGGCCGCGCGCATCGTCGACGGACGACTGGATTACAGCGCGCCAGAGCCGCCGCAGGACGACTTGTTCGGGCGAGAAACGTAAAGCCTCGCCCCCACGCGGCGCGCCAGTCGCGCCGACCTCACCCGCAGGCGGGGGAGGTCATTCCGGCCTCGCACTCGGAGGAGGTCATCCCCGGACTTGCCAGTCCTTATCTCCGCAATCGGCACCGTAGCGACGTGTTCGCAAGCGCCCTCCCCGCCCAAAGGGCATTGCGCCCCTGATGGGGAGGGTTGGCGCGGGAGCGACGCACGCATCGCCCCCAAACTCGCCTCTGTGAATCCGGCTCAGGACGCGGGTTTCTGCAGCGCCTGGGCCTGCTCGAGGTGGCCGGCGATCGTCTTGCGCGTGCGCTCCAGGTGGCTGCGCACGTCCGCCGCGCTGGCCTGCGGGATCAGCTCGCGATCGAGCTTGTCCAGCGCGGCCTGATGGCCCTTGACCATCGCGTCGATCCACGCGGCCTCGAAGGCCTCGCCGCTGAGCCCGTCCAAACGCTGACGCTCGGTGTCGTGCTGGCGACGTTCCGCGGCCAGCGCCGGGTCGTCGGAGTCCGCGGCCTGCGGCGATGCCCCTGCGGTCCCGCTTGTGCCGTCGAGCAGCGCCTCAGTGGCCTGCATGCTGCGCTCATGGTCGGTGCGCAGTTGATCGGCGTACGCACGCGCGCGCTCGCCGACGCCCTTCTTCAGCGCGTCCTGGGCAGCTGCGATCTCGTGGCGATCGACCTCGATCACCGCGAGCAACGCCTTGCGATCCGCCGGTGCCAACGCACCCGCAGCGCCGGTTTGGGCCGCGCCCGGGGTCATCGTATCGGCAGGAACGGTGCCACTGGCCACGTGGCCCTCGGCGGGTGGTACGGCGGCGGACGGCGTCTCTGGTGTGGCGGCGGGCCGATGATCGTCGGTGCGCTCGCCGCATGCCGACAGGGCAAACGCGAGCGAAGCCACCAACAGGGTCGGACGAAGATTCATGGTCGCACTCCGTGAGAGGACAGGAAACGCGAGACTGGACGCCGCGCCCGCCGTAGACGGTGAAGCCGCGCGCCATCGCCACGGCACTTTCTTCGCACCCGCGTGCCTCGCCCCTGTTCATCTCGCGCCGCACGGTCAACGCAGCGCGCAGGCCTTACGCTCGCATCGCCCGCGCGGTTCTTGCCACGATGCACGCCCCGGCCCTGCATGGCGGCATCGCCTGGGCTAGCATCGTCTCGCCATGGCCCAGCCCGCCCCGCCCCTGCCAATCGCCATCCGCTCCTATGGCGCGAACAGCCAGGTCGATCGCCACGACTTCGCACAACTCGTGCTGCCGCTCGACGGCTGGCTGCACATGGACATCGCCGGGGCCGGGGCGCGGCTCGACCGCAATCTCGGCGCCTTTGTCGAGGTCGGCGCCCGGCACGACCAGATCAGCGATGCCGCGAATCGCTCGATCATCCTCGACCTGCACGCCGGTGAGCTCGACCCGCGCATCGCCGACTGTCTGGCGCGTCGGCCCTATGTCGCGCTGACCGCTGAAGCCCGCAGCCTCATCGACTACATGGAAGCGCTGACGCTGCGCAGCGGCGTGTCCGCGCACCGGCTCCGGTTATGGCTCCCGCTGCTGCTCGACACCTTGCTCGGCGCGCCGGCGCCGTCGCAAGCCCGGCTCGCGCCGCTGCTGGCAAAGATCGAGGCGCAGCCGGCGCGCGGATGGACCGCCGAGACGATGGCCGCGCAGGTCGGCGTGAGCGCCAGTCGTCTGCACGCGCTGTTCCAGCAGGAACTGGGCACCACGCCACGCGCCTGGTTGTCGGCCCTGCGGCTCGCGCGGGCCCGCGACCTGCTCGTGCGGACCGCGTTGCCGATCGCCGAGATCGCCTACTGCTGCGGTTACGCCGATCAGAGCGCGCTGACCCGTGCGATGCGGCGCGCAGACGACCAGACGCCCGCGCAACTCCGCCGGCAGACGCGCGGCTGAAAGACGCGAGTCCCGGCCCAGAGCCACGCGAGACCGGGTCAAGACGGCACTGTCGATCGCACCTATCGTGCGGCGCATGGACACGATGCACACGCGCCCGCGACACGACACCCTCACCGGCGTCACCTGCGGCGTCGGCGCCGGCGCGCTGTGGGGCCTGGTCTTCCTGGCGCCGGCCCTGGTGCGCGACTTCAGGCCGTTGGACCTGACCATCGGCCGCTACCTGTTCTACGGCCTATTCTCGATCCTGCTCATCGCACCGCACTGGACCCGGCTGGTCGGCCTGCTCGGGCGCAGGGAATGGCGCGGGTTGGTGGGGCTGGCGTTCACCGGCAACGTCCTCTATTACCTGCTGCTCGCGAGCGCGGTGCAGTTGGGCGGCATCGCGATGACCTCGCTGGTGATCGGCTTTCTGCCGGTCGCCGTCACCCTGGTCGGCAGCCGCGACCGCGGCGCAGTACCGCTGCGTCGGCTCACGCCGTCGTTGCTGCTGGCCGCAGCCGGGGTGTTGTGCATCGGCGGGCAGGCGCTGTTGATGCCAGCGGCGGAAACGATCGGGCGGCAACTGCTCGGGCTGGCGTGCGGCGTCGGCGCGCTGGCCGCGTGGACGTGCTTTGCGGTAAGCAATGCACGCTGGCTGACCCGGCTACAGCACGTCTCGGTCCACGAGTGGAACCTGCTCATCGGCGTGGTCACCTGCGGTTTGACCGCGCTGCTGCTGCCGTTGGCGTGGGCCCTGCCCCGCGTACCGCAGCCACCCTCGGCCTGGGCATTGCTGATCGGCGTGTCGGCCGGCGTGGCCTTGCTGGCGTCGATGGTCGGCAACGCACTGTGGAACCGCATGAGCCGGCTGCTGTCGCTGACCCTGGTCGGGCAGATGATCCTGTTCGAGACGCTGTTCGCCCTGCTCTACGGCTTCGTCTGGGAACGCCGCCTGCCCACGCTGCTGGAAGCCATCGCCTTCGTGCTGGTGGCGCTGAGCGTGGTCACGTGCCTCGCCGCGCATCGGGCGCCGCCGGCCGCGATCAGCGACGCGCCCGCCCGCTGAGCCGTCCTTAATGCCGGTCGCCGCGCCGCCGTAGGCGCCACGATGCCAGGGCGACCGCGACCACCCCGATCGCGGCCCCCGGCCACGCGCCCAGCGCCAGCGCAGCGCCCAGACCGACATACAGCGCCACGCCGCCGAGCATCACATCGACGCGCCGATCGGTCGCCGCCACATCGCGGTCGCGCCGCAGCTCGAAACGCACGACCAGTGCGATCAGCGGCGCGACCATCGTCACGCACAGCGCGATCCAGCCTGCGCGCCCGAGCCAGAAGCCCGGAGCGCCGGGCAGTCCGGCGTCGATCGGCAAGCCCAGCCGCTCACCCAGCCAGGCGGCCGGCAGCTCGGCGAGCTTGTGCCACAGGTACAACGGCATGCCGAGCGCGCCGAGCACCGCGATCGCCTTCGCCGACGCGCGGCCTGCGAGCACCCGCCGCGCCAGCGGCTCGCACAGCAGCACCAGGCCCACCTGCAGCCACATCACCCCGATCAGCGCCAGCGTGGGCGGCAACATGTTGTTACCGGCCAGCGTCACGCCTACCATCGCGACCGGATAGCCGGCGGCGATCGCCAGCGCCAGCCAGACCGCGCCGAGCAGCAGCAGACCGGCACCGGTCGCCGGGCCGCGGAAGCGCCCGCGCTTCCACGCGATACCCAACTGCTGCGGAATCAGCCACACCACCAGCATATTGAGCCAGGCGATGCCGGCAGGCCGCTCGGTCGCCAGCTGACCGAGTGTGCGCAGCGCACCGGTCGATGTCGCCCCGGCGCGGACCATGTCGAGAACGCCGGCCACCACGACCAGCGCTGCGACCGCGCGCAGGCCCAGACGCGCATCCAGGCGCAGACTCCAGGGCAGCAGCGCCTGCACAGTCAGCAGCATCAGCAGGAACCACAGGTGGATCGTCAGCGAGCCATCGAATACCGCCAACAGATGACCGCCCGACAGCCACGACAGCGCCGCGATCGCGGCGAGCACCACCAGGTAGGTCAACGTCGGCCGCGCCAGCCCCAGCGCCCGGCCTGCCCACCATTGCACCTGCGCGCCTTGCTCCGCCCGCCGGGCCACGCTGTCGGCACTGACCGCCGCCGAGACGAACACGAACAGCGGCACGACCTGCACGATCCAGGTCAGCCAACCGGCCGCATCCCAGGCCGCGAGCAGATGCTCGGTGTCGACCAGCACGCCGTCGACCATGCGCGGCAAGGTCGCGATCCAGTGCCCGAACACGACCAGTAGCAAGGCGCCAGCGCGCAGCGCATCCGGGTACGGGTCACGGGAAGACGGCGTCATCGGCGGCGCAGATCCTGGGCTCGGTACGCAGACGAGCATACCCGGGCACCGCGGCGCGAGGCGTCACGCCGGCCACGCACCGCCCGCGCGGAGGCGACCGGTGCCCGGCGCCGGGCACGCCGCCTACAATGCGCGCCCCTCGTCGCCCCCGGAGCTGCATGAACATCGTCGTCGTCGACGCCCTGAAGGCCTACATCGATCCGCTGACGCCCGACGAGCACGAGGCGTTGGAGCGCAGTCTGCTCACAGAGGGCTGCCGCGATGCCCTGGTGCTGTGGGGCAACGTGCTCGTCGACGGCCATAACCGCTATGGCATCTGCCAGAAGCACGGCATCCCATTCGAGACGGTGCAGAACACCCGTTTCAAGTCGATGGACGATGTCCATCTGTGGATGATCGAGCAGCACCTGGGCCGACGCAGCGTGTCGGACTACCAGCGCGGCGTGCTCGCGCTGCGCAAGCGCACGATCCTGGAGGCGCGCCAGCAGGCCCGGCTCGAATCGCCGCCGCCTGCGAGCGACGATGACGAAGCCGCCGCGCCCCAGGACG
Organism: Luteimonas sp. S4-F44; assembly: GCF_022637415.1. Taxonomy (NCBI): domain Bacteria; kingdom Pseudomonadati; phylum Pseudomonadota; class Gammaproteobacteria; order Lysobacterales; family Lysobacteraceae; genus Luteimonas; species Luteimonas sp. S4-F44. The sequence continues at coordinate 2,082,562 of NZ_CP093340.1, forward strand.
ACGACCGTCCACCGTGGGACGACACGCCCGTACCCGCCACCCGCGCCGATCTGGCGCGCGAAGCCAGGCTCAGCGCCAACCAGGTCATGATGATCGAGCGCATCCACGCCCAGGCGACGCCCGAGGTGGTCGAAGCGCTGAAGGCCGGCGAGATCTCGATCAGCGCCGCCGCCGCGGTCGCCAGCCTGCCCGAGGACGAGCAACGCAGCGCAGCGCAAGCCGGCAAGGCCGAACTCAAGCAGGCCGCCAAGCGCGCGCGCGATGCGAAGAAGCGTCCGCGCACGCCCCGCGAAGGCGAGGACGGCGAGACCGCCGAGGGCGACGCTCCCGATGCGCGTGCACTGCAGCGGCGCGTCGATGCGCTCGAACGCGAGAACGCGCAACTGCGCGCCCAGGTCGAGACGCTGCAGGCGCAGTTGCTGCGCCTGCGCAGCTGAGCGCCGCGGCCGGCGCCGACGCGCTTTGCGGCCGCCTGCTCAGGCGGCCGCGATCGCACCGGGCAGCGGATGCCCGGCCAACCGCATCGCATACAGCGCCGCGCCGTGGTGCGGCGCGTAGCACGGCGCACGCAGCTCGAAGTCGCCCCCGGTCGCCTGCAAGGCCGCCGCCAGCGGTGCCTGCAGCAACGTGCCCGCACCGAAGGCACCGCCCGAGCAGGTCACCGGCACCCGGGCGGCGTCGCCGAAACCGAGGGCGCGGCGCACGGCATGGACGATCGCCGCCAGTTCCTGCCCCGCCCGCTCAAAGATCGCGCGCGCCGCCTCGTCGCCAGCCTCGGCCGCCTGGGCGACCTGCAACGACAGCTGCGCGATCCGGTCGCGCGTCAACGCCTGCGGACCGTAGATCCGCGCGCACAGATCGAGGTCATCGACGAGATCGAAATGCGCACGCAGCGCCGCATGCAAGGGCCCGCGCGGCAGCCGGCCGTCGCTCATACGCGAGAACGCGTTGAGGCCCTGGACCGCGATCCAGTACGCCGACCCCTCGTCGGAGAACACCTCGCCCCAGCCGCCGGCCCGCGCCTCGCGCCCCTGCCGCTGGCCGTAGGCGATCGAGCCGGTGCCCGCGACGATGTTGATGCCGTCCGCGCAGGCCAGCGATCCCGCCCAACCGCAGACCATGTCGTTGCCACAGCGATAGCGCTGATGGCCGAGCAGCGCTTCAGGCATCGCATCGAGCTGCGGCGTGGCCGCGTCGTCTTCGCCGTGCGCCGGCAGCCCGAAAAACGCGTAGGCGATCTGGCGCGGTGTCGCCTGTGCCTGCCGGGTGACCGCGTCGATGCCGTCGGCGAGCAGCGCACGTACGCCGTCGAGCCCGATCTGCGGGTGGTAGGCGGTGCCGCGCTGGACCTCGGCGTGTACGCCGCCTTCGGCATCGAGCAGCACGAAGCGGGTCTTGGTGCCGCCGCCATCGACACCCAGGTAGTAGGACGCGCCGCTCATGGCACCAGCGGGTACAGGCGCACGCCCTGGACGACCCGGTTCACCGTGCCCTGTGCGTTCGGGCTGTCGGGCCGCACGCCCAGCGCTCGCGAGGCGTGGAAGGCGAACAACTGCGCCACGGCGACATAGGGCCATAGCAGGTCGAGATCGTGGGCGCGTTCGAGCCCGGCCACGCACACCGCATCGCGCGCTGGCCCATGCGGCGCGGCGGCGGTGACTTCGATCACGCGTGCGGCCACGCCGTCGCCGCGCAGTTCGTCGAGCAGGTCGAGATCGTAGCGCCGGGTCAGCGGGTCGTTGGACACGAACACCACCACCAGCGTGCGCGCGGTGACGAAGGTCTTGGGGCCGTGGCGGAAGCCCATCGGCGATTCGAAGCAGGTTGCGATGGCGCCGTTGCTCAGTTCGCCCAGCTTGAGCGCGGCCTCGCGCGCCAGGCCTTTGAACAGCGCGCTGCCCAGATACACCACACGCTCGAACCCGCACAGCGCCAGCTCCTGGGTCAGTCCGCGCGCCTGCTGCAGTACGCCCTCGGTGGCGGCGGCGATCGCGGGCACGCGCGTCGCCAGTGTGTGCGGCCCGCTCAGCGCGGCCAGCGTCGCGAGCATCATGCAACTGAAGCTCGAGGTCATCGCGAAGCTCACATCGTGGGTTTCGGGCGGCAGCAGCAACGTCATCGACTGCCGCACCGCGACCCGGCCCAGCGCGCCGTCGGCGTTGCAGGTCACCACCAGATGGCGCACGTCGCCGACCAGCGCCTCGGCCAGTTTCACCGCCGCAACGCTCTCGGGGCTGTTGCCCGAACGCCCGAACGACACCAGCAGCAGCGGGCGCTCCGGATCGAGGTACAGCTGCGGCGCGCTGACCAGATCGGTCGTGGGCACCGCATCGACGCGCGCAGCGAGGCTGCGGTCGAGCCACGGCGCCAGGCATTCACCGATATAGGCCGAGGTGCCGGCGCCGGTCAGGATCACCCGCGCCGTCGGGTCGCCCGACACCGGCGCGATAAAGGCCGCAAGCGACTCGGCCATCTGCGCGACCAGCGCATGGGTGCGCACGAGCATGCGCGGCTGCTGCTCGATTTCGCGCGCGGTCCACAGCGCGCCGCTGGCGGCCAGGTCGGATTCGGGCAGGCCGAGAATGTCAGGGCTGGGCATCGGGGACGCAGGCATGGTGGTAGTCGTCGAGAGCGATGGCGATGTGGGCCATCACGAGGGCGGCGGGATCGAGCGGGGCGCGGTCGGCGCGCAGCGCACGCAGCGCCTGCGGCAGGTATTGGCCGACCAGCGGCATCGGCGGCGGGCTCTGGCGCAGGTTGGCGAACAACTGCTGGCAGGCCGCCTCGATCGCCGGGTCCGGCCAGTAGTAGCGGATGCGGTCGCTCAAGCTGTACTGCAGGTCGATCGTCAGCGCCTCGCCCTGGGCGTGGTAGTAGCGCTGCCAGTGGCCGGGCTCGGCGCGCATCCGCGCCAGGGCGGTCTCGCGCAGCTGCGCACGCCGGTCCGGCGCGATCCACTCGCGCTCGATCGCATCGAGCGCCCACAGCGCCTCGCGCAGCGCGAAGGTCAGGCCGGGACCGACCTTGAGGATCGCGAAGTGATCGCGCACCAGCGCGGCCAGCGCGTCCGGGGTCTGGTAGTCGGTCGAATGCGCCTCGAACACCAGGCCCTTGACCTGTTCGATCGCGGCGCTGAGCGCGCGCGCGGCCGCCGGCACGTAGTCGATGACCTGGTGGTGGTCGAACTCCACGCCCGGCTGCACCACCGAGGCGATCACCCGCGTCCACGCGGCCTGCAGGCCGGCGGCCGCGAACGCGTCGCGGTGGGCTTCGATCGTCGCCAGCGCGGCCTCGGGCGCGGTCACCGCCAGGCCCTCGATGGCCTCGGTCGCGCCGCCGGGCACCGGCACTTCGGTGCCGATCACATAGACCGGCGGCTCGCCGCCGGCCTGGGCATGCGCGGCCTCGGCCGCGCGGCACAGCCGCACCGCGCGTTCGACGATCGTCGCCTCGGGCAGCGGCACCGGATCGTCGGCGCAGGCCATCGAGCAGTCGAGGTGGAGCTTGCGGAAGCCCGCGGCGACGTAGGCGGCGACCATCGTTTCGGCCTTGGCCATCGCCGCCTCGGCCTCGAGCGCGGTCCAGGGATTGGGGCCCAGGTGGTCGCCGCCGAGCGCGATGCGCGCCGGGTCGACGCCGACCTTGCGCGCGATGTCGCCGACGAAGGCGACGAAGTCGGCCGGGGTCATGCCGGTATAGCCGCCATCCTGGTTGACCTGGTTGCAGGTCGCCTCGACCAGCACCAGCGGCAGGGCGTGGCGCCGGGCATGGCGCAGCGCGGCTTCCAGCACCAGGGGATGGGCGCAACAGATGGAGGGGATGCCGGCGGCGTCGCCACGCGTGTGGCGGGCGACCAACTCGAGCAGGGCGTGCATCGCGGTCCTCGTGTCGTCGGAAAGTGCGTCAGTCGGTCGAGGTCGGGCGTTCGGGCTCGAGCGCCAACAGCACCGAGGCGACCAGTGCCATCGCCAGCCCCACCAGCTTCAACGGCCCGGGCACCACGCCGGCCAGCAGCAACGACAGCGCGGCGGTGATCAAAGGGCCGCCGGCATTGGTCAACGGCGCGACGACGATCGCCTTGCCGTAGCGGAAGGCATAGACCAGGCACAACGCGCCGATCGCATTGAGCACCTGGATCGCAGCGACCAACCACGGCCCCTGCAGGCCGGTGGCGATCGGCTGGCCGAAGTCGGTCATCCGCCAGGCCACCGGGACCAGCGCCAGAGCGCCGATCATCATGTAGAAGAAGATGCTCTCGGCGCGCACCACGGTGTTGGCGCGCTTCATGAAATAGGCCTGCACGCCCCAGGCGAGCATGATCAGCAGCGACAGCACGAACCAACCCACACCCTCGCCTTCCGCGCTGCCCAGCGACAGATCCAGCAACGGCAGCGCCAGCAACGCCAGCACCACGCCGATCGCACCGACCCGTGTGGTGCGCTCGCGCAGCAGCGTGAACGACAGCGCGATCGTGATCACCGGCGACAGCGAGATGATCGGGAAGATGAAGTACGCCGGCCCGCCGGCCAGCGCCTTGAACAGCAGCATCTGGCCGCCGGCACCGAGCAGGCCGATCAGCAGCCCGTAGACGATCGCCCGTGGACTGCGGTCCACACGCCAGCCGTTGCGCCACAGCACGAACAGCGCCGGCGGCACCATCGTCAGCGCCCACACGCAGTACACCAGCGTTTCGGGAAATGCGGGGCTGGCGGTCAGGCCCGACAGCGCGCCCCACACGCCCCACAGCACCACCGTGGCCATCGCAAAGCCCAGCCAGGCGCGACCACCGGGCACCGCTGCGGCGACCGCGCTCATGCCGCGCCGTCCGGCGTGGCCTGCAGCAGCGCGAAGGTCTCGAACGGTACCGAGGCCAGCGTGTCGCTGCGTGCGTCGACCGTGCCAAGGTCAGTCCCGTCGAACAGGTTATGCACCCGATAGCGGCCCCGGCCGAGCCCACGCAGTTGCAGCGGGCCGTCCCAGCGCTCGGCGTAAAATGCGTAGTACAGCGCGCCGTCCTTGCCGATGACATGCGTCTCCGGCCGGTCGAAGCCGATGTCGTACAGCGTGCCCAGATAGTCGCCCTGGGGCAGCATGTGCGCGCGATACAGGTCGATCCACTTGCGCCACAAGGCTTCCTTGTCGGCGCCCAGCACCAGCCCGCCCGGCGGCATGTCGAGCTTCGGCTCGGGGATGTCCGCCGGCCATGTGAACTTGGTCGAGATCACCGCGCCGATGCCGACGCTGGACGCGAAATCCGCGCCGCCGTCCGCCAGTTCGACGTGGTCGCCGGCGTAGCTGCCGCGCTTGCCGATCAACGCCTTGATCGTCTTGCCCTTGTGGCGCACCTGCCACGACGACAGCGGATCGGACGAGGGGTACTGGTCGGTCGCCGGCAGATTGTGGAACGCGAACGCGGTGCCGCAGGGACACAGTTCGACCACCGCATCGGGGTTGGCCGCGTGCGCGGCGTCGTAGATCGCCTGCCAGAACGTCGCGACCCCTTCGCACGACTCCATCGGGTCGGCGTGGTGGTGCGCAGGGTTGTAGCAGGGCGCGACCGCATTGAGATGCTGGCCGTCAAGTTTGAGGCCCTCGAAACCCCATTCGCCGATGATCTTGGTCACCAGCGCGACGTAGAAATCGACCGTCGGCTGATAGCCCGGGCACTGGGTGAAGGCGTTCCACCAGGTCACGTTCTGGCTGGCGCCATCACGGTCGAGCAGCAACATGTCGGTGTGGCGGTAGAGCACTTCGCTGCCCGGATCGGCGGCCAGCGGCGCCAGCCACAGCCGCGGGCGCAGGCCCTGGGCCTTGATCGCCTGCACGAAGGCGATCATGTCCGCCTCGCCGCGCGGGAACTTGCGCGTGTCGATCTGCCAGTCGCCCTCGTTGGTCTGCCAACCGTCGTCAAGCACCACCCACTCCAGGCCCAGTTCCTTCACCTTCGGCAACGTGCCCAGCACCTGCTCGGTGGTGAAGTCGCGCTCATAGCCCCAGGCGCACCAGATCGGCGCGAACGCCGAGGCCGGCACCTCCGGCGCCGCGATGCCTTCGTCGGCCATCCAGCGGCTGTAGTGCTGCAGCACGCCGAAGTAATCGCCGGTGTGGACGGCCACAAAGCAGCGGTCGCTCTCCAGCGTCTCGCCTGGCGCCAGCGTGGCGGCGCGCGTGCTTTCGATCGCGATCTGCGCCCCGCCATCGGCATTGCGCACCACCGGCAGGTCGAGCAGCCGCGGCTTGGGCTCGACATGCCCCACCGCCAGCCCGATGTCCCGGCGCCAGATGTTGGCGACCGGCGTGCCGCCGCCGTAGTCCGAGGAATCCATCGCCAGCGTATTGCGCTGCGCGAAACCCTCGGTCAACGGCTGCACCCAGTCGCGACGGTCGGTGTGCGTGGCACCCGAGAAACTCCAGAAGCCGTCACCGGCGTCGGCCATCGCATGCGCCGCGTTGCGCCAACCGGCGACCTCCAGCGGCGTCTGGCCGCCATTGCGGTAGCGCGTGCGCAGCACCGCCAGCCCCGGATGGCGTTCATGGAAGCTCAGTTCCACCGTCTTTTCGATGCCTTGCGCCGAGCGGCCGCGCACCACGTGCCGCCGCCCCGGGCCATGGCGTCCACTGCGGACCCGCTCCACCCGCTCGTCGACGAACGCGAACTGTTCGATCGCGCTGCCGTCGGCGAGCAGCAGGGCCTCGCTGGCGTCGAAGCCGGTGATCGGCTCACCGCGCGCCAGCACCCGGCTGCGCAACGCCGCATCGAACTCGAGCGATAACAGGCTGTCGTGCGCGAGTGCGCGGACCTCTGCGGCGGTGGCTGGTGTGGCGGCCTGGACCAGCGGCAGTGCAGCGGCATAGGCCGCGGTGCCGGAGACGAGCTTGAGCACGGTACGACGTCGGACGGGCAGCATGTGCCGGGTTCTCCCCTTTCGTTCGGTTTCGCCGAGTCTGCGACAAAGCGGCCGGAGACCGCAACACATTTGTTTCGTTATGTGATAAAAAAGTTTCGCTATCGAACTGGAGATCGGCATGTCCATCCCGTCACGGCTTGCGGCGCTCGTCGCCGCCTGCGCGCTCGGCGCCTGCGCCGCCCCTCGCCCCGACACCGCCCCCACCGCGGCGCTCTATGCGATGGACGATTTCGCCGCGGTCCGCAAATTCGACGCCCATGTGCACGCCAACGCCGACTCGACCGCGTTTGTCGAGCAGGCGCGCGCCGACGGCTTCGAACTGCTGTCGATCAATGTCGACTATCCCGCATTCCCGCCGGTGGAGACCCAGCACACGATCGCACTGAAGCAGGCGGCCGCCGATCCCGCGCGGTTCCATTGGGCGGCGACTTTCCGCATGACCGGCTTCGACAGCCCCGGCTGGTCGGAGGCGGTCGGCGATGCGCTGGCGGCCGAGGTCGCGCGCGGCGCGCTCGCGGTCAAGATCTGGAAGAACGTCGGCATGGTGGAGACCGACGCGCAGGGCCGGCCGATCATGCTCGACCATCCCGCGCTGTCGCCGATTGCCGAACGCATCCGCGCGCTCGATGTTCCGCTGATCGGCCACCAGGGCGAGCCGCACAACTGCTGGCTGCCGCTCGAGGAGATGACCACCGACAACGACCGCGAGTACTTCGGCAACCATCCCGAGTACCACATGTATCTGCATCCCGAACAGCCCGGCTATGAGACCCACATGGCGGTCCGCGACCGCTTTCTGGACGCGCATCCGCAGTTGCGCTTCGTCGGCGCGCACATGGCCAGCCTGGAATGGGATGTCGACCGGCTCGCCGCCTTCCTCGACCGTTATCCCGCAGCCACGGTCGACCTCGCCGCGCGCATGGCCCAGGTGCAGTACCAGGCCGTGCGCGACCACGACAAGGTGCGCGCGTTCTTCATCGCCTACCAGGACCGCCTGCTCTACGGCACCGACCTGACCCAGGAGCCGGACACCGACCCCGACGCGTTCCGGCAGGCCGCGCATGCGACCTGGCGCTCGGACTGGATGTTCCTGGCGACGGCGCAGTCCCAGCGCATCGAGACCATCCGCGCCGACGTACGCGGACTGGCGCTGCCGCGCGAGGTGATCGACAAGGTGTACTACGCCAACGCGATGCGCGTGTTCGCCCCGCACCGGCGCTGAGCCGCGGGGCGCGGGTCAGGCCAGCAGCAGCTCGAAGCCGAGTTGCCGACTGGCCTCGCGCACGTCCTCAGGCGCCCCCGAATCGGTGATCAGCGTGTCCAGGTCCGCGACCGGCATGATGCGGTGCAGGCAGATGCGCCCGAACTTCGAACTGTCGGTGATCGCCACGACCTTGCGCGCAGCCTCGATCATCTTGCGGTTGAGCATCGCCTCGGGTTCGTAGTGGGTCGTGATCCCACGTTCCAGGTCGAAACCGTCGACCCCGAGAAACACCACATCCACGTGCAGGGCGTCGATCGCATCCACCGTCATGCCGCCGTAGAAGGCCATGTTCTTGCGGCGCAACTCGCCGCCCAGCATGACGATGTCGACGTTGTTCTTGGGCGTCAGCGCCGTCAGCACACCGAAGTCGTTGGTGACCACGGTCACCTGGATGTTGGGCAGCGCTTCTGCCAACTGGATGGCAGTGGTGCCCGAGTCGATCGCGATGGTGTCGCCGGCCTTGATCAGCGTTGCCGCCAGCCGACCGATGCGGCGCTTGGCGTCCAGGCGCTCGCTGCGCTTGACCTCATAGGCCGGCTCGGCCGCCGGGCCGCCGACCACGCTGCTGTCGATCGCGCCCCCGTAGGCCCGGGCCATGACCCCACGCTCTGCGAGGTAGCGCAGATCCTTGCGGACGGTCTGCACGCTGACCCCGAACAACTCGGCCAGCGAAGCAACCTGCACACTGCCGTGCTGACGCACCAGTTCGCTGATCCGCAACCTGCGCTGGCTGGTATCCCGGCTTCCTGACATGGACGTTCTCACAATGCGGCGGAGTATGCCCCTTTTCGTTAAATTTCGCCATTGAGCGAATAACGAAACATCGGGCCGAAGCGGCGATGATCGCAGGCGCCATGCGCTGCCGAATCAGCGCCGCCGAATTCCCAGAACATTCGTCCCAGCGCATGGCGCCGGCACACATCGCTCAGGCCAACACCGGCGCCAACAGGCGGAACACGCCTTCGTCGGCATCCAACTCGACCCGGCCGCCCACCGGCACGATGAACTGTTCGCGCACATGCCCGATCATCGCGCCGCGATAGGCCGGAATGCCCAGCGGCCGGACATGGTCCTCGAGGATCTGCGCCAGCGTCAGCGAGCCGTAGCCCGGCCCCGGGTCGCAGTCAGTGCACTGGCCGAAGATCAGGCCTGCGATCCGGTCGAGCGCGCCCATCAGCTTGAGCGTGCTGAGCATGCGGTCGATCCGGTACGGCGCTTCGTCCACGTCCTCCAGGAACAGGATCTTGCCGTCGAAGTCGGGCAGATACGGCGAGCCGGCGAGCGCGCTGAGCACGGTCAGATTGCCGCCGAACAGCGCGCCCTGGGCCCGCCCGCCGGTGATGGTCGTGGTGCGGTTGCGGCGCGGCACCAGCTCGTCGGCGTCGTCCACCGCATTGCGATAGACCATCGCATCGCGCGCGAAGAACAGCCGCCGGAACTGATCGGCGTTGAAGCGGTTCCAGCTGCCCGTGCCGTTGGGGCCGTGGAAGGTCACCAGCCCGGTGCGGGCGTGGATCGCGCTGTGCAGCGCGGTGATATCCGAGTAGCCCAGCAGCACCTTGGGATTGCGCGCGATCGTGTCGTAGTCGAGCAACGGCAGCAGCCGCGCGGCGCCCGAGCCGCCCCGCACGCAGATCACCGCCCGCACCTGGGGGTCGGCGAACATCGCATTGAGGTCCCCTGCCCGCTCGGCATCGGTACCGGCCAGATGACCGCGTCGGCCGGCGAAATGCGCACCGGTCTTGACCTTGAAGCCCAGCGCGCGCATCACCTCCTGCGCCAGTTCGAGGTCGAACGGCTCATCCACCGGCGACGACGGACTGATCAGGCCGACGGTGTCGCCGGGTCGCAGTGCGGGGGCGAGCAGCGCGCCGGCCGAAGCGGCCTGCGTCTGGGCGAGCGCATCCAGCGGCAACGCGGACGCCATCGCGGCCAGCGCAGCGTGGGTGAGGAAGTGTCGCCGGTCCATGTCGCACCTGTCGCTCAAGTGTTGCGGCAGACTAGCAACTTCTTCGGCAGTTCCGATTGCAACCCTTTGCGTGCCGATCTCGCCGAGCACGCGCTCGACGACGTTGGCGGTTGTCGAATGCCCCTGCGCCTCGCACAGGGTCGCGCCAGTCCGAACCCTCACGCTCGTGCCCATGCCGCGCCCGGCCCGCCTCCTGTTCCATATGCGACCGCATCAGCGCCACCTCGGCGCACACGCCCACGTCGACGTACGACATGCCCCGACGCATTGCGGCGCGGCATCGCGACGATATCGTCCGCCCGCTGCGGGCCGCCGATGCGCATATCGCTTGTCGGACCCGCGCTGCGTCAGTCGTCGACCGTGCAGCCCAGCGACACGCGCATGTGGATATAGCCGGTGGCCGGATCGACCCACTCGGCCAGCACCGTGAGCTCCTGGCCGGCCTGGCCCCAGTTGTTGTAGCACTGCTCGTAGGCCGCACGCTCGGCGTACTCGAGCGCTTCCTGCTGGGTCCGGCCATAGCCTTCGCCGACGACATCGTAATGATGGCGTGCGGCGAACGCCGCCGTGCTCGACAGCGCCGCCAGCAGCAGAACCCCGGTGATTGTCCGCGTCTTCATCCTGGTCTCCATTCGCTTGGGGGAGCCCGCATCATGCACGCGCTGCAAGACCAGGAGATTGAATGCGGGTGTCGCGCCGATGACAACGCCCGCCGCAGCGCGACCGGCTCGACACGTGGTTGCAGACCGAGCGCACAGTTTGCTGCCGACCACTGCATCGGCATCACATCAATGTCGGAAAAGGAGCGCTGGTTGGCATTCAGTCAGTGCATTCGCGCTTGACCGCAGTCGTTTGACCGCCCTAGGGTCGAAAGGCGCCGGGAACACGCGGCAGAGGCCTTGCGATCGCGGCGCGTCGTGTCCAGCAAGCCCGTTCCGGAGCAGGATGCCGGACGGCAATCGCAGTGTTCCGCGCCCAACGCATGCGTCGCCATTGGGCCATCGACATCGATCCGCGCGGTCGTGTCGGATCTCCTGGCGCATCACGCCCACTGCCCTGCGGCATGGGCGGCTGGGCGAGGCGGTCGCACTGCGTTGCCCTCGACATCGGCCCCGAGGCGGACCGCTGGGACGACCCACTTCGAATGCGCCAAGGAGGAAGCACCTATGCACACCCTGCACGCAGCGGTTCGCCGCACTCTCGCCCTCGCCCTGCTTTCGGCTGCTGCCGCAAGCGGCAGTGCCCTGGCCGCGCAACCCGGCCTGCCGAGTCTGGACCCTGGCATGGTCGCCGCGCTGGAACGCGACCTGGGCATGACCCAGGACCAGTACCGCGTGACCGTGGATACAGAACGCAAGGTGCCGGCGGCCGAAGCCGCGGCACGCCAGTTGTATGGCGACAGCTATGCCGGCACCTGGATCGAACACGATGCCGACGGGCATCCGCGTCTGGTGGTGGGTACCGCAGTGCAGGGCCGCCAGCGGTTGCCTGCGGTAGAAGGCGCCGATGTTCGCCAAGTGCGCTACAGCCTGTACGAGCTCGAGCAGGCGGTGCACGCGCTCGACCAGTCAGCCACCTCGCGGGTCATGCGTCGTCTCGACGGTGTGCAATCCTGGGGCGTCGACCTGCCCAACAACCGCGTCGTCGTCACCCTGTCGCCCGGCGCCGGCCGCACCGACGCGGTGATGGATTTCCTGGCGCGCAGCGATGTCGAGACCGGCGCGCTGCACTTCGAGGTATCCGAGCAGATCCCCTCCACGCTGATCAATATCTATGGCGGCATCCAGTACAACGGCTGCTCGATCGGCTTCCCGGTGACCCGCGGCAGCACCAAGGGCTTCGTGACCGCCGGCCATTGCGGCAGCGCGGGCACGGCCGTGCGCATCGGCGGCACGACCGTCGGCAGCTTCCAATCCAGCACGTTCCCGGGCTCCGACGCCGCGTGGGCCACCGTGCGTCAGCAGGACGCGTTGTTCGGTCGCGTGTGGCAGCACAGCGGCAGCAGCACCACGCCGGTCGTCGGCAGTGCGGAGGCGGCGGTCGGTTCGGCGGTGTGCCGCTCCGGCTATCGCACCGGTTGGCGCTGTGGCACGATCACCCGCACCAACGTCAGCGTGAACTACGCCCAGGGCACGGTGAATGGCTTGCGGGAATCCAACGCCTGTGCCGGCCAGGGCGATTCGGGCGGCTCGTGGATTTCTTCGGCGGGCCATGCGCAGGGCGTCACCTCGGGCGGCGCACTCGGCAGCGACGGCACCAATTGCGGCATCGCGCAGAATCAGCGCCGCAGCTGGTACCAACGGGTGACCCCGATGCTCAGCACCTACGGCGTCACCCTGGTCACGAACTGACGCGCGCGTGCGATGCTGCGCCCCGGTCCGCCGGGGTGCCGCGTTTGCGATACCGCAGATATCCGGCTCAGCGCGTTTCGTGCGCGCGCTCGAACGTGATGATGCTGCGCGTCTCGCCCTTGTCGGCCCAGTTGGGCATCAACCGCCACGGCGTGAGCACCTGCAGCCGATCGCCCTCCAGCTTGAACTGCCGACGCTGTTCGGTCCCGACCCATGCCGGGTTCCATGCGACATCCACCGCGGTGATCCAGGCATCGCCTTCGATCCGGTACCGGCCGGTGTAGGCGATTACGGTCTCCAGTAGACGCGCCTTTTCGCGCTCGCTTTCGCCCGGCTCGCGCCCCTGCGCGGTGAGCACGAACCACACCCGCCCCTCGGGCGAAAAGATCGTATAGCCCGTCGGCTTCTCGCCCATCGGCGGGAACAGCTCCCCGGTGGCCTTGACCTCCACCTCGTAGGACACCAACCGCCAGGTGCCTTGGATGGCCGATGCCGGGTTCGCAGGGCTGGCGTGGGTCATCGGGGCATCTCCTGGGGCGGGCTGCGACTGGGCATGGGCCGCCAACGGTGTGGCGATCGCGAACAGCAGCGGCGCAAGGGATACGAAACGCATGGCCGGTTTCTCCGTAACGAAGGGGTCGACGCCGCGATTTTGGCACTTCCCCGTCACTGTCAGTCGGCGACCGCGCCGCGCATGGCGCCGCGGCCCGACGATGCGCCATCCGCGGTTCTCGGCCGCCCTGCTCCGATGGATGGCGCTTCTGGGCTGTCATCGGGCACGCGCACGCCACCTTAACCTCGCTTTCCTACCCTGACGCCCGTCCACGACTCCGGGGCTCGACATCCCCGCACCGTCGTTCTTCCCACACGCCCGACAAGGAGATCGCTATGAGGCACGTGCCCGCCATGCTGTTCGCCGGTTGCCTGCTGGCCCTGAGCGCCCAGGCTGCCGCCGAGGTCGTCAACCTGACCAACAGCGCCGAAGGCGCCAATCGCGACGCCGGTATCGCCGCCGTCAAAGACAAGCTCCAGGCCGCCTGTACCGAGCGCAAGGGCACGCCGAATGCCGATTCGTTCGAGGTGGTGTTCGAGCGCACCAGCGAGAATCCCGACGTACCCAAGCCCTACTCCGTCGACGCCAAGATGCAGTGCGACCTGCCGTAAACCGGCGACGTCCGAAAGCCCCCCGCTCGGGCGGGTTTTTTCTTGTCCGCGCACGACAGCCGCCATACTGACGCCCGCCGTCCGTCCCACCGAGTGTCCGCATGCCCGCTTCTCCCGGCGCCGCCCGCACCGCTGCGCGCAGCGCCCCCGCCTTGCACCCGCGCAATCGCCATCAGGGCCGCTACGACTTTCCCAGGCTGGTCGCCGCCAGTCCAGAGCTTGCCGCCCACCTGCTGACCACCCCGCGCGGCGACACCAGCATCGCCTTCGACGACCCCGCCGCGGTGCGCGCGCTCAACCGCGCGATCCTGCGCAGCGATTACGGCATCGCGCATTGGGATCTGCCCGACGGCGCGCTGTGTCCGCCGATCCCCGGCCGCGCCGACTACCTGCATGGCCTGGCCGACCTGCTCGCCGCCTCCGGCGATGGCACGATCCCGCGCGGCGCCTCGGTGCGCGTCCTCGATGTCGGCATCGGCGCCAGCTGCATCTACCCGCTGCTCGGCCATGCCGAGTACGGCTGGCGCTTTGTCGGCAGCGACGTCGACGCCACCTCGCTGCAGGTCGCCACCGCGATCGTCCATGCCAACCGACTCGACAAGGCCATCGCGCTGCGCCACCAGTCGGCGCGCAACCGCATCTTCCAGACCATCGTGCACGCAGACGAGCGTTTCGACCTCACTTTGTGCAATCCGCCCTTCCATGCCTCCGCCGCCGAGGCCGCCGGCGCGCACCAGCGCAAGCGCCGCCAACTCGGCAAGGTGCCGCCCGCCGGGCGCGGGTCGTCGCCGGCCCCCAACTTCGGCGGTCACGACCACGAACTGTGGTGCCCGGGCGGCGAAGCCGAGTTCCTGCGCAAGATGGTCCGCGAAAGCGCCGGCATCGGCCGCCAGGTGCTGTGGTTCACCAGCCTCGTCGCGCGCGCCGAACACCTCTCGGGCCTGCGCCGGCAACTGCGCCAGGCCGAGGCCGTCGAGGTGCGCGAGGTCGCGATGGCCCAGGGCAGCAAGCAGAGCCGCTTCGTGGCCTGGACCTTCCACGACGCCGCCGGCCGTGCGCAGTGGCGAACCACCGGCCGGTCCTGACGCCGGCCGGCGCCTCCGGCGGCCGCGACCTGCGGCCCCGCTGAACTGCGGGCGCTCCCAACGCGCCACAGCCCCGCGCGCGGGTATAGTCCGGCGATACGGCGGGCGCGGTGCCCGCCGTCGAACGCAGGAGTGTCCATGGGTCTTGTGCAGGCAGTGAAAGGCGCGGTCGGCGGCGTGTTCGCGGACCAGTGGAAGGACTTCCTCACGGTGCCGGCGGGCCTGCCCCCGACCGCCGCGCTGTTCGCCGCCGTGCCCCAGGGCACCAACGCCGGGCGTGGGTCCAACACCCGCGGCTCGGACCACGTCATCACCAACGGCTCGAAGATCGTCGTGCCCGAGGGCTACGGCCTGCTGCTGATGCAGGACGGCGCGATCACCGGCTTCGTCGCCGAACCGGGCGGCTATGAGTGGCGCTCGGACGAGGTCAACTCGCAGTCGATCTTCGCCGGCGATGGCATCGTCAGCCCGCTGATCCGCCAGAGCTGGGAGCGCTTCAAGTTCGGCGGCCAACCCGGCGCCCAGCAGGCGGCGTTCTTCGTCTCGCTCAAGGAATTGCCGGACAACCGCTTCGGCACCCAGTCGGAGATCTACTGGGACGACGGCTTCCTCGGCACCCAGGTCGGCGCGATCACCCGAGGCTCCTACACGCTCAAGATCGTCGACCCGATCCTGTTCGTGAAGAACTTCGTGCCCGCCAGCTACCTGCAGCCGGGCCAGGTGTTCGACTTCACCGACATCGACAACGCCGCAGCCAGCCAACTGTTCAACGAGGTCGTCGGCTCGCTCGCCCCGGCCTTCAGCCTGTACACCAACGATCCGGCCAAGGGCAATCGCATCACCAAGCTCCAGCAGGATTCGCTGGGCTTCGCCCAGAGCCTGTCGGCCGCTGTGGAACAGGGCTATCAGTGGAAGTCAGACCGCGGGCTTGCGATCGTCAAGACCGCCATCGTCTCGATCGAGTACGACGCCAACACCCGCGAACTGCTCAAGACCGTGCAGCGCGCCGACGCGCTGGCCGGTACACGCGGCAATTCCAACCTGCAGGCCAGCGTCGCGCAGGGCATGCAATCAGCGGGCGAGCACGGCGGCGCCGCGGGCCTGGTCGGCCTGGGCATGGCCTCCGGCATGGCCGGCGGGCTCGGCAGTCTGCAGCAACCCGCCACGCCGCCTGCGGCCGCCGCTCCGGCGGCCGACGACCCGGTCTCCAAGCTCACCAAGGCCAAGGAGATGCTCGACCTCGGCCTGATCACCCAGGCCGACTACGACGCGCTCAAGGCCAAGGCACTGGGCCTGTAAGACCACCGGCGCCGCGCCCATGTCCGATCCCAAGCTGCCCCCGCCGTTACCGGCCCGGCCGGTCGACGGCCCGGGCTCGCCGCGCGATGTCCCGCCGCTGCCCGGGACGCATCCCATCGACCCGGCCACGCTGCCGGGCGCGATCCGCGACGAACTCGAGGCGCCCGACCCAGTCGCCATCGACACCGCGTCGGCCGAACTGCGCGACGGTATCAACCGTTGCCCCAAGTGCGGCTCGACCGATATCCGCCACAAGCCCGGCACCGACCTGCTCGTCTGCCAGTACTGCCGCAACGAATGGCATGGCGAGCGCGTGGAGGAAGTCTTCGGTTTCGGCGAAGGCATCGACACCCTGACCGGCACCGTCGTCGCCTCCGGCGCCCGCGACATCGCCGCCGACGCCGCGGCGCTGATGAGCTTCAAGTGTAGCGGCTGCGGCGCCGAGGTCACCATCAACACCGAAAACGCGATGACCGCGCGGTGCCACTGGTGTCGCCACGTGTTCGGCATCAACGAGCAGGTGCCCAACGGCGCCGTGCCCGACGCCGTGCTGCCATTCCACATCAAGAAGGACGATGCGGTCGCACGCATCCGCCAGTTCGTCGACAAGCGCCGGCTGTTCGCGCTCAAAGCATTCAAGGACCAGTTCAAGCCCGAGAATGTCATCGGCGTCTACCTGCCCTACATGATCGTCGATGCCCGGGCCAGCGCCGCGGTGGCCGGCGAAGGCGAGATCGAAACGCGCCGCTACACTCGCGGCACCGACAACAACAAGAAGACCTACTACGACGCCGACGTCTATCACGTCGAACGGCAGGTGGACTTCACCGTCGACGACCTGCCGCTGGAGTCCTCGGCCGAGCGCGGCAACCTGGATATCCAGGCCAACACCAACAACATCATCAACACGATCCTGCCGTTCGACACCAAGAATGCCGTGCGCTGGAACGCCTCGTACCTGAGCGGCTTCAGCTCCGAAAAGCGCAACCGCAACATCGAGCACCTGCGCCCGCGTCTGGAAGACCAGCTGCTGTCGATCGCCCGCGCCCAGGTCGAAGGCTCGGCGCGTCGCTACGACCGCGGTGTGCGCTGGGAACACGAGCGCCTGGACGTCCACGGCACGCGCTGGGTCTCGATGTACCTGCCGGTCTGGCTGTACTCCTATCACCAGCCCGGCAAGAACGGCGGCCTTCTGCACTACATCGCCGTCAACGGCCGTACCGGCGAGACCATGGGCAGCGTGCCCGTGCAGCAGTGGAAGCTGCTGCTGGCCGCGCTCACCGTCGGCACGATCCTCGAAGGCCTCGCCATCGCAGCCCTGGTGACCATGGCATGAGCGACGAGAACGGACTCTGGCTATTGCTCGCCGGCCCCGCCGGCGCCACCGCGCTGTACTGGGCGCTGTACCGCTACTACCGCAACACCGACAAGTCGCACGCCTTCGAGCGCGAGACCACCATCGAGGCAACGCCCGTC
Source organism: Luteimonas sp. S4-F44 (assembly GCF_022637415.1). Classification (NCBI taxonomy): domain Bacteria; kingdom Pseudomonadati; phylum Pseudomonadota; class Gammaproteobacteria; order Lysobacterales; family Lysobacteraceae; genus Luteimonas; species Luteimonas sp. S4-F44. Next base: position 2,100,078 of record NZ_CP093340.1, read on the forward strand.
ACCGGCACCGACACCAAGGTCGGCACGGTGAAAGGCACCCAGGCCACCCGCATCCGCGGCGACAACCTGCGCGACTACCGGGCGCGGGTGCGGCGGGTGGAGAGTGCGGACACAGGCACCGCGCAAGACGATCGACGCGACGCCCACGACTGATCCGCGACGGATGGCACAATCGGGGCATCCGCAGATCCGACCGGTCGGATCACGACCGGCCGGATCGCCGTCCCCTATCGCCGACCTGGCTGCGCCGACGCGCCCCCACCACGCGACGACGACACAGCGCTGCAGTCAGGGCTGCGATCGATCGCGCGGGTCGGCAATGATCCTGGCCGGACTTCCGTACAGCACCAGGACCTTGCTTCCCGGGGGCAACGCCGGATCGGCTCCCTGAACCACCGTCATGAGATTCCCGTTGCTGGTCTCGACGACGTACTCAATGCCGTGCTGCGTGGATGCACTGCGTTCGACAGCGGCACCTGCGATGGCGCCCACCACCAGCCCCCCGATCGCGCCGACAGCCCCGGCGGCATCGCTGCCCCCGATCTGAGACCCAGCAACGGCACCGGCCGCGCCACCGGCAGCCGCACCGCCCCCGCGCGAACCGTCGATGATGACCGTCCTTGCGCTGATGATGGTGCCTTCGGTCGTCCGGTTCACTTGGCCGACGCTACCGATCGAATAACTGTCAGGTCTGACGTTCGGCACGCAACCTGCCGTCATCAGCGCCATCGCGATCCAGGCCGCCTTCATGGCGACGATTCGGTCCGGGACGCTTCGGTCCGGCCTGACGGGAACATCGGCCGCGAGGCATCCACCGTTTCCAGCGCCTGCAGGAACTGCGTGATGTTGTTCTGGACGGACCGATTGATCGACTCGCGCGCCCGGATGACGCCCGCGAAGGCATACCCGGCAGGCACCACACCATCTGCGCTGATGTCCTGGGTATAGATGATCGCGCCGGTAGCGCGATCGATGAGCTCGTAGCGCGCGGTGGTCGAGGTCGTCATCGAGGCACCGAACGCCGGGATGTCCAGTTCGAGCACCTTGACCGACAGGCTGACCTTGCGAAGCGAGTTGTCATCGAACACGGCCATTCGATTCAGGGCTTCGGTGAGCGCGTTTTCCCACATCTGCGGAATCTCATGCTGCGCTCCCGCCGGGATCTTGCCCTTCGCCTCATCCGGACGCGCGAGCGTCACCGTGAGCGACCGCATGTCGGCATCGACCTTGTTCTGGCTGACCCCGACATTCGGAACCGAGAAATTGAGCGGCGGATTCGATGCACACCCGACGAGACCAAGCGCGATGAACATCGCGCCGACGAACTTCTTCATTGCTTCCCCCTGATTGCCGTGACCGGCGTGATTGATAGACCTAACGAACGGCGAGCGACAACAACGTCTCGCCGCCCACATCGAGCGTGTACTCGAAGTTCTGATGCATCCCGCCATAGCCGGTGTCGCCAGGCGCCTAGTTGGCACCGATGCTGAGCGTGTGCCGGCCACGTGGCAGCGGCGCGATCATCAGCCAATAGCCATCGGCGGCCGACAGCGCGGATGGCGCGTCGGGATCGAGCTGGAAGCAACCGTCGCTGGGCACACGCAATGCCCGGACATCGCCAACGGGCCGACCATCGAGCATCGCCACCGCGCTGCCAGTTGATCGTTGTTCACCGCCACCCAGCCTTGCGCCGGCGCACAGACCTCTTCTTCCACGGCACCGCTGCCCTGGAAGTACGTATTGATGACGGGGACCAGCAGATACTTGCCTTCAGGCACCACGCAGCGCCGCTTCGGCGTGAAACTGCCACCGGTGCCGGCGAGGAACCAGACCGGGCTGTCGGGATCCTGGCCCATGGCGCACCAGCGCCCGTCCGGATCGAGATACGGCGCGATCCACTTGCCCATGGCCCAGCGCCACCACCGGACGGTCCACTCTCCCTGACTCGTCCCGGCCACCATGCCCTCTACCAGCCGCGCATCGCGCAACGGCATCGGCTCGCCGGCAGCAGGCTCCACAGGAGCCGCCGCCACACTGCCCAGGCTAAAGATCGACGCGCACAGCGCCGCGAACAGCACCCCTAAACTCCGCATTCCCTTGCCCCCACCGGCATTTGCCGGACGGCGAAGTCTATCGCGTGGGCGCAGAATTGACGAGAGTGCTCGCAGACGTCGACACAGCGCGCAGCGTACATGCGTGCCCCAGTCGAACTGCCGGCATCGCGGCAACGGCGCGCTAAGGGCGCAAGCCGAGCGCGTCCAACCAGCGCAGGGCATCGTGCGTCCAACGGTCGCTGCCGGTGCCTTGTCGGCGCACACCGAACGCGTGCCCGCCCGTTTCGTACCGGATCAGCGTCACGTTCGCCCCCGCGTCACGCAGCGCCGTTTCGTAGACCTCGGAATATTCGACCGGATCGATTGGATCATCCTTCGCATGGATGAGCAGCGTCGGTGGCACCGCCGCGGACACCACGATGTCGGTATTGAGCGCACGGGCTGCCAGCGAGTCCGAGGGGCGCAGATTCTTGTGCGCCATGGTCATGTGCCCGGGATAGACCGGAATCGCGAAATCGGGCCGGAGGCGCATCCGATCCGCGCCGTCGACAGGTTCGTACGCGCGGGCCCCATAGGCGGTACTCGACAGGACCGCCAGATGACCGCCCGCGGAAAATCCCATGACGCCGATGCGATTCGGGTCGATACTCCAGGCCTCGGCGTTGTAGCGCACCAGCGACATCGCCCGTTGCGCGTCCTGCAGCGCCATCGGAATGGCGGGCGACTCATGCCGCTTCGTTTCGGGGTTCCAGTTGCAGCCCGTATTGGGCACGCGGTACTTCACCAGCACACAGGTGATGCCGGCATCGGTGAGCCACTTGCAGACATCCGAGCCGTACAACCCCAGCGCGCTTTTCGGCCCGATGCCCAGCCCCTTATAGCCGCCGCCCGGAAAGACCAGCACCGCAGCGCGCGACGAAGGAAGCGCAGGCCGGTAAACCAGCATGCTGGGATGAGTCAGCGCCCATGCCTCGTGCGCCAGCGCTTGGATGCCCGCCTGTAGCACGGGGGAGTCCTCCGGCCACAGGGAGATCTCGCGCCAATAAGCCATCGAGGGCTGGGCTGTCGGTGCATCGTCCGATGACGGTGTCTCGGGGGTGGGCTGCTTCGGTGTCGATTGGGCGATCACGGCCACCGGCAACACGCCCGAGGTGATCAGCATGGAGAGTCCAAGCAGGCCACTCATCATTCGACGCATCGTTCCACCCTAACGCTCCCGCGAGCGCAGATCTTGAGCGGTCACACTAGCGCGGCTCGGTGCCACCCTCAATCAGAGCCCGGCATAAGGCAATTCACGGGCACTGACACATGCAAGACAAGGCCATCAGGTGTTCTTTCGCGAAGGAAACTTAGGCCGGTTATGACGTTCCCGTCCCTTGACCTGTGCGTTTACGCTCTGCAAGCGATTCGGCTCGGTGGTGTTTGGCTATCAGGTTTGGCTACCTGGATCACCGCGGCGCCTCCCACCCATCGGTCATTCATCCGAACTGCGCCATTCAGCGCTCATGACAGCCGCCCCCGCCTCCTGCATGAATATCCCCAGCGTCACCGGCCCGACGCCCTTGAACGCGAGCAGGCGATGCTCGAAGTCTTCGCGGCTGCCGGCGGCCTCGGCAATGCCGAGGATGCGGCCATCGTAGTCGTCGATCAGCGTGCGGCACAGCAGCGAGAGACGGGTCGCGGTGGACTCGTCGTAGCGTCGGTAGCCGCCTTCGCCGAGCATCCGTACCAGTTGCGCATGGCTGCAGGCGCCGAGCTTGCGGGGCGTGTCCCGGCCGTGCACCTCGACGATCACCCGCCACGTCTCGGCTGCAATGCTCTGCGAGATGCGGTTGCCGAACAGGAAGCTGGCCAGGAACCACTTGAACAGGGCCGACTCGTCATGGGGTTTGATCTCGAAGCCGAGATCACGCGGCAGCAACTGGCGACGCATGCGTCCTCTTCTCCAGATGCGCGCTGGACGGGCCCAGGCGCTTGGTCACAGTTCGCCACGGCCGCTGCGAACCCGGCGCGGTGAGCGGTGCTTGGCGCTATGCTGCCCGACTCGCCTCGCACTGCCAGACATCATGTCCAACCGCGCACTTCGCCATGCCGCCCTGCTCTCCGTGTTGCTGCTTGCGGCGTGCGGCAGCCCGGCGCCCTACACCGGTGGCGATGTGACCGAGTTGCAGCGCATCGACATGACCGAGGGCGACGGCGCACCCGCGACAGCCGGCGACGACGTGGCCGTGCATTACACCGGCTGGCTCTACAACGAGAACGCGCCCGATAAGCGCGGGGCCAAGTTCGACAGTTCGCACGATCGCGGCCAGCCCTTCGTGTTCGAACTGGGCGCCGGCCGCGTGATCCGGGGCTGGGACGAAGGCGTCGCCGGCATGCGACCCGGCGGCACGCGGGAACTGCACATCCCAGCCTGGCTCGGCTACGGCGATAACGGCGCCGGCAAGGTGATCCCGCCGGGCGCATCGCTGGTGTTCGAGGTGGAGCTGTTGGAAATCCGACCACAGGGGAAGTAAGGCGGAACCTGATAGAGCCGGTGGCAGTTCAGAAGCTTTCAGTGCTTGCATCACGAGCCGCCTCCGGCCAGGACGCGCAGCGGGCGATCAATCGGCGGACACCCACGCCCTTGCGTCATCGCATCATTCCGGCCGCCCGTTCGCGCCCAGCATTGCGATAGCGCCGGCCAAACACGGTTCGAAGGCAACGCGCAGGCAGCAAGACATTAATGCCGTCTTCGCCGCCTCAAAGGCGGCCAATGTCGCGGCCAGCCAGTACAGCGCTGGTCAGGACCGCGTCTTCTCGAGCCTCGCCTTCAAATCCGCAAACGGGTTGGAGGTTGCCGCGGCGGGCACGTCCTCTGCATTGCGCGCGCTCACGCCCGTGTGGTCGAGTTGGCGGGCATGCTCGTTGTCGTGGCAGTAGATGCAGAGCAACTCCCAGTTGCTGCCATCGGGCGGATTGTCGTCGTGGTTGTGATTGCGGTGATGCACGGTCAGCTCGCGCAGGTTGGCGCGGGTGAACTCACGCGCACAGCGGCCGCAGATCCACGGGTACAGCTTCAACGCGCGCTCGCGGTACCCGTTGTTGCGCTGTTCGGCGCTGCGGCGGGCCTCGGCGACAATGCGGTCGAGCTTGGACGGGTCGGGTGTCGGCATGGGCAGAGTCTAGCGCCCCGTGACAGCAGCAGGTCCACGTGCCTGGGCACCACGACTTGTATCAGTCGGCGCCCTTCGCCGCGCGGCTTTCCGCAAACTCCGGAAAGGTTTCCGCGATCGAATCCTTGTCAGGCAGGATGTAAAACACGCCGCCCTTCTCGAACGTCGAGCGCACGACCTGCTCATAGAAGTCTGAAGAGACGTTGATGCACCCGTGGGTGACGCGGTTGTCGTCCGGCGAAGGTGAGGCCAGGCGTTCGGCACGTCGCTCGGCGGGCGTGCCACTCGCAGTCGGGTGCAGCGAGACCGCCGAATCGTAATCCACCCAGAGCACCCGCCCGGCGTCGATCGATGGACCATAACCGCCCACGAAGCGACCGGCAGGCGTGGTGCGATCGCGGCCCGGAATCTCACGCAGCGCAAGACCGGCGATGCCGGGCGCCGCATGGTCGCCGATCGCAGACCCGAACAGCCCGGGGGCTGCGCCACGCAGTCGGCCATCGCCGCCGAACACCAGGACCTGCGCGGCCGCCTTGTCGATCACCGCGAACGGATAGCCGTGGTTGTCATTGGCCGCGATGACCCAGCCCGCCAGCTCGATCACCATGTCCGAGACCTCTTGCCCAGGCGGAAGCTGGTCGACCGAAGCGGCAGGTGTCGTCACGGCATCTTCTGCGATGGCGACGCCCACACTCGCGGATGCCAACGCAAGCAGCAGCACACTGTGGAAGACCCGCCTTGCAGCGTGTGTGGACTGGGCCATGGGGCAACTCCTCGACAAGGACGGTGAAACACCGGGACCCGCGGCTCGCAGGCCCGCAGGTCCCGGTTCGATCAAATCAACCGCGCGGCGTGCGGCGCGGCGCCGTTTCGAGCTGCTGGACGCGACGCTCCATCTGATCCAGGCGCTGGTTGGCCTGCGTCGCGGACTGGTTGGCGGATTCCGCACTCTGGGCCGCACCCTGCACGCGCGAGTCCAGGGAGTCCAGGCGCGAGTCGATGCGTGCGAAGTCTTCCTTGTAGGTGGCGCAGCCACCCAGTGCCACGGAGGCGACGAGCGCCACGCCGATCACTTGCGCCGTTCTACGACGCTGAGGGGTGAGCAACATTCCGGTTCTCCTGCTTCGGGGGAGTCCGGAATATAGCGGCGTTCGTGCCGCTGGCACCGTGAGCCTTCAGGCGAGATTGGACTACGTAAATGGCGCGTGAAAGGCCGTTGATTTCCATATCTAGGGCTGCCCCTAGATGGCAGAAAGACCTTCTTATGCTGCGCCCATCAGACGTGATCTGACGAGCGAGGTCTGCATCCGCGTGTCTTCAACGTACCGGCGCCCGTGACGCACGGCAGCGCAATGCCTTTGCCGTTGACCAAGCGGCGGGACACCAAGCGACTGACGCAAACAGAAGCGAGTGAACTCAGACACCGATGCGGCCCGCAGCACGCAAGCGGCTGCGGACCGCGTTCGCTCAATGCAACTCGCTGCGATGGTCACGCCGCCGCTCGATGGCCCGACTCGCATTCACGTTGTACAGCGGTGGCCCCTCCCGGACCCGAAGCCCCGGCGCGGGCACTTCGTCGAGGGGTTGCGAGCCCACCTGCGGCATGCTTCATGAAGACAGCACCGGAGAGCCAAGGGTCGGACTTTGCTCTCCGGCGCTGCCGCAATCAGGCTCAAGTGTCACTCGGCAAGCGCGCGCCTCACGTTCTCGATCGCCTGTACCTGAAGGGGGTCGTTCGAATCCGCCACTTCAAGGAAATTCTCGAACCACCGCCTCGAAATGGGTTGACCCAGGGACTCACGACGCGACCAGTCCAAGATATGCGCGCGACCGTCGCGAGGATACTTCTCCAAAAGCGCATCGAGATACGGACTTGCCTTCGCCATTGCGTCTTCAGTAGGCAACCCGGCGTCGTACATCCACATCGTCACCAGTTCGCGCAGGACCACCTGCTCCTGGCTCGGGTCCTTCCGGGCCAGCTGATAGTGCGCTTCGGCAAGTTCAAACCGACCGATGTTGTAACTGGCTGCGGCAAGGAGATACTGGCCGTACGCATCGTCCGGGCTGCGCGCTACTGCATCCGCGGCCGTCGCGAATGCCCATTCGGGTTCCCCGCGCACGAGCCGACTTGCAACCTGTCGCGCCTGCCAGGGCGTCAACAGAGCAAAACGTTCACGTTGCAGAAGCAAAGCAAGGCCCTTGATCTCGTCTACGGACGTTCCGTCGGACCGATGAAAACTCAGCTGCGCCGCTCTTGCGAGCGCATCCTCATTCGACGCCATCCGGACGGCCTCGTCGATGACGTCCGCAGCGCCCTGCGTGTAGCGATCTTCTGCCATCTCGATACGCACCGCTTCGACGTAAGGCGCTGCGAGCTGGTTGGCCTGTAGCGGATACTTCTCCACATTCGATGCCAAAGTCTGCGCGTACTGCGCCATTGCCTGCAATGCCCCACCCCATCGCGGTTGTAACGCCCCCATGCGCGACAGCGCGACCTCGGCGCACGCTGGCCCTGCGAGCTGAGCTTGTGCGAATGCCCATGCCTCTAGATCCCTGTCGGACACTGCCTTCGCTATTTCCATCATGCCGATGTAGGCCTGCGTCAACGCAGGATCCAGTTCGATGGCCCGGCCATAGAGCTGTACAGCCTCGACGAAGTGGCTTTCCATCGCTTCGATCTGGGCAGGGGTGGTCTCCGACGCCCATGCTAAGCCTCGCGCCGCCCACCCCATTTTGGAGTGGTGGTGCCCGCGCATCATCACCGCAAACGCGCTATCAGGCGCGGCTTCGATCCATTGTGCCGTGAGCGCATCGCGCTCATCCTCCGGCAGCTTGGTCACGTCGTGGACAAACGTATGGATGCGCTCGGCCTCCTCGCGCTGCCCATGGCCCGCCGAGACCGCGGCGAGTTGCGCTTCAAGCACGTCTACCTGCCCGGCATCGAGCAGCGCCTTCGTCTGCGCGGGCGAAGGCGCATTGGCAAAGTGATAGTGACAATGCGCCGCTGCGTGACCGGAAGGCCAAGCGTTGTCTGGCAGATCGGGCCATGCCAGACAACGGGCAAGCGGGTCTTTCATCTGCCTCGCGGCGCGCACGGCGATCAGATAGTCGCGCCATGGCGCCCCTACACCCACAAACTGTTCGCCTTGCGGCTTGTCCGGTATTGCAGGCAGGTCCAGTACGGCGGCAGGCGCGCTACCGGCAGCCGTCACCAGAGCGCTGAGCAAGGCCACTGACCCAAATGTACGCCTGCGCTGGGAATCAAACAGCATCTTCGGCGCCGACGTAAAAAACACCTTGCTTTGCATGTCTACTCGCTTTATCAAAATTTCTCGGCTTTGTTATTACGAAACGTCGAAGAAGGCGCTTGGCTCCCCGACTTGGAGCTACTGACATAACCACTAACGCCAACCGGAACAAGAAGCCCGCCCCTACATTTCCGGTGTCGAAGCGCGCAGCACCTCCATCGCCGCATCCGCCTTGCGCTGCGACTCACGGACTTCGGCGAGCGTCGGCTTGGGCCGTGTGGCGTGCTCCACGCAACGATCTACAGTCGCGCCTGTGCGTGGGTCGCGTTCGATACAGAAGTTCTGAGCCGCGGGTACCAGCGCGATCGCAGCACGAGGTGGCGCGACCGACGGCGCCGCCTCGTAACGCGGTGGCGTAACGACAGCAGATCGACCGACGTTCTGGAGGCTCAGGTTCAAGTTCCGGCTCAGGCCTTGGATCACCTGATAGGCGACCAGCAACAGCAAGCAAAGCGCGATGAACTTCAACAGCAGCGCAATGCCGGTGGCTTTGGCATACGACTTCGCGGCCCTGCGTCCAGCAGGCACAGCGCGATTGAGCGCGGTATTCAGTAAGTGCTCGCCGACCTGGGCGGCCAGCGTGTCGGCGGTGCGGGTTGCGGCAGGCGGCGCGTCCGGCAGTGGGCCGAGCATGGCGCGGAGTTCGTCGCCGTCGATCAATTGGACGTGGCCATTGCGGACGGCAGCTTCAATCGCAGCGCGAGTGAACTCGCCGCTGGTCACGACAATGGCGCCGTCGGCCTTGGCGTTGACCATCACGCCAATTAATTGGTGCACATCGTTGTGAGGCACCTTGTAGGCATTCCAGTGCTTGACCTGCACCAGCAACAACCGCCCGTCGCGCCGCAGTTCTAGATCGACACCACCATCGAACCGGCCAGCCGACGCGCCCGTCCCCACGTGCGTGACCTGATAACCCGCGTTGCGGTAGTGCGCGGCGAGCAGATGCTCCAGCCGGTCCCACCGCACCCCAGTCAGCGCATCGTCGCGACGATGCGCCACCCGCTTCAATCCCTGTCGCATGCCGTCCCCCTGACTGGCCTACGTCACCGCTCGCGCGGTTTCATCCTAGATAAGTGAACCTGGAACGGTTAGCTACCACTCTGTTGAGCTCATGGAGCGGCAAGGGCTGAATAAGCGAGGTAATCGCCTCTCTCCTTCGGCGTGGTGAAGGCTGAGCCTGAGTAGGATACCGTCTCACTGCGCCAGCGCACAGGCAACGCCCAGCCACTGCAGCACCGCCCATCCCGCCGTGTTGACCCTGCCCGCGGTAGCGTCGGCGGCCCTTACATCCCCTAGTTCGCCATGACCCCACTCGACAAACCCCTCAAGCGCGAAGTGCAGATCGATGACGCGCCGTATGTGCTGACCATCGATCCCGACGGTCTGAAGCTCGTGCCCAAAGGCAAGCGCAAGGGCCTCGAACTGCGCTGGACAGAACTGGTCAGTGGCGATGCGGCGCTGGCCGCGGCGCTGCAAGCGTCGCTGGAAACGCGCTGAACGCCGATTTTCGGCCAAGAAGCTTACTTTTCGCGACGAGTACCCCCCTATCAGGCGACGAGCACGCCGCGGCGCGTGATAACGCCGCCGAGCTCATGGCGCGTACTGCGCCTCGCCATCCCCGAACGACCAGTTTTCCTTCTTGACTTCGACCAGGTTGATGAAAACATCCTCGGGGCGTAGACCGACCTGGGCGTGCAGGCCGTCGGCAATCGCGCGATACAACGCCCGCTTTTGCTCCAGGCTGCGGCCTTCACTCCAGGTGATCTGGATGGCGATGAAGTCATCGGTCCTCGCGATTCCAAGATAGCCCCGATCGAATACCAGGCCGTCCTCGTCATGTTCCTGGATGATCTGGAAGCGGTCGTCGCTGGGCACGCCCGCCCCAGCCAGCGCGTCCTGGACCGCCTGCCCCACCCGCTCGCGATACCCGGCGTCCTTGCCTTTACGCAGATCGATACGAACAAGCGGCATGGAGGCCTCCGGAAACCTTCGATGACAAGAGGTGGGAGTATGCGCTCGACGAGGTTCGGATGCGCTGTGCCCCGCCTGCAGCGCCGCAGGCGCGCCACCATGATCGCGGCGGATTGGGGATCGCCGACTTGGCCCATCGGCCGGTGCCATACGGGGTGACGTCTGGCCAATACCCCGCATCCGCGGGTGCCTCCGGCGCCCGCGCGCGAAGTGATTGCAAGCGACCAAAAACTGTGCCTAGACTGCCGGCGCGGATCGCGGCGCTTGCAGGGGAAAATGCGCAGACGCATCGGTTCGCGCTAAGACAGTTGGAACGCAACGGGTGTCGGCATGTCCCGCGGTTCTTTTTGCGGTCGTATCGGCGGCTTGCCCCGTTGTTCTCGATCTCATGACGACAAGGAGATAAGATCATGAAGCGTTTCGTGCGTTCGGTGCTGCGTACCGGGTCTGGCCGCCAGAAGGCCGTGTGGAAGTACGCTTACCTCTGGCCGAGTATCTATCTGGGCTGAGTCGCGCGTCGACACTGCGCCGCGCAGCTTCGTGCTGCGCGGCGTTTGTTTTATGGAGAAGGAGATCCATGCTCGACAAGCTCCCCGTCGTGGGCCGATTCCTGGGCGGCCGCGTCGCCGACGACGCCGGTTGGCGGCGCATGGAGGCATTGCTGCGCAAGTGCGAGCGCCGTCCGGTCTACCGCGCCTGGATCGGTGATGTGGTGGTCTGCGATGCTGCGCTGGCGCGCCGGGCCTTGCTCGACAGCGACAACTGGCTGGCGCGCGAGCCGAGCGTGTGGCAGTTCGGCGACAAACAGCGGGTGCCCGCCGCCACCGTCACCGAACTCAATCGCTGGCTGCACGGCGCGGCCGCCCGGCACGATGTCGATGCGGCAGCGCGTATCGCCGTTGTGGCGCTCGCGGCGGCATCGGGCGATCTGCATCGCGCCGCCCTGCTGGCCGCGCTCGACTCGGTCGCCGACATGCTGGGCTTCGACTGCAATCCCGAGTTGGCGGCTGCGGTCCGGGTGTACATCGGCGATGTCTTCCACGCCAAGCTCGTCCACGCGCACCTCGACGATGCGCAGATCGCACGCGCGCAGGGGCTGGCCTCGCGGGTCGCGGCCTTGCTTACCACCTGCGATGCCGAGCTGCCGGCGGTGCTGCGCAGCGATGGCGTCCTGAGCGGCGCGGCGCGCGGCGAGGTCTATCTGCACGCCGTGCTGTCGGTGGTCGGCGCCTCGGGGGTGATGCTGGCGTGGCTTGCGTGTGTCTTGCACATGGACACCGTGGCCGGCGTCGACACCTCAGCGGACAGCCGGGCGCAGGTGTTCACCTGCAAGCCCGAGCATGTCGCGCTGGAATTGCTGCGCCTGTGGCCACCGGCCTCGGCGCATGGTCGGCGCGTGCTCAAGGACCATCAGGTCGGGCCGGTCAAAGCGCTGCGCGATGACGACCTGGTGATTCCGGTGTTCGTGCTGCACCGGCATCGCGACGCCTGGCCCGATGCGCGCGCATTCGCGCCCCAGCGATGGCAAGAAGACCCGCGGCCGACGGCGTTCATGCCGTTCTCGGCGGGCCCGGGCGCCTGCATCGGCTCGCAGTTCGAGATCCGCTGGTTGGCGGCCGTGGTCCGGCATGCAGCCGCACTGGGCAGCTTGCAGCTCGTCAAGGTCGGCAGGTCGCCGTGCGCGAACACGATGTTCTCCCCGCCGCGATGCCGGCTCGAGGCGCCCTGAGCATCACTGGCCCGCGGTGCACGACGCGATGATGCGGCCCGCCCTCGCCTAACCTCGCGGCGGCGGGGTCTCCAGCGCCTCGCACAGTCGGTTGCGGCTGTCCTCTAGTCCGGACTCGGTGCGGTGGATGCGCACCGGGGCCCGGCCGTCGCGACGGCCGAGAATCCGGCACACCGTGGCCTGCAGGGTTTCGGGGTCGTTGTCGAAATCGCCGTGCCGGGTCGCCGCGCTGCCGTCGGCAACGGTGGCGGGCGGCTCGCGGGCCGGGGACTGGATCCAGTCCAGGCGATCGGTGGCCAGCAGGTCGCGGATGCCCGGATGGGCCTCGATGAAACGGGCCATGCCCAGCAACGGGGTGCCATGGCGATGCTCGCTGCGCACCCAGCTGCGCGCACGCACCTCGAAGGCGTGGGCCACGAGGTACAGCAGGGACTTGTTGTAGATGCGGGCGCAATGGTCGTCCTGCTCGGCGCGGTCGGTCAGCGTGAACAGCGCGCCGTGGCCGATGCGCTCACTCTGCAGTGCCGGCAGGAAGGTCTGCTCGAACAGGTCCATGGTCATCGCCGGCGCCCACAGCGTGAGGCTGGCGATGCGCTGGCCGATGCCCTGCATTGTGGCGGCCGGGCCGTCGGCGACGCGGCCCTCGGTGGTCAGCAGTTGCGCCAGTGGCGCAAGCAGCACGGCCCCGGCGCTGTGGCCGACCAGGTGCAGTTCGACGTCGGGGTCGGCCTGCATCCACTCGCCCAGGAGGCGTGCGACCTGGGCCGCGCCGCCGGCTTCGGTGATCGCATCGCCGCTGCGCACGACCGCATTGGTCGCCAGCAGCGCGTTCTCCTTCATCTCGTCCCACAGTGCCTTGCCGCCCAGTGCGCGGGCCAGCGGTTCGATGGTGTCGTCGACGCGGTCGAGCAGCAGGCCCTTGGCGCGGTCCATCAGGCCCTCGGTGCGCGGGCGCACGGCATCGCGCAACAGGTTGCCCAGCGTGCTCCAGAAGCCGGTCTTCCAGACGAAGCACAGCGGATAGACCTGCTGCGGCAGCATCAGTTCGCGCAGGTCGGCGACGCGCTGGATGGCGGCCTCCTCGGGCACCAGGCCGCCGTGTGCATAGAGCGCGATACGCTTCTTCGGCCAGTCGCGGGTGATGCGCGGAAGATCGTCGCGCACCAGGTGGCGCACGGCCTCCTGGCTGGTGCCGAAGCGGCCGGTCGTGCGCAGGCGACCATCGTTGCCGAGGCTGACGATGTGCGGGCGGAGGTCGGCCTGGGCGTAGCTGTTGGACTGGCGGGCCAGGAACGAATTGCTGGTGGCCGTGGCCTGCACGCGCTGCAGGCGCACCGGCACGGCCAGCCGCGCGACCCAGACATCGGTGCCGCGCTGCAGCCACTCGTCGTAGCTCACCCAGCCGTAGCCGCGTCGGCCCCAGCGCGTGCCCCAGGAATTCTGCAGCCAGAAGCCATCGCGGTCGTAGCCGACGATGGCGAACGCATGCCAGCCAGCGACCGGCTGCTCGGCCCAGGCGATGACGCCGGAGGCCGGCGGCACCAGCCAGCCGTCATGCACCGCCGCCGAGGCGTAGAGCACGCCGGCCTCGGCGAAGGCGGCGTGCATCGCCACCAGGTCCTTGTGGTTGACGCGGTAGTAGGCGCCGAGCGGGTGCTCCTGCGCGGCCCGGGCGCGTTCTTCGGTGTAGACCTCGTGCAACGGCCCGGAGCGGGCCGGCCAGCACTCCTCGGCGCAGACGCCATGGCGATGCCAGCCTTTCATCGCGCCGCGGCAGCTCGAGCCGCTGTAGTCCTCGCCTTCCCATTCGTCGTAGCGACGGGCCATGTCGTAGAGCATGCGCGTGCTCACGCGCCGGGTGACCGGTTCGGGCCGGCGGCGGCGCAGCAGCGTATGGGCCACGGTCGCCAGACCGTAGGCGGTGCAGGCGCCGTCGCTGCGCTGGTCGAGCACGGGGACCTTCAGCGAGAGGAAGTGCTCGAGCGGCATCTCCGAGGGCACGTCGACCAGCGTGGGCTCGAACATGCGGTCGCGGAAGTCGGCGGTGTCGGGCCGGGCGTCGAACAGCCGCGGCGTGGCCGCTGTCGTGCGCGGCGCCTTGCCGGTGCGGGGGGTCGTGGTCGCCATGCTGCCTCCTGCGTGCCTGCGTCGAACGCGGCCGGTGCCTGCCACCGGCCTTGGCGGATGCCCGCATGCAGTGTGCACCGGTTGCAGGTCGCCGTCGCGGCAGCGTGCGCGGAGGCTGTCGCAGGAGCCGCGACCGCTCAGTCCTTGACCAGGCCGCCGTCGACGACGAGGTTCTGGCCGGTCACAGCGCGGGCCCATGGCGAGGCGAAGAACAGCACCGCGTCGGCGAACTCGGCCGGGGTGGTCACGCGGCGCAGCGGCGTGCTGGCGGCGATCAGGTCGAACACGGCCTCGGGGGTCGCGGCGCTCGCATCGGTGGTCCGCAGCAATCCGCCGGACAGCATGTTCACGGTGATGCCGTGCGGGCCGAGGTCGGCGGCCATCGTACGCGTGAGCGAGAGCAGCGCGGCCTTGGCCGCGATGTAGTCGTGGTACGGGACGACCGGGTTCTGGAACAGGTTGGTGCCGATGTTGATCACGCGCCCGAAGCCGCGCTCGCGCATGCCGGGCACGGCGGACTGGATCGTATTCAGCGCCCCGCGCACGCTGCCCTCGAACTGCGCCGAGAACCGCGCCCACTCGATGGTCTCGCCCTGTGGGCGCGCATCGCCATCGAAGGCGAAATCGACGAGCGCATTGTTGGCCACGGTGGTCACCGGCGCACCGAACCGGGCGTGCGCCTGCTCGAACAATGTGGCGACCTGCGCCCGGTCGGTGACATCGGCCCGCAGCGCGAGCGCGCGTTCGGACCCGAACTCCTCCACCAGCGCCTGGGCGGCCGCGGCACTGCGGAAATGATTGACGACCACGCGCGCGCCCTGGCCGAGGAACGCGCGCACGATCGCGGCCCCCAAGCCACGCGCACCACCGGTGACGAGGACGATCTGGTCGGAGAGCGGGAGCGACATCGGCACATCCATCAAGGCGAGAACAGTCGGCAAGCATGCCATTGCTGGATGGGTTCGAGGCGCTGCTGGCCAGCCAACTCGGGCAATCAGTGACATCGGCCTCCGGCCTCTTGACGGGGCCTTGTGCACCTGCCCGTCCATGCCCGCGGCTCGCTTGCCACGCGACCTTCCCCCGGTATCCGGGCGTGTACGCGCTATTCGGGGGGGACACGATGGTCGCTTGATGGCGCCCCGCCTTTGTCCCCATGGCGGTGCCATGCGACTCTGTGCGCGCATCTTCCGCCAGCAGTCGCAGTGAGTACGAGCAAGTTGTCCGACGCGTCCTTGAGTTGGCGTCATGAAAGGAATGAACCATGCCGCGTTTCACCATCCTCGTGTACTCGGACTCACTCACCTGGGGGATCGTGCCCACGACAAGGCGCCGGCTTGCGTTCGATGATCGTTGGCCAGGGATTCTGGAGTTCGAGCTGAATGCTCTGGGACTCCCCAGGCCACGCGTGATCGAGGACTGCCTCAATGGTCGCAGGACTGCGTTCGACGATCCTTACAAGCCAGGAAGGCGTGCACTTGACGGTGTGCAACAAGTCATGGAGGCGCATGCGCCTCTCGATCTTCTTATATTGCTACTAGGCACTAACGACTTTCAGTCGATGCACCGGCACTCGCCATGGCATTCCGCTAGCGGTCTTGCGGCTGTCGTTTCTGCTGCGCGCCTGGCCCCTATCGAGCCCGGAATGCCCGTTCCGCCGATTCTGATCGTCGCCCCTCCGGCGTTGGATACCCCCCGCGGGCCGATCGCGCCGAAATTTGCCGGAGGAGATGTGGCTTCTGTCGGATTGGCCAGTGCTCTACGCCAGGTCGCTGATGAGTCCAACTGTTATTTCTTCGATGCGAATTCGGTGACGACCAGTAGTCGTATCGACGGGGTGCATCTCGATGCCGATCAGCATGCGCAACTGGGGCGCGCCCTGGCTCCGGTCGTCGCCTAGATCCTTCGTACAGGGCCGGCGACCAACAGCTGCGAGACGATCTGACGCCGTATCGCCTTCGAAGCAAACGAAGAAGCGCGAGAATCTCAACCTCACTGCGCTTCGCGTCGGCGACGTGCGCGGGCTCTTCGCGCTACTGATCGTATTCCTGTCGTTCCGGCGCAAGTTCAGGGATGCCGGAGCGTCTGCTCGAGGCCACGTTTGGCGACGCCTATCGGCGCTATCGCAATCGCACTGCGGCACTGATTCTGGGGGTCTGGTAACCGATTTGCCCGGATCATTGCGCCCGCGCGCGTCCAACGCCCGGACTCCTGCGCCAGACCTCGGCTTATGGCCGTGCGGCCTGCGCTTCTTGTGTGGCCCCCGCGTCTCCCGCTTCCCGCTTTGCCTGCGCCGCGATCTGCCCGTCGACCATCGCATCGAACGGGACGAGCAGCGCCTCGAAGCCGCCACCGGGCTCGAGCATGTCGAGCGCGGCGGCGATGGCCTCGACGGTCGCCAGTGCATTCGGCTCGCGGGCGCGGCGCACGCGGTAGCGCGATAGCCGGTCCGGCGCAAGCGCCAGGCGCGGCAGCGCTGCGAGCGCGGGGTTCAGGCGCAACAGGCGACGGGCCGTGCGCCAGGTGCCGTCCGGCACCACGAGCAGCGTCTGCGCGCCCTCGCCTGCCGCCGTCCAGGCCTCGGGATCGACAGCCGTTTCGCCCGGAAACAGCAGCAGCGCACGCACACCAGGCGCCTCGAGCCAGGCCGGCAGGTCGGCGAAGCGCTCGCCCACCCACACGGTGGCGCCGCGCAGACCAAGCACCGCCAGCCGTGCGGTGTTGAGTGGATGCGCGGCCTCGTCGGGATGCTGCAGCACGAGGACCCGGCTGCGACTGGGCAGATCGGGGATCCACGCGCACAGGCAATGCGAGACCGGGCGTAGGCAGCGGGGGCAACGGATGCGGGCCATGGCAAGAGGCGGCGTCATCGGTGAAACGTCGAGCGGACGCGCCGCCCGCCGTCTCAGTCCGGGATCGCCAGCGCCAGCGTCTCCTTGATTTCCTCCATCACGATGTAGCTGCGCGATTCGCGCACATGCGGCAGCGTCAGCAGGCTGCTGCCGAGCAGTTCGCGATAGGCGGCCATCTCCGGGATGCGCGCCTTGATCAGATAGTCGAAATCGCCTGACATCAGGTGACATTCGAGCACATTGGGCACGCGCAGGGCGGCGCGGCGGAATTCCTCGAAGATGTCGGCCGACTTGTAGGCCAAGCCGATCTGCACGAACACCAGCAGCCCGGCCTTCAACCGCGCGGGGTCGAGCCGGGCGTGATAGCCCTGGATGACGCCCTCGCGCTCGAGCCGGCGGACGCGTTCGGTGCACGGTGTGGTCGACAGCCCGACGCGCTCGCCGAGCTCGGTAAACGAGATGCGCGCATCCTCCTGCAGGATGCGCAGGATGCGCGCGTCGATGCGGTCGAGCGGGCGGCTGCGGGTGGTGCGCGGGACGGGCATGAAAACTCCGGGCAAGAGCGGCGCGCGGCAGGACAATCCGCCATGAACCACGCTTCAAAACAGCGGAATCGACTATCGAACCGCCACTATACTGCGCGGATTGCGTGCCGGCCGCGCCTTGCGCCGGCAAAATGTCTTGCGGAGTCGCGCACATGCGGGTGCTGGTGCTGGGGAGCGGTGTGATCGGCGTAACGAGCGCCTGGTATCTGGCGCGCGCCGGGTTCGAGGTGACGGTGGTCGACCGGGCGAGCGGCCCGGCCTGCGAGACCAGCCATGCCAACGCCGGCCAGATCTCGCCCGGCTACGCGTCGCCCTGGGCAGCGCCGGGCGTGCCGTTCAAGGCGATCCGCTGGTTGATGCAACGGCACGCGCCGCTGGCGATCCGACTCACCTCCGATCCGCAGCAGTACCTGTGGCTGGCGCAGATGCTGCGCAACTGCACCGCCGCGCGTTACGCGGTGAACAAGGAGCGCATGGTGCGGCTGGCCGAGTACAGCCGCGACTGCCTGGACGCCCTGCGCGCCGAGACCGGCATCGCCTACGAGGCGCGCCAGCTGGGCACACTGCAGGTGTTCCGCACCCAGGCGCAGCTCGACCACGCCGGCCGCGACACCGCGGTGCTCGACGAGGCCGGCGTGCCCTACGAACTGCTCGACCGCGCCGGCATTGCGCGCGTGGAGCCGGCGCTGGCCGGCGTCGCCGACCGCTTGACCGGCGCGCTGCGCCTGCCCGACGACCAGACCGGTGACTGTCGGCTGTTCACCGAGCGACTGACCGCACTGGCCGAGGACGAAGGCGTGACGTTCCGCTTCGGGCAGACGATCGAGCGCATCGAAGGCAGCGGCGACCGGATCGACGGCGTGCGCATCGATGGCCGCCTGGAGCGCTTCGACCGCTACGTGATGGCGCTGGGCAGCTGGTCGCCTGCCTTGCTGCGACCGCTGGGCCTGCACGTGCCGGTATACCCACTCAAGGGTTATTCGCTGACGATCCCGATCCGTGACCCGGCGATGGCGCCGGTGTCCACAGTGCTCGACGAAAGCTACAAGGTTGCGATCACCCGCTTCGACACCCGGATCCGTGTCGGCGGCATGGCCGAGGTCGCCGGCTTCGACATGCGACTGGATCCGCGTCGGCGCGCGACGCTGGAAAAAGTGGTCGGCGACCTGTATCCGCATGGCGGCGACCTCGCCGCGGCCGACTTCTGGACCGGCCTGAGGCCGGCCACGCCCGACGGCACGCCCGTGGTCGGTGCCACCCGCTACCGCAACCTGTTCCTCAACACCGGCCACGGCACGCTGGGCTGGACGATGGCCTGCGGCTCGGGCCGCTACCTGGCCGACCTGATGGCGATGCAGCCGACCGCGATCCGCAGCGACGGACTCGACCTCTCCCGCTACGGACATGCACGGGACACTGCGTCGCTGGCGGACACGCGCAGCGTCGCAGGCGCGACAATGGCTCGCTGATTTTCCCCGCAGCAAGGACACCCGCAATGCGCCCCGCTCGCGCGCTGATCGACCTCGAGGCTCTGCGCCACAACTACAGACTCGCCCGCCGCCTCGGCGGCGGCAAGGTCCTGGCGGTGATCAAGGCCGACGCCTACGGCCACGGCGCGGTGCGCTGCGCGCAGGCGCTGTCGAGCGAAGCCGATGGCTTCGCGGTCGCGTTCCTAGAAGAAGCGCTGGCGCTGCGTGAGGCCGGCATCACCGCGCCGATCCTGCTGCTCGAGGGCGTGCTCGCCGCCGACGAGCTGCCGTTGGTTGCCGAGCATGACCTGTGGATGGTCGTGCACGCGTCCTGGCAAGTCGAAGCGCTCGCGCGCACGACGGTGTCGCGGCCGCTGGACGTGTGGCTCAAGCTCGATTCGGGCATGCACCGCGTCGGCATCGATCCGGGCGCCTATGCCGCGACCTGGCAACGGCTGCGCGCGCTGTCGCAGGTCGGGCGTTTGCTGAAGATGACCCACTTCTCGCGCGCCGACGAGCCCGAACATGACCGCACGCGCGAGCAGATTGCCACGTTCGCCGCGGTCACCGCCGACCTGCCAGGCGAGACCAGTCTGTGCAACTCCCCCGCCCTGCTCGCCTGGCCGCAGGCGCGCGGCGACTGGGCGCGCGCGGGGCTGATGCTCTATGGCGCATCGCCGTTCGCGCCCGGGCATCCGGCCGCGGCGCAACTGCAGCCGGTGATGACGCTGCAATCGCAGGTCATCGCGGTGCGCGAGCTGCCGGCCGACGAACCCGTGGGTTACGGCGGGACTTTTGTGACGCCGCGGCCGACGCGCGTCGGCGTGGTGGCGATGGGCTACGCGGATGGCTACCCGCAGTTCGCCGCCACCGGCACGCCGGTTGCGATCGACGGGCGCCCGGGTCGGCTGATCGGCCGGGTGTCGATGGACATGCTCACCGTCGATCTGACCGAGCATCCGCAAGCGGGCGTCGGCAGCCAGGTCGAACTGTGGGGCCGCCAGGTCCCGGCCGGCGAGGTCGTCGCGCGCAGCCAGACGAGCGCGTACCGGCTGCTGTGCGGCGTCAGGCGCGTGCCGCTGGTGTCGATGGCGGAGACCTGACGGCGCCCCACCCGGCGCGCGATGCGCGCCGACCTCCCCCGCGGGCGGGAGAGGTGATCACGCGAGGCGTCCGTGCTTACGCAAATTGCGCTTCAGCCCTCGCACCCCAGCGCGCGGAGGGTGCCGCGGGCCTTGGCGCGGGTTTCGTCGAGTTCGCGCGCGGGGTCGGAGTCGGCGACGATGCCGGCGCCGGTGCGGAAGCGCGCGGTGTTGCCTTCGATCTCGGCGCTGCGGATCAGGATGTTGAGATCGAGATCGCCATCGCGGTTGAGCCAGCCCATCGCGCCGGTGTAGGCACCGCGGCCCTGCCCTTCGAGCTCGGCGATGATCTGCATGCAGCGGACCTTCGGGCAGCCGGTGATCGTGCCGCCGGGGAACACCGCGGCAATCGTCCGTCCCGGCGTCGCATCGGACCGCAACCGGCCACGGACGTTGCTGACGATGTGGTGCACATGCGCGTAGCTCTCCACGCACATCAGCTCGTCGACCTCGACGCTGCCGGCCACGCATACACGCCCCAGGTCGTTGCGCTCCAGGTCCACCAGCATCACATGCTCGGCGCGTTCCTTCGGGTGGCCCACCAGTTCCTGCACGCGGGCAAGGTCATCGTCGCCATCGAAGCGTGCGCGGGTGCCGGCGATTGGCCGGGTCTCGACGAGATCACCACGCACCGACACCAGACGCTCGGGCGAGGCACTGGCGACCGCCCAGCCCGCGCCCTGCAGCAAGCCGGCGAACGGTGCGGGATTGTGCTCGCGCAGGCGGGCGTAGAGCGCGGCGGGGTCGAGCGCGCCTTCGAAGCTGGCGCGCCAGCCGCGCGAGAGGTTGGCCTGGAACACGTCGCCGGCGGCGAGGTAGTCAAGCACGCGGCGCACGCCATCGGTGAAACGCGCCGGGGCGTCCTCGTCGAGCGCAATCGGTTCACGCCAGGCCGGCAACGGCGCAGCCGCTACCGAAGCTGCCTCTGTCAAGGCGTCGAGCAGCGCGGCGTGGCCGGGTTCGGCGACCGCGACGACCTCGCCGGTGGCATGGTCGCGCAGCACCGCGGCCGGACAGCGCCAGGCCATCGCGACCGGCAGATGGCCGACAGCGGCGGGCAGGTCCAACACCGGTTCGACCTGCGCGGCCAGTTCATAGCCCAGATACAGCGCCCAGCCGCCGCGGAACGGCCAGCGCGGTTCGTCGCGATCGATGCGTGCGGCGTGCCACTGCGCATCGAGAAGATCGAGAAACGCACCGTCGAGGTGGTGATCGTCGGCGTCGCGGGTGGTGCCGTCGGCGTCCAGTCGCAGCGAGGCGCCGTCGGTCGCCAGCAGCAGGTCCCAGCGCGATTGTGCGGTGCCGTGCGCGACCGACTGCAGCAGCAGCGGATGGCGCGCGGGCGCGGCGCGCTGCAGCGCGAGCAGGTCGGTGTCGGCGGGCAGCGGTCGAGTGATCAGCACGGGGGCGGCCGTCGCGGGTGAGGGTCAGGCGTCGAGTTCGGTCCAGCGCAAGTACGCGGCATCGAGCGCGTCCTGCGCCTCCTGCAACGCCTGGCCGTGCGCGGCGATCGCCGAGGGATCGCGCTGATAGAAGGCCGGCGTGTTCATCTCCTCGGTCATGCGCGCGATGACGCTCTCCAACTGCTCGATGCGACCGGGCAATTGCTCGAGTTCGCGCTGGTCCTTGTAGCTGCGCTTGCGCTTGGCTGCGACCGGCGCCTCGGCCACCGCCGGCGTCGAGGCGGCCTGCACGGCGCTCGCTGCGGATTTCGCCGCGAGCGTCGTCGCGGGCAGCGCCTCGCCCGGCTGCGGGCGCTGGCGCAGCCAGTCCTCGTAACCGCCGATGTACTCGCCGACGCGACCCTCGCCTTCCATCACCAGCGTCGAGGTGACCACGTTGTCGAGGAAGTCGCGGTCGTGGCTGACCAGCAGCAGCGTGCCCGGATACTCGCCCAGCAGTTCTTCGAGCAGTTCCAGCGTCTCGACGTCGAGGTCGTTGGTCGGTTCGTCCATCACCAGCAGGTTCGACGGCTGCGCGAACAGCTTGGCCAGCAGCAGACGGTTGCGCTCGCCGCCCGACAGGCGGGTGATCGGCGCCCGCGCGCGCTCGGGCGTGAACAGGAAATCCTGTAGATAGCCGATCACGTGCTTGCGGGTGCCGTTGATCTCGACGAAGTCCTGGCCCTCGGCCACGTTCTCCAACGCGTTCCAGTCCTCGCGCAACGTCGCGCGGTACTGGTCGAAGTACGCGATCTGCAGCTGCGTGCCCGCGCGCACCTCGCCGGTCTGCGGCTGCAGTTCGCCCAGCAGCAGTTTGAGCAGCGTGGTCTTGCCGGTGCCGTTGGCGCCGATCAGGCCGATGCGGTCGCCGCGGAAGATCGTGGTGGAGAAATCGCGGATCAGGGTGCGCTCGCCGAAGCCGAAGCTGATGTCCTTGAGCTCGACGACCTTCTTGCCGGAATTGCCGGCCGAGGCCGCGGCCATCCGTACGTTGCCGGTGAGATCGCGGCGCTGCGCGCGTTCGAGGCGCATCGCCTTGAGCCGGCGCACGCGGCCTTCGTCGCGGGTGCGGCGGGCCTTGATGCCCTGGCGGATCCACGCCTCTTCCTGCGCCAGCAGCTTGTCGAAACGCGCCTGCTCCTGCGCCTCGGCGTTGAGACGTTCTTCGCGGCGGCGCACGTAGTTGTCCCAGTCGCCGGGCCAGCTGGTCAGCTTGCCGCGGTCGATCTCGATGATCCGCGTCGCCAGCGAGCGCAGGAATCGGCGGTCATGGGTGACGAACACGATCGCGCCGGACCACTGCTTGAGGAAGCCTTCGAGCCAGTCGATCGCGGCGATGTCGAGATGATTGGTCGGTTCGTCGAGCAGCAGGATGTCCGGCGCCGAGACCACCGCGCGCGCCAGCAGCACGCGGCGCTTCATGCCGCCCGACAGCCGCGTGAATGCCGCATCGCCGTCGAGCTGCAGGCGTTCGAGGACCTCGGTCACGCGCTGGTCGATGCGCCAGCCGTCGAGGGCGTCGATGCGCGCCTGGACGTCGGCGAGTGCGTCGTAGTCCTCGGCGTGCAGCAGGCGGTGGTATTCAGCCAGCGCCGCGCCCGCCTCGCCCAAACCGCCGGCCACCACGTCGAAGATGCTGCCGTCGGCGCCCGCGGGCACTTCCTGCTCCAGGCGTGTCACGCGCACGCCCTGCTCGCGGCGGATCTCGCCGTCGTCGGGCTTCAGCTCGCCGTCGATCAGGCGCATCAGGGTGGACTTGCCGGCACCGTTGCGGCCGATCAGCGCGATCCGCTCGCCACGCTCGATCGCCAGCTCGACACCGTCCAGCAGCAAAGGGCCGCCGACGCTGTAGTCGACGGCATTCAAGGTCATCAAAGGCATCCGCACAGTGTAGCGGTCCGCGCCGCGGACCGGACCGCCGTCGCAGTCCTGGACATCGGACGCACCTGAAGCCGCGCCCTTAGGGTGATCCCTAGTTGGACCGGTGCCGGCACCGGGGTATCCAGAAGGCACCCCGGATCGCCCGCCCGCCTCGCAGCGCGATCCGCCCCCGAAGGAGACGTCGATGAACGCCATTTCCGCCGTCGGTCCGCAGACCGCCCTTCCCGCCTCCGATGCGCCCAGCGGGCGCGCGCTGACCGTCCAGCACGGCGATACGCTGTCCAGCCTGGCCGCGCAGCTCGGTGTGCCGCTCGACCGGCTGCTGGCAGCGAACCCGCAGGTGCTGAACCCGGATGTCATCTATCCCGGCGATGCCATCCACGTCCCCGGCGGCGCCACGCAGGCCGCGAGCGGCGCCGGTGGCAGCTACACCGTGCAGCCCGGCGACACGCTGTCGGGCATCGCCTCGGCCAATGGCACGAGCGTGCAGGCGCTGCTCGAGGCCAATCCGCAGATCCGCAATCCCGACCTGATCGGGGTCGGCGACCGGATCCAGTTGCCCGGCAGCAGCGGCGGCGGGACCGGCGGCGACGGGGCCGGCCCGGTCGAGGGCCCGGACCCGACCGCACCGCCGGCGACCGGCGGCGCGGGCGGGGTCACCGCGGCCGAATTGCAGCAGATCGTGCCCACGCTGGACACCGCGACGGCCGAAGCTGTCGCGCCGCACCTCAACGCCGCGATGGCCGAGGCCAATATCGACACACCGCAGCGCCAGGCGATGTTCATCGCCCAGTTGGCACACGAGAGCGGCGGCTTCCGTTACATGGAAGAGATCGCCAGCGGCGCGGCGTACGAAGGCCGCGCGGACCTGGGCAACACCCAGCCCGGCGACGGCGAGCGCTACAAGGGCCGCGGCTACATCCAGGTGACCGGCCGCGCCAACTACACCGAGGCCGGGCGCGCGCTGGGTCTGGACCTGGTCAACAATCCCGAGCTCGCCGCGCAGCCGGAGAATGCCGCACGCATCGCCGCCTGGTATTGGGAAAGCCGCGGCATCAACGCCGCCGCCGATGCCGGCGACTTCACCCAAGTCACGCGCCTGATCAATGGCGGCACCAATGGCCTGGCCGACCGCGAGGCCTACTACGCGCGCGCCAGTGCGATCCTGAACTGAGCCCCGCAACGCCACCGGTGATGGCCGGTGGCGTGCATGACGCTCGACAGCGGCGCGGTCGTCCGGTTGCACTTCGACCGGACTGACGCGCGGCGCCCGACACCGGACCGCGCGCGTCGCACTCAGGGAATCTCGAAGCCTGCCGGGTCGGTGGGGATGCCGGACCGCGCGAACAGTGCGGGCCCGAT
Source organism: Luteimonas sp. S4-F44 (assembly GCF_022637415.1). Classification (NCBI taxonomy): domain Bacteria; kingdom Pseudomonadati; phylum Pseudomonadota; class Gammaproteobacteria; order Lysobacterales; family Lysobacteraceae; genus Luteimonas; species Luteimonas sp. S4-F44. The sequence continues at coordinate 2,125,115 of NZ_CP093340.1, forward strand.
CTGCGAGACCACGTCACCGTCGCAACTGCGTTCGATCGGAGCGTCGCCAGCCGACGCAATCACCACACCCGCTTTTTCCCAGCCACGGCCGATGCCGGTGTACAGCGTATGCACCTGCCCCTGATGGTCGAATCGCAGGAACGCACCGCCGCCGCCCGAGTACATCAACGTGCCGCCACGAAATGCCTGCGACGGCGCGGTGTCGTCGGACGGATAGACCGCGGGTGGCGCCGCGCCCTGCGCTGCGCCGCTTCGGTAGGTCATGCGCGCGCCGTCGGGCGACCCGCACAGCGCATCGACGCCCGCCGAGTTGCGGCAGCCGAACACGACGGTCTCGCCGTCCGGACAGAATGGGGCGTTTTCCGGCGCCGTGACCGTGTCGCCGGTCGTGGCGGGCGGCGCAGCGGCGGTGGTGCGGGCGTCCGACGCCGGCGCAACGCCGGGGTCGGACGCAGCGCCCGGAGACGTCGGTGCACGATCTGCATCAGTGCACGCGGCGAGCAGCAGCAGCGAGAGCGCGGCGGCGAGCGGTTTCATGGGACCTCCAGGCAGTCAGAGACAAGGCCAGCCTGCCACGCCCGGTGTCGGCAGGCCGCGACCGCGGTCACGACCGGCGCCACATCCCCGCGCGACCACCCCGGCCAGCACGCGCCGTCAGGAGCTACACGACAGCATCGAGCAGCCCGGCTTGGTGCGCGCCCAGTCCGGGCGGCGGCCGGCGAAGGCGTCGCGACCCGGCTGATCATCAAAGGGGCGGCGCAACACGTCAAGCAACTCGGCGATACCCGTCGCGTCGCCACCTTCGGCGCGGTCGATCACCTGCTGGGCCAGGTAGTTGCGCGGCACATAGCGCGGATTGGCGACGTGCATGCGCGATCGTCGGTCCGCAGCGGGTTCGGCGCTGTCGGCCAGGCGCGCGGCATAGTCGCGCAGCCACGCAACCAGCCCCTCTTCGACCGCCGCGCGCCGCGCCGGGTCGTAGAACGCCTCGTCGATCGTATCGAGCGACGGCGCGGCGAGGTCGAGATCGGCCAGCCCGCGGAAGAACAGCGTCATGTCGACTTCGCCGGCCTGCAGCAGTCCGTGCAGGCGCTGCATCAGCGCGACGTCGCCCTCGCGCGTATCCGGCAGGCCGAGCTTGGCGGCGGTATTGCGGCGATCGGCGGCGCCGTAGGCGGCGACATAGGCGTCGAGCCCGGCCTGCAGCGGCGCGACCTCGCCGAACAGCGGCGCCAGCGCCTGCGCCAACCGGCCCAGGTTCCAGTGCGCGATGCGCGGCTGCCAGCCGAAGCGGTAGCGTCGGCCCTGGGCGTCGGTGGTATTGGGGGTCCAGTCCGGATCGTAGTCGTCGATCCAGCCGTAGGGACCGTAGTCGATCGTCAGGCCCAGGATCGACATGTTGTCGGTGTTCATGACGCCGTGCACGAAGCCCACACGCATCCAGCCGGCGATCATCGTCGCGGTGCGGGTGCAGACCTCGGCGAACCAGTCGCCGTAGCGCGTCTCGCCGTGGCCGGCCAGATGCGGGAAGTCGCGCGCGATCGTGAAGTCGGCCAGGCGCTTGAGCAGCGCGAGGTCCCCGCGCGCCGCCGGCAGTTCGAAATGCCCGAAACGCACGAACGACGGCGCGACCCGGCACACCACCGCGCCTGGCTCGGCGGCGGGATGGCCGTCATAGAACATGTCGCGCACGACCGCATCGCCGGTGGCCACCAGCGACAGCGCGCGGGTGGTCGGGATGCCCAGGTGATGCATCGCCTCGCTGCAGAGGAATTCGCGGATCGACGAGCGCAGCACCGCCCGCCCATCGGCCGTGCGCGAGTACGGCGTGGGGCCGGCGCCCTTGAGCTGCAACTCCCAGCGCTGGCCGTCGTCGGCGACGCCCTCGCCCAGCGTGATCGCGCGGCCATCGCCCAGCTGCCCGGCCCAATGGCCGAACTGGTGCCCGCCGTAGTTGCCCGCGTAGGGCATCATCCCCGGCGCCAGCGCATTGCCGCCGAAGACCTGCGCGAACGCTGGCGAGGCGACGGTGTCGGCATCGAAGCCCAGCGCCTGCGCCATTTCGGCCGAATGGGCGAGCAGGCGTGGCGCGGCGACCGGCGTCGGCAGCACCGGCGACCACAATGCGCCCTCGACCTGGCGTCGCCGGCTACCGGCCTCGGCATCGCCCGGCAGTTCGCGCGCGAAACGGTTGTCGAAGCGCAGGCCATGCGCCAGCACGACCTGCGGCAGGACCATCGCGCTCATCGCCCCAGCTCGTACGGACCACCGACCTCGAGCGCGCGCCGGTAGGCGGGCCGCGCATGGATCCGCTCGACGAAGTCGCGAATGCGAGGACCGACGTACTCCCCGGCGCGCGCCACCGCCGCCTCCAGCGGAAAGCTCATCTGGATGTCGGCCGCGCTGAAGCGCTCGCCGAGCAGCCACGGCTGCGCCTGCAGTTCGCGCTCGACGTAGCCAAGATGCGTCGCCAACTGCGGGCCGACGAAGGCCTTCATCGTCCGGTCGGCGATGCCGCGCGCGACCGGTCGCACGAAGAACGGCATCGGCGCGCTGCGCAGGCGCGCCATCACCAGGGTCAGCAACAGCGGCGGCATCGCCGAGCCTTCGGCGTAATGCAGCCATTGCCGGTAGCGCAGCCGCGCGTCCTCGTCGCCCGGTTCGGGCGAGAGCGTATGCGTGGGGTCGAAGCGTTCGACCAGGGTTTCGACGATTGCCCCCGACTCCACCAGCACGCGGCCGTCGAGCTCGACCACCGGCGACTTACCCAGCGGATGCACTGCGCGCAGCGACTCGGGGGCGAGCATCGTGCGGGCATCGCGCTGATAGCGCACGACCTCGTACGGTTGCCCCAATTCCTCGAGCAACCACAGCACGCGTTGGGAGCGGGAGTTGTTCAGGTGATGCACACGGATCGTCGCCATCGGGTCCTCTGCGTTCGGCTCGCGGTCACCATGATGGGCCAGGGCATGACAAGACGCAGAGAACCGGGGCGGCGTGCGCGCCGAGGGCCGGCAATCGCTGCACGGACCGCAGCCCGGCATGATCGAGCATGCCCTGATGCGCCTGCCGCGAATCCCGGGGCCATCGCGGGTTACACTATGCGGTTCCCCCGACCGGCACTGCGCCGGCGCTACGAGAGACCGCAGCATGAGCGCCGAGACGCCCATTCCCAACGCTTCCACCCCCAAGTTCACCGACCTCGCCCTGCCCGAGCCGCTGCTGCGCGCGCTGGCCGGCGTGGGGTACGAGTCGCCGTCGCCGATCCAGGCCGCGACCATTCCGCCGCTGCTCGAGGGCCGCGACGTGCTCGGCCAGGCCCAGACCGGCACTGGCAAGACCGCCGCGTTCGCGCTGCCGATCCTGGCGCGCATCGACCCGGCCGCCCGCAAGCCGCAGGCGCTGGTGCTCGCCCCGACCCGCGAGCTGGCGATCCAGGTCGCCGAGGCGTTCCAGAAGTACGCCGCGCATATGCCCGGCTTCCATGTGCTGCCGATCTACGGCGGCCAGGGCTACGCCCAGCAGTTATCGGCGCTCAAGCGCGGCGTGCAGGTGATCGTCGGCACGCCCGGCCGGGTGATCGACCATCTCGAGCGCGGCTCGTTGGACCTCTCCGAACTGCGCGCGCTGGTGCTCGACGAGGCCGACGAGATGCTGCGCATGGGCTTCATCGACGATGTCGAGGCCGTGCTGAAGAAGACGCCGGACTCGCGTCAGGTGGCGCTGTTCTCGGCGACGATGCCGACGCAGATCCGGCGCATCGCGCAGACCTATCTGCGCGAGCCGATCGAGATCGCGATCAAGGCGACCACCACGACCGCCGCCAACATCCGCCAGCGCTACTGGATGGTCAGCGGCACCAACAAGCTCGACGCGCTGACCCGGATCCTGGAAGCCGAGCCGTTCGACGCGATGATCATCTTCGCGCGCACCAAGCTGGCGACCGAAGAACTGGCCGAGAAGCTCTCGGCGCGCGGCCTGGCCGCGGCCGCGATCAACGGCGATCTCGACCAGAAGCAGCGCGAGAAGACCATCCAGCAACTCAAGGACGGTCGCATCGACGTGCTCGTCGCGACCGACGTCGCCGCGCGCGGGCTGGACGTGGAGCGCATTAGCCACGTGCTCAACTACGACATCCCCTACGACACCGAGAGCTACGTGCACCGGATCGGCCGCACCGGCCGCGCCGGGCGCAGCGGCGAGGCGATCCTGTTCGTGGCCCCGCGCGAGCGCGGCATGCTCGGCGCGATCGAGCGCGCGACCCGGCAGAAGATCGAGCAGATGCAGCTGCCGACGGTCGAGATCGTCAACGAGCGCCGCGTCGACCGCTTCCTGGAGAAGATCACCGGCGCGCTGGAGAGCCCGCAACTGGCGCAGTTCCGCGACCTGGTCGACCGCTACGAGCGCGAACACAACGTGCCCGCCGCCGAGATCGCCGCGGCCCTGGCCACGCTGGTCCAGGGCGACACGCCGCTGCTGCTCGACCCGCCGCGCAAGCCCGAAAAGCCGTTCGAGCGCGAGTTCGTCGAGCGGCCCGGCGGCCGCGAGGCCTCGCGCGCCGCACGCGAGCCGCGGGAACCGCGCGAGCCCCGCGCGCCGCGCGCCGACCAGGGTCCGCGCGAGCCCGACGTGGGCATGGAGACCTTCCGCATCGAAGTCGGCTATGTCCACGGCGTGCAGCCGGGCAACATCGTCGGCGCGATCGCCAACGAGGCCGACCTGGAAAGCCGCTACATCGGCCGGATCGACATCCGCGACGACTACAGCCTGGTCGACCTGCCCGAAGGCATGCCGCGCGAACTGCTCGAGCACCTGAAGAAAGTCCGCGTCGCCGGCCAGTCGATCCGCATGCGCCGCGCCGAGGATGCCGACATGGCCGCCGCGCCGCCGCGTACCGGCAAGCGTCCGTTTGCCGGCAAGCCGCCCGGCAAGCCCGGCTTCCGTCCCGGCGGCCCGCGCAAAGGCCCCCGCCGCGACTGACCCACATCAAAACCGGGGTCAGAGTCGAATTTCGCCTGACCTGCGCTCGACCCGGCGTTTCGTAGCGAAACTCGACTCTGACCCCGGTTTTAGATTTGCCTAGAATCGGGGGATGCCCCGCATTCTTGTCTTCCAGCATGTCGCCGCCGAACCGTTGGGGACGCTCGATCCGCTGATCCGCCGGCGTGGGCACCGGATCCGCTTCGTCAACTTCGAGCGCGAGCCCGATGCGCAGCCCAATGTCGACCGCTACCGCGGCCTGATCGTGCTGGGCGGTCCGATGAACGTCGAGGACCGGCATGCGCGGGCGCACCTGCTGACCGAGTTGCGCGCGATCGAGCGCATGCTCGAACTCGGCCGTCCGGTGCTGGGGATCTGCCTGGGCGCGCAGTTGCTGGCGCACGTGCTCGGCGCGCCGGTGCGGCGCATCGCGCGGCCGGAGATCGGCTGGTACCCGCTACGCAGCACCGAGGCCGGGCTCGGCGACCCCGTGCTCGCCCCGCTCGGCGCTGGCGCGCCGGTGTTCCAATGGCACGGCCGGCATTTCGAAATCCCCAGCAGCGCCGTGCACCTGGCGCGCACCGACAGTTGCGAGCAGCAGGCCTTCCGCTACGGCGACAACGCCTACGGGTTCCAGTTCCATCTGGAGATGGACGCGCCGCTGATCGAACGCTGGCTCGGGACGCCGGCCTATCGCGACGAACTCGCCACCGCCGGCCTGCCACACGATGCCGAGGCCATCCGCGCACTCACCGCCCAGCACATCGCGCCGATGCAGGCGCGTGCCGAAGCGGTGTTCAACACCTTCCTCGACCTCGTCGGCCGGCCCGACCGCCGCTTCGTGCTGCCGTCGCGGGAGTTCGGCTGAGCGGACACGACCGCGTGGAGATACCGGGCCGCCCCAGACGCGCCCCCATCCCAACCTTCCCGTAAAGGGTGCAATGCCCCGCTTCGCGGAGGAAGGCGCAGAGCGACTCCGTGCGTTATGGAAGGACGGTCAGGCTCGCACCTCCCCGCCTGCGTGGGAGGTCGACGCAATGCGCGTCGGATGGGGGCACCGGCGCGTCGCTTACAGCCGACCCCCGATCTCCGGCAACGACACGTCCGGCAGCCGCACCTCCGGCCCCAGCACGTGCCAGACCTCCGCCAGCGGCGGCCAGCCGAAGTATGGCGCCAGCCACCAGTAGGCCGCGACCAGGATCAACACGGTCACCAGCAGACGCAGCACCACGCCCGCGACCTTGAAGGCGAGCCAGATGCCGACGATGACCAGGACGAAGCCGAGCCAGCTCACGCGGCCTCCGCGCCGTCGTGCAGCGGGCGCAGCGCGGGATCGAGCGCGACGCGGTCGTCGAACACGAAGCAGCGGCCGTCGTAGCCGAAGCCACCCACGCGTTCGAAGTAACCCAGGATGCCGCCATCGAGTTGCAGCACGTTGTCCATGCCGTCGGCGCGCATCCACAGCGCCGCCTTCTCGCAGCGGATGCCGCCGGTGCAGAAGCTCACGACGGTCGCATCGCGCAGCCCGTCGCGGTGGGGCGCCAGCGCGTCGGGCAGTTCGGTGAAGTTGTCGATCGGCAGGGTCAGCGCGCCGGCGAAGCTGCCGTGGGCGACCTCCTCGCGGTTGCGCGTATCAAGCAGCACCAGCCGGCGGCCGGCATCGTCGTGACCCTGGGCGATCCAGCGCGCCAGGTCTTCGGGCGCGACGTCGGGCGCGCGTGCCGGTGCCGCCAGCGGCATCGCGTCGGGCCGGCGGAAGCTGATGATCTCGGGCTTGACCTTGACCTTCAGCCGCGCGAAGGGCACCGCCGCACTGCGGCTGCGCTTGATCTGCAGCGTGGCGAAGCGCGGGTCTGCGCGTACGCCGTCGACCAGCGTGTCGATGGCCTCGACGCGGCCGGCCAGGAACAGATTGATGCCCTCCGGCGCGACGAGCACTGTGCCGCGCAGGTCGCCGGCTTCGGCCAGTCCCCGCAGCCAGTCGGCGACGGCCGCCGGGTCGTCGATGGCGGCGAAGTGGTAGGCGGCGAGGTTGTCGATCATGGGCGCAATTGTAGCGGGGCCTGCCCTGGCCCCGGCGTCGACGCGCGCGCTTGCGAAAAACAGGTAGGGCGCGCGCGAATGAGCGAGCCGCCGAAGCGCCGGAGCGCGGCGTGTGCGCCGATCTCGGGGGCGAGACGTTCCGCCAGCGGCCCCATGCCCCCACCCCAGCCCTCCCCCGCGCCGCGGGGGAGGGAGCGCGATCGCCGTGGCGCGCAGCGGCTGCAGGACCGGCCGTCTCCGCGTCGCGGAGCGGGAGTGTGATCGCCATGGCGCGTGATGGCTGTGGGACAGCCCCCCCGCTCCTTACGGGGAGCGCCAATCCTAGGACCCGGGGCCCAAGCCGCCAGTACAGAAACACCGAACGTGAGGCGCGAGCTCAGCGCTCGTAGTGCTGCCGCACCAAGCGGTCGAACAGACGCACACCGAAGGCCGAGGCGCCGGCCGGGGTTGTCGACAGTTCGTTGCCGTCGCGCCAGGCCATACCGGCGATGTCCAGATGCGCCCAGGCGCGGCCCGGATCGATCCACTCGCCGATGAAGTGCGCCGCCGTGCCCGAACCCGGGCGGCCGCCACCGTTGCGCAGGTCGGCGATCGGCGATTCGAGCAGCTTGCCGTAGCCCGGATGCATCGGCATGCGCCAGACCGGCTCACCGGCGGCCTGGCCGGCGGCGGTCAACTGTGCGGCCAGCGCATCGTCGCGGGTGAACAGGCCGGCGTAGTCGTTGCCCAGCGCGGTGACGATCGCGCCGGTCAGCGTGGCGATGTCGACGATCACCCGCGGGTTGTCCTGACGCTGGACGTACCACAGCGCATCGACCAGCACCATGCGCCCTTCCGCGTCGGTGCTGATGATCTCGTAGGTCTTGCCGGACGCGGTACGCACCACGTCGCCGGGGCGCGCGGCGGTCCCAGAGGGCATGTTTTCGGCCAGCGCGGCAACGGCCACGGCGTTGACCTTCGCGTTGCGACCGGCGAGCGCGAGCACGGCGCCGGTCGCGCTGGCCGCGCCGGTCATGTCGTACTTCATGCGCCACATGTTCTCGCTGCCCTTGATCGAGATGCCGCCGGTGTCGAAGGTGATGCCCTTGCCGACGAATGCGACCGGGGCCTCGCCGCGCGCACCCCCGTGGTAGCGCACGACCATCAGCCGCGGCGGCCGCACACTGCCCTGCCCCACGGCCAGCAGGCTGCCCATGCCCAGCTTCTCCATCGCCGGCACGTCGAGCACCTCGATGCTGACGTTCGGCTTGCCGGCGAACGCCTCGCGCGTCCGCGCGACGAACACCTCTGGATACAGCACATTGGCCGGCTCGGTGACGAGGTCGCGCGCGAACGCCACACCCTCGGCCACCGCCTTCCAGTCGCCGTCCCAGTGGCGCGCGGCCTCGGCGCCGGCCGGGCTGCGCACGACCAGCGTGCCGGTGCCGGCTGCCTCGCTATCGCCACTGCTGCGGTACTTGTCGAAGCGGTACTGGCCCAGCGCGGCGCCGAATGCGAGTTGCGCGGCCGCGCCCGGTTCGGCGCCCTCCCACAGCACATCGACCTGCGGCGCCCGGCTGCGCGCGGCGAACCGTCCGACGAGGCCACCGACGTCCTCGATCCGGCGCGCATCGGGCGTGCCCGCACCGGTCCCGACCAGCAGCACGCGGTCGTAGCCGGCGATGCCCGGCAGGTCGAGCTGGCTGTCTGCCTTGCCGCTGAAGCCCGCCGCAGCGATGGCTCGCGAGAGTGCACCCTGGCTGGCGGCGTCGATCCGCGCGAACGCACCGTCGCGCGCGGCGCCCTCGGTCACTTCCGGGACCGCCAGCACCAGCGTGCCGCCGGCCGGGGCCTGGGCGCTGTCGAAGCGGATGTCGCGCTGCGCGGCGGCAGGCAGGGCGAACGTGGCGATCAGGCTCGCGAGCAGCAGCGGCTGCAGCGGTCGGGGTCGGCGCATGGAATCTCCGGAAAGCGATGGACGGGCCCGCACGCGCGGGCAACCGTCGACCTTAACAATCCCGGCGCACTCGACGCCGTGCCGATGGTCATGTCGGCCGGACCGCGCTCACGCTTTCGGCGCGCCGTCCTTCGTGAGATGGCGGCTGGCCCACATGTTGTCGACGAGATTGGGATAACGCCGGCCGTGCTCGTCGGCACGCTGCTGCGCCGCGTCCTTCTGCGCTGTGCTCAGCCGACCGCGGGCGGCTCGCGGCTTCGGATTCGGCCGCGTCCAGGGCTTGGTCTTGGGCTTGGGCTGCGCGCGGGTCGGTGTGCCGGACATGGCGATGCGCTCATCGGGTGCGAAGAATCGCCCGTCCCCGTCCGCCGGCAGCGATGCCGGCCAGGACGACGACGGGACAGCACGAGCTTGCAGCGCGCCGCGTCGCCCCGGCATGACGCGGACTCAGCGCGAGAGCATGTAGCCGGGCACCGCCATCAGCCCGATCAGCACCACGATCGCGACAACGATCAGCACCACCCGCACCGGATCGGCCCGCACGATGTCGGCGAAGGTCTCGGCGGTCCCCTCGCGCTCGGCCTGCGCCTGCGCGGCGCGCGCCTGCGTCTGGCGCTTGGCCTGGTAGTCGGCCATCAACGCCTTGGCGCGCGGCAGGTCGTCGTTGTCGCGCAGCCAGATCCCGCCCTGCGAGATCCCGAACGGGCTGGGCCGGGTCTGGTACCAGTCGATGCGCGCCTCGTCGAGGAAGGCGCGCACCTCGGCGGCCTCGTCTTCGGGCACGTAGCGCAGGTTGAGCAACAGTTTGGCCATGGCGATCGGAGAAAACGGAGACGGCGGCGCCGCCGCAGCGGCAGCGTGCAGCGATGATAGCCCGGCCTCAGCGCTTGGTCGTCACCGCACGGCGCAGATTGCGGCGCGCCTGGGCATCGAGCCGGGCATGGAAGCCGTCGTCGAGATACAGCCGGTCGCGCGCCAGCAGCGACTTGAGAAAGCGTCGACGGTTGAGCGCGTAGAGCCAGCGCGGCACGTGGCGGTACTCGGACGCGATGCCGCGGTCATAGACATCGAATGCGGCCGGCTCGGCGCCGAGGATCGCCATGTCGCAGTCGAGAAACCGCCGGGTATCGTCACCGTGCGCATCGGGCGGGAAGTCGTTCGGCGCGAGACTGCCGTGGCGCGCGGTGAGCTCGATCAGTTCGATCACGCGCGCGACGTCGACGCCCGCCTCGGGCAGCCAACGCGCGATCGCGTCGGCCGCCAGCTGCGCCGAACGTGCCTCGTTGTCGCTGCGGCCGGCCTCGTAGATCGCATCGTGATAGAGCACCGCCAGCCACACCTCGATCGGCTGCGCCCAGCCCTCGCCCGCGGCGACGGCGTCGTAGTGGCGCAACAGTTCGGCCACATGCGCGAGGTTGTGATAGGCGCGCGGCGGTGTGGCGTAGGCGGTCTCCAACGCCGCCCGCATTGGCGGCGGCAACGCGATCGGGGCCGGCCGGGTCATGTCGCCACCCGCCACGGCCGCACCACCAGCAATGCGCCGATGCCCACCAACACCGCGCCGACCACCCGCATCGCATCGATCGGACGCGGCTGCGAGAGCACGCCGAAGTGATCGACCAGCAACGAGCCGACCAGTTGTCCGGCCACGATCAGACAGATCATCCCAGCCGCACCTAGCCGCGGCACCAGCAAGGTGCCGCTGTACACGAACACCGCGCCGATCAGCCCGCCCAGCCACAGCCACGGCGGCAACGCGGCGAGTTCACGCAACGTCGGCCAGGGCGTGCGGCTGGCGGCCAGCGCCAGCCCGAGCGCGCAGGTACCGACAGCGAACGAGACGAAGGACGCGAACAGCGCCCCATGGGTCAGCGCACCCAGGCGCGCATTGAGCAATGCCTGCAGCGGCAACGCCATGCCCACGACCGCGGCGAGCGCGATGCTGGACCACAGCCAGATGTTCATGCGGGACTCCGGCACGGCGGCGGATCAGTCTACGTGCCGCGGCCGGCGTCTGCGCGCGCGCCTGTGGCCGGGCGGTCGCGCGGCAAGGCCAGCAGTGCGCCCAGACTCAACAGCGCCGCCACCGCGAGGTAGGCGCCGACCGCCTGCAGGCCAAAGCGCCCGCCCAGCCACGTCGCCAGGTACGGCGCGAGCGAAGCGCCGAAGATACCGGCCAGATTGAACGCCAGCGATGCGCCGGTGTAACGCACGGTGGCGGGGAACAGTTCGGCCAACAGCGTGCCGACCGGGCCATAGGTCAGGCCCATCAGCGCCAGGCCGAGCATCAGGAATGCGAGCGTGGCGCCGGGGCTGCCGGCGACGAACAACGGCGCAAAGCCCAGCAGGCCGAACAGCGCGATCGCGATGCTGGCCAGGATCATCGTGCGACGACGGCCGACGCGGTCGGCATACAGCGCCGATACCGGAATCGTCACGGCGAAGCACAGCACGCCGACCAGTTGCAGCAGCAGGAACTGCTCGCGGGTGTAATCGAGCTGCGCAGTGCCCCAGCTCAGCGCGAAGACCGTCATCAGGTAGAACAGCACGAAGGTCGCCAGTGCCAGCAGCGTGCCCAGCAGCACACCGCGCCCGTGCCGCAGCAACACTTCGCGCATCGGCAAGCGCACCCGCGCATGGCGGTCGAGCACGCGCTGGAAGTCGGGCGTTTCGGTGATGCGCAGGCGCACCCACAGACCGACGAGTACCAGCAGGGCGCTGGCCAGGAACGGAATGCGCCAGCCCCAGGCCAGGAACGCGGACTCGTCCATCAGCCGGCCGAGCAGCAGGAAGGTGGAGGTCGACAGGAAGAAGCCCAGCGGCGCGCCGAGCTGCGGAAACATGCCGTACCAGGCGCGCTTGCCGGGTGGCGCATTCTCGGTCGCGAGCAACACCGCCCCGCCCCACTCGCCACCCAGGCCCAGGCCCTGGCCGAAGCGGCACAGCGCGAGCGCGATCGGCGCGGCGATGCCGATCTGCGCGTGCGTGGGCAACAGGCCGATGACGACGGTGGAGATGCCCATCGTCAGCAATGCGGCGACGAGCGTGGCCTTGCGGCCGATCCGGTCGCCGTAGTGGCCGAAGACCGCCGAGCCGATCGGGCGGGCGATGAACGCCAACGCGAACGTGGCCAGCGACTGCAGCGTGGCCGCGGCCGGATCGGCGTCGGGAAAGAACAACGCCGGAAACACCAACACAGCGGCGGTGGCGTAGATGTAGAAGTCGAAGAACTCGATGGTGGTGCCGATCAGGCTGGCGAACAGCACACGGCCTTTCGAGTTGGGCGGTGTCGGGGACATGGCATAGACGACGCGGGGGGAGCCGGCATTCTGGACACGACGGGCCGTGGCTTGCAAAGGGATGGGCTGCGCGGCAGCCCCTCCCCCCGCGTGCAGGGGAAGTCGACACGCGCGGCGTGTCGGGTCGGGGCGCGGGCCCGCCCGACACGCCACCCGATCAGAACGTCGTGCGCAGCGACAGCGTGACGTTGCGCGGTTCACCGTAGAAGTTGCCGCGGCCGGTGGCCGAGATACGGGTGTAGTAGACCTTGTCGAACAGGTTACCGACGTTCAGGCGCACGGTCAGATTGTCCCGCACCCGGTAACCCACCAGCGCATCGAACACGGCATAGCCGCCCTGCCGCACGACGGTCGGTACGGCCGTCTCCGCAATGCCGCCCTCCACCGGCGAATACCAGTTCACGCCCGCCCCCAACTGCAGCCCCGCCAGCACGCCGGTGGTCACGTCGTAGTGCGTGAACAGCTTCAGGCCATGCTTGGGCGAGATCCGCGTGAACGGCCGGTTCTCGTTGGTGGTGTCCTTCGCATAGGCGTTGGTGTTGTAGGCGTAGCCGCCGAAGATCGACCAGTTGTCGGTGATGCGACCGTTGGCTTCGAGTTCGACGCCCTTCGATTCCACCTCGCCCTCGGCGACGTAGAAGCCCTCGTTGTCGGGATCGGGCTGCGCGCGGCCGACCTGGTCGATGCGGTAGGCGGCCGCGCTGAGCAGCAGGCGACCGTCCATCAGCGCGCCCTTGACGCCGCCCTCCCACTGCTCGCCGCGCGAGGGATCGATCAACCGGCCGTCGGCGGTGCGACTCTCCTGCGGTTGCAGGCTCTCGACGTAGCTGCCATAGGCCGTCCACTGCGTGCTCAACGCGTAGGTCAGGCCGGCGAACGGCGTGACTTCCGACGGCATCCGGTTCTCGGTCCACGGCCCCAGGCGCACCGGCTGCGGATTGCTCAGGCTGGGACGGTCGCGGGTGAAGCCGTCGCGCTGTTCGATCTGCCACTGGCTCAGGCGCGCGCCGGCCAACAGGTGCAGGTACTCGCTCAGGCTCAGGTTGGCGTGGCCGTACACGCCCCACTGGCGGGTCTTGCTCAGGCCGCCGCTGTTGGGCTGGTAGGCCGGGCGCGGGATCGCGGTAT